>DVKJ01000033.1 GCA_018716065.1 Candidatus Pelethosoma merdigallinarum
GTTATTTCAATCGAATTCATAAAGGCTTTGGTCAGGTTCAGGACACCTTAGAATCCTACTTTGATTAAATAAATAATTAAAAAATCAATTTACGAGAAAGAACTATTTACACAAAAGATTTGACAGTTTCAGAAATCTTTATCTAATGCTTTTCGTTTTTCAATTATTTGTAGATCATCATCTTTATATTTATATAAATATAAAAATTTTTCCCCTAATGCAGTAGTAAAACAAAGTTTTATCTTTTTAATTCCTATTTCGTTATCAACCCATTTATTAATAAATTGCCCTTTTTTATTTTATCCACAAAATGATGTGGTAATATTTGAATCGCTTCATTTTCATCTATGTCTACCAATCCAAAAAGTTTCTTCATGTCCATATTCTTCATCTTTTTCATCGAAGAACAATTCTATTCTTACAAAAAGCATTGGGTGCGTAGATGGATTAGTAATATAAAATATTTTATTTAAATAATTCATATTACTAGTCAAATAACAATATCTTATAGTACTTCCTACTAACGCACTATTACCTTTATCTATATTACTTAAATCATCAATATCAACTTCGCTTGAAATATAAGTTTTAATATTATTATGAAATCCAAAAATAGCATTAAAGGAAAATATTGGACGAGACAGTTCCTTTTTAACATTTTTTTCCTTATTAATTTGCCTGTTTACTTGCCAATATACAAAACATATTGATATCACTGACAAAGCTGCACTTACCCATTCAGAAATTGGACCTAGCTCTTCACCAGATACTGTAATTAAAATAGTATTATCATGCATTGCATAACCCACTATAAAACTAATAATTACAGTCAAAATTAATTCTATATAATTATTTTTCATTCTATTAGATATTTATTAAGAAATTACCAGTATAATCTATTCTTTCCACCTTTTTGCCCAGTCCTGTAATTGCTGTTTTCTCCCACCTTTTTCCTTTAAAACAGATTGAATCATACAATATACATGCTTAGAGTCTTTACAATATAAGATAGCTATTACATCTCTTATAGCTTTTTGGATTCTAGAATTGCTAGAAGAATCATCTAAAAGAGCCTGATCAATATTAGAAAAACCATGAGAATTCTTATTAATTATGTCCAAATCTGTTTGAAAGTCATTCTTCATTTCATTCGGTATATTATAATCATCAATTAACTGGCCAAAATTATTACGATTTGATGTAGCATCATTTATTTCATAATTAGCATATGCATGTGATTCTAACAGTATTCTAGTTTTATTACAATAAAACACCGCATTGTTGCTATTTTCTAATTCTCTTTTATTTTCAAAAGCAAATTGTGATATTTCTTTAAATATTTGCTTATAATAATCACTTCTATTAAGACCTTCTTGTATATCTAATCTTTTTACATGACTATGTCCATCTAAATCTTTAAACACATTCCATTTTTTCACTTTATTTTGCTGTACATCAAAATAACCGATATCATGAAAAGCCCTAGATGAATTCGTAAAAACAAATAACTTATGACTACTCTCGTTACTAATCTTCTTTATTAGATCATTAATCATTTCTACAATTTCATAACTATTTTCCATATCCAAGCTGGTAATAGGATCATCAATTACTATATTATCAATATTTTCCTTAATTTCGGACTCATTACTCCTCATTTGATAGAAAAATACCATAAATGCTAATATTCTTCTCTCCCCTTCACTTAAATCAGATACTCTAAGAGGTAAGCCATTTATTTCTTTAACTAGGTATCCCTTATTTTCTACATCAATTTCTAATTTTAATCTCAAGCCAATACTTTTAAACTCACAATTACAAATATCCCTAAAGCCATTTAAATCACTTTGTTTTGATTTAATGTCGCTTATCTTTTTCTTTAATTCTATAATTTCACTTTTTTGTATACCTATTTGGCTTTGAAGTTTAAATATATTCTTTTTCAAATCAATACATAAACTATTTTTACGTAATTGCTGGCCAATCTCACTTTTAGCATATTCTTCTGTTCTTTGCTTTATTTTTTGAAGTTCATCTCTCTTATTTATACTATTTACTAATAATTTTTTTACCTTTTTATAGTTTTTATTAAACTTTTCTGTCAAACTAATTGGTAATTCTATTTCTTGTTCCGTCCGAGCCATTTTTTTATTCAAGTAGCTCATTAACTCATCTAAAATATTTTTTGTATCAATAAAAACTAATTGCTTCGAACCAATATTATCTAATGCAGTATTAACACTTTGAATCTTTTCTTTTTTAAGATTGAGTTCATCAATAAAAGCTGAATAATCAGATTTTATTAAAAGCTCTAGCCGTTTAAACAATTTTTTAGAGTCAAATTCATTACCACAAAAAAGACATCTTTCTTTCTCCTTATTCATATCCGTTAAATTATGGATTTTTAGTCCTTGTCTTAGCCACGATATAATTACTTGTGAAATTTCTGAATCTGGTTTAATTACTTTTCTTTCTAGCTCTTGTTTTAATTCCTTAAAATTAACATTTTTCACATTATCTATATATGATTTATATAAATAAATTTTTTGATCAATTTCTGCAATAGACCCATCTAATTCCGAAATATTGTTGAATTCTTCCTTAGAATTCATATCTGCTTCATTTATCCACTTATCCAATGCAGATACAGGATCATCATTAGCATTACTTTTTTGATGAATCTTTTCAGTCTTGAACGCTCGTTTCGTTCTTTTCAGCTCATTATCTAGAATTTCAAATAAATTTTCTTTTTCTTGCTTGAGATCTCTTCCCTGTTTATCTTTTTCTTGATTAATAGAAGCGATTTGCTTAGACATTTGCTGAATTTTTAATTCATCACTAGCTTGTTGCCCAATCTTTAATTTGACACCTGAGACAATATTCTTATTATCTTCAAGTAAAATATTATTTTCCACAAAATCTGTATTAAAAAAGCAAGGATTTCCAGAATGATCAATTATAAACTTAGCTAACGCAGTCTTTCCTGATCCATTTATGCCAAAAAGTACATTTACTCTATCAAACTGAGGTACTTCTTCATTCTGAAATGATTTACTTGTTATTCTATTACTCTCAAGCATCTTAACTCCATATCTATATCAAAATTAACCAAACTTTTTTGGACGAATATTATTTACTCACAAGTGCTATTCCTGAATTAAATCACTTTGAATTTACGCAATCTTCTTAATTATACTCCCTTCATAAGCGTCAAATAAACGAGTGTATATAAAAACCGTCCAAAAAAGTAACTGTTGTATTGAAGCGGTTATTTAATTTCGTTTATTTAAAAATTACCTGGACCTTTTCTTGCCATTGTAAATAGATTTAAAATACCTTTGTGTTTCAAATCATAATTGATAGCACAACCTAGCTTAAAACCTGGAATCTTATTTTTCTTGCACCAGCTAAGAACTCTTGCATTAACAGCTTGAGTTCCTTCTGTCTAACCCATTTATTACTGCTCAATTCATGATGAACTTCTTCAGTCGGAAAGACTGCTAAGAGATCAGCTCTCTTCCTTTTATGAGTCTTTCTCTTATAAGTAATAGTCTGAACGGCGGCGTGGATGCTCTCTATCATCTTGAATTTCTGGCCCATCCAACAGACTTGTTTGTCCATCTGATGGCATTTGTTCTGAAGATTTGCCATAACGCTTTTGGAGCGATGATTTTTTTAAGCGTCAAATAAAATAGTGTACTTAAAAACCGTCCCAGTTACTGTTATACTGAGACGGTTATTTAAGTTCTTTTATTTACAATTTATCTGGATCTTCTCTTGCCACGGTAAATAAGCTTCAAGGGTTTCCGAATC
>DVKJ01000034.1 GCA_018716065.1 Candidatus Pelethosoma merdigallinarum
ATGACAAAAGAAGAAAAGAAAGAATTAATGGATACCGTAAAAATCATCAAAAAGGGAGATCCGTTATGGGAAGCGATGGAAGAAGATCGAATTTATTATGAAAATACCGTTCGTCATGAGATTTACCAAGAAGGTCGAAAAAAAGAACAGTTGAAGATTGCAAAAAAGATGAAAGATGAACAGATGGATTTAGAGATCATTGCTCGTATGACAGGTCTTTCGATGGAAGAAATTAAAAAATTATAGAATATTTAGGATTACAAAAAACGATAGAAGAGACTATCGTTTTTTAATGATCTACTAAGCGATATAAGTTAATAGATGGTCGATTAAACAATCTAAAATTATATCTAGAAGTACCAATTCCACTAGAAATATAAAAGTCTGTACCATTTAAATTATAATAATTTTTATGATATTTTTTAGCTCCATTCGGTAGAATCACCGCACCAATTCCAGGTAGTTTTACTTGTCCATCGTGAGAATGTCCGGCTAGAATTAAATCATAGTTTTCGGGATTTACTTCTTCTACATAATCTGGCTCATGCATGATGAGAATTTTATAATCGGGAAAAGAGTTTTGATTTTCTTCCGTTCTTGTAGCAAAGTAATCATTCATCACTTTTATTTTTTCTTCTAACGTTTTTTCTTTTTGATACGTATTTGTTGATAATCCCCCTAGAAAGATCGGTTTAGTAGAATTATTATAAATAATATCATATCGATCATTTAAATTCATAAAACCACTATCACTAATAATGGTTGCCCATTTATCAAATTTATAATCGTGATTACCTGTGATCGCATATTTACCAATGGTCGCATTTAATTGTTTTAAAATATCTGAAATCACAGTTGCCATTTTATCTGTTAACATGGTATCTTTATCAATCAAATCTCCGGTTAATACAATAATATCGGGTTTTAGTTGATTCACTTTATCTACCATATTTTGTAGTTCTTGTTTTTTAATGGTTCTTCCATAATGAATATCGGAAATTTGTACAATTTTTGTACCATAGAAACTATCGGGAATCGAGCTATTGGTTACCTTATATTCTTTAACATAAAGTCCACTGGTACCAATAAAACGGGCATATAAAATAATACCAGATATGATGAGAATAAAGATTCCAATACCCCATAGTATTTTTTTTAAGTGACTTTTATTTTCCATGTTACCACCATCTCAATTGTATCACATTTCACTATAGTTTCTATCATGAAATTCATGGTTTCTACAACGAAAGTTACTTTTTGACACTCTTTCAAAACGTGCACATATGGTGAGGTTACCGGTTGTACCAACAGGAATGGTTGTAATTTTTTGATTGTTTAAGTACCACCCAATAAAGACACGACATCTTCTGGTTGTAGGTGGTGTGAGAAGAATTGGCAAATCATTTTCCGTATAAGTGGTTGGATTGGTTGTTGTAGAGCCATTTAGGTTACAATAGGTAATGGTATAAGTCACTACGTTTAAAAATAACCATACTTCTTTTCTATCATCACTTAAACGAATGATCCAATTGTTAAAATCGATCGGTGGTTTTTGATAAGAATTCGCATCTCCATCTTGTAATAGAGGATATTGATTGGGATCGGCTATGCCAATCGCAATAGGGCTTCCAGTCGAAGGTGTCACATAAGTAGAGTTTTCCAGTTGAATTCTAGAGCTTTCACTTAATAGATTGGTAATGATTGGTACATTTGCTTCACTTGGAAGGTAAAGACCCGTTGTCATTTGAACTAGTCCTTGTATTTCTAATCTGCCTTGATTATAGAAATCTTTTCCTTGAGAACTGTCATTTTCGGACATAGAAACGGAATCAATCATTTTGGTGACACTATTTTGATCATTAAAGATACCACCACCTTTTTCAGTTGCTTGATTTTGAAAAAATTCTGCGGAACGAAGAATTAATTCTCCACCATTCGTATTATAGATTCCTCCACCTAAAGTTGCTTGATTTCTTAAAATCGTTGTAATATCGTTAATCGTTATGGAAGAATTTCCACTATTATAGATTGCTCCACCACGATTATTGGACTTATTATTAGAAAAACTATCGCCATTATTTTCGATGGTTCCTTCATCGTTGACAATCGCTCCTCCTTGATTTGTCGCAGTGTTCATGGTGTAAGTATTAAAAGTAGAAGTAATATTTCCTTGATTGGTATTATAAAGAGCTCCGCCATTCATTGCCTCATTTTCTTCAAACGTGTTGTCTGTGATTTGATGATTTCCTCCAGATAGATAGAGAGCTCCTCCATCTGTAGCTTTATTCTCAGAAAGAGTAGAGTCACTAAGGGTTAGTGAACTATTTTCGATATCAATAACACCCCCATGATTCGTAGCTTCATTATGAGTGAAGATTCCTTCGGCACGAACGCCATTATTGGCATTACCAAGATAATAGATGACTCCACCATTCAAAGCTGAATTATTGGTGACTGGAGTATTGCGATTATTTTGAATGGTTAGAGTACTATTACTTGTACTTTGTACATAGATACAACCACCATTTTTTTGTGCTTGATTTTCTGTCATGGTGACATTAGTAAGGCGAATAGGGCTATTGTTTTGTGTCAGTGCGGCGTAAATAACTCCACCATTGTTTGCTTGATTTTGATTCATACGACTATTAACAAGATTGGTTTCAATCATCGAATTTCCCAGAATACAGATACTTCCACCACCGTCTCGAGCTTGGTTCTGATTGAATGTGGTGTTTGTAAAGTTTAAACTGACATGAATGGGACTATTCAGAATGGTATCTTGATAGTAGAAAGCACCTCCATTTAATGCTTGATTTTGGATAAAGGTATCCATGGACATTGTAATAATAGAGGTTTGGATAGGTAAAGATTGTCCACTTGGATTTTGTAAAATATAGGCAATGGCGCCTCCATTATTAGTGGCTTGATTTTCACGGAAATCGCACCCTTGAATACTTGGAGAGATGGATCCATGATTTAAGTCAAAGAAAATAGCTCCTCCTTGATTCGCTTTATTTTGGATAAACGAACTATTAATCACACTAAAATTATCATTCACATTCGTACTTAAAAAATAGATCCCACCACCATTCCCACTCGCTTGGTTATTAGTCATTTGTGCGCCTGTGTTCATGACGAGGTTTAAAGTAGTTGAGCTTTGAAACTGGTTGGCAATCGAATTGGTGTAATAAATTCCTCCACCATCTCGAGCTTGATTATTCGCAATCACACATTGATTCACTAGATTAATACGACCAAATCCTTGATCGTTATTTTATAAATAAATTCCCCCGCCTAAAGTTGCTTGATTGTTCCTGATCTCCGATTGGTTGGACACGGTTATACTATCACGACCATTGGAATTGATGAATTTGGCATAGATTCCACCACCTAGTGTAGCTTGGCAATTTTGAATGATTGAGTTTCCAATAACACTTAAGAAAAAGTTTGTAGAAGGACTACTTTGTGCGTTTATGGCTCCACCATTGGTACTTTGATTATTTTGGAGCGTCATTTGTTCTAAAGAAAGACTCCCTCCTGTTAAACTAATAAGCGATCCTACATTTGCTTGTTGATTTCCATCTAACGTAAAGTTAGAAAAGATGACGGTCCCGTTACTGATCGTAAAAAACGAACCAGTAAACGAAGTGGATCTTGAAATGGTAAATCCCGATCCTTCAATAAATACACTATGATCAATGAGAATGGAATCTCCGGAAGTGGAAAAACTATTCGTAAGTGTAATGGTACTAGCCATAGCTTGGATGGCCTCACGTAATTCTTCAAAAGTTGATACGTTCATATTTCCTCCTTTCTCTTTATTATATGTTCAAAATAAAAAGAGAGTAGGATAAGACACAAAAAAACATCCGAAGATGTTTTACATGAAAAAATATAAGAATGCTTGTAGGGACATTAAGATTCCATTATGTAAAAAATGAAGTCCCATTGGTACAAAGATGTTTTTACTTTTCTTTAAGGTATAGGCAAATACCCATCCTGGAATACTATAAGGAATTAAATAGAGTAAATCAATAGGGGCTTGATAACTAGGTAATACATGAAGAGAACCAAAGATTAACCCGGAAAGAAAAATAAATAAGAAATCATTGGTAAAGATTTGACGAATGGATTTTCGGAAAACAAGTTCCTCGACGATAGGTGCGAATACGACCGCGCTTAGAAACATATAAACAGGTGCGACAGTAAACGTTTGTCTTACGGTTTCTTCATTAGTTGCGATAGCTCCATGATTAATCCCCATAATAATACTATTACTAATCATCATCAGAATCAGAACTAAAAACCAATATTTGAGATATTCGTTAAAGTATGCGCGATGATTCTTTTTTAAATCTGCTAAATTTTCTTTTAAGTCATCATAAAATAAAGAGACAATAATCACAATCATTAAAGCTTCAAAGACTACTAAATAAATCGTTTTAATAATCATTGGGACAGTCGCTAAATCAATTCCTAGTAATTCAAAAGGAACTGGTTGTAAATAAGGTAGAATGAAATAAACCGCGATGGCCGCAAGGGAACGAAAGAATCCATTCCAATATCCTTGTTTTTTGGTAGTTTCTGTTTTTGACATATGATCATCTCCTTTATCCATTATAACAAATTTTATGAAAATTGGAGAGAAACAATGTGAATTTACACAAAGTTTTCAAAAAAACTAGGTCTTTTTCATTTCTTGTGTTATAATGTTGGTAGATGTTTACGGACGGAAGAGTGGGGGAACCCACTCTTTCCTGCGAATCAAGGAGGTATGTATGGAGATTGTAAAGAGCGTAAGAGAAGCGATTCAAACAGAAGTAGAGAATTTAGGATATCGTATTGACGATGTCGTTTATGAGAAAGAAGGAAGTATGAATTTTCTTCGTGTTATTATTGATAAGGACGGAATCATTGATTTAGATGATTGTGTTAAAGTCAGTAAAATCATTAATCCTATTTTAGATGAAAAAGATTTTATTGAAGAAAATTATATTTTAGATGTTTGTTCAAAAGAGAAAGGTAGTGAGTAAAATGAGAAAGAAAAAACAAGAAGAACACTTAACCGAAAATAAAATTGATATGGAAGCCTTTAAAATGGCTATGGACGTTTTAGAAAAAGAACGTGGAATTCATCATGAAACATTGATTGAAGCCTTAGAGTTAGCATTAACGTCTGCTTATAAAAAGAACTTTCATTTACCAAATTCTCGTGTAGAAGTTGATCCAGATACAGGGAAAATTCGTGTTTTCTCTTATAAAACAGTTGTAGAACTTCCAGAAGAGGAACATCGTCTTACCGAAGAGGAATTGAAAGAATTGGAAAAAACAGATCCTTACAAACCTCTTAGTGATGAAGAGATAGAAGAAGGCTTACCAGAAGAATTTGAATACGATCCAAGAATTCATTTAACGTTAGAAGAAGCTCGTAAGATTGTACCTGATATTAAAGTAGGAGAAACAATTGAAGAAGAAGTGACACCAAGAGATTTTGGGCGTGTTGCCGCTACCACCGCAAAACAAGTAATCATTCAAAAAGTACGCGAAGCAGAACGTGCGAACATTATGGAAGAATTTGGCGATAAACAAGATGAAATGGTAACAGGAATTGTTGAAATGGAAGATGTTCGTAATTATTACATTAACTTAGGAAAAACACAAGGGATTTTACCAAAATCAGAAATTATTCCTGGTGAAACGATTAAGATGGGTTCTAGTTTAAAAGTTTATATTACAAAAGTAGATAATAGTGGAAAAGGACCATTAATCTTACTTTCTAGAAAACATTATGGTTTTGTAAAACGTTTATTTGAACTTGAAATCCCAGAAGTAAATGAAGGAATCATTTTAATTTATAGTGTAGCTCGTGAAGCCGGTGTTCGTACGAAAGTCGCGGTTTATTCTGAAAATCCAAATGTAGAAGCAGTTGGTTCTTGTATTGGGGAACGTGGAAGTCGTATCAACAATATCATTAAAGAATTAAATGGAGAAAAAATTGATGTAGTAGAATACGACAAAGATCCAGCTAAATTCATTGAAAATGCCTTAAGTCCAGCTCGTAATGTAACCGTCGTGATTGGAAATGAAAAAGAAAATGATGCACTTGTCATTGTCGATGACGAAAATTTATCACTAGCGATTGGTCGTAAAGGATTAAATGTTCGTTTAGCCGCTCGTTTAACGCATTACAAATTAGATGTAAAAACACGTAGTGAAGCGAGTGAAATGGGGATTAATATTTTATGAAAGTAAAAAAAATTCCTATGCGTACTTGTGTTGTCACAAGAGAAAAGTTTCCGAAAAAAGAATTAACACGTGTGGTTCGTACACCAGAAGGGACTGTCATCATTGATGAGTCTGGAAAAGCCAATGGTCGTGGAGCGTACTTAAAAAAAGAATTATCGGTGATTGAACAAGCACAAAAAACAAAAGTCTTGAATCGACATTTAGAGACAGAAGTACCTGATACAATTTATGAAGAGTTAAAAGAATTAGTAAAATAAACATTGATAGAAAGAGGTGATCGTTATGATGAGTGTAGAAGAATACGCATTAGATGTCAATAAAACGATAGATGAGATTCTTAAATATTGTAAACGTTTAGGGATCCAAGCTACCACAAAAGAAGATCTATTAGATGAAGAAGCGATTACAGAATTAGATAGTGAGATCGCAAATGAAGTTGACGAAAAACAACTCGAAGAAGAATTAGAAGATCGTGTTGAAGAGATGATCTTAGAAGAAAAAATCAACGTAGATAATACCGTAAAAAAACAAAAATTAAACAAGAAAAAAGATCTTCAAGCAAATAAAAAGAAAGAATTTGCGAATAAGAAAAAACAAATGTATAAACATAAAGAAAAGTTAATTTCTAATACGCCAATGACCAATGATAAAGTGGTTCTTTATAAAGAAGGAATGACCATTGGAGAATTTGCGAAAGCGATGGGAATTACGGCTTCAGAGTTAATTAAAAAATTATTCTTACAAGGAATTATGGTTACGATTAATAATCCAATTAGTTTTGAAAATGCTGAAATTCTAGCGCTTGATTATGATAAAGAATTAAAAAGAGAAGAACATGCGGACATTACCAACTTTGAAGAGTATGAAATTGTGGATGATCCAAAAGATTTAGTGGAACGTCCACCAGTCGTAACTATTATGGGACATGTCGATCATGGAAAAACAACTTTGCTAGACACCATTCGTACTTCTAATGTTGCCGCTGGAGAAGCCGGAGGAATCACGCAAGCCATTAGTGCTTATCAAGTGGTTCAACATGGGAAAAAGATTACTTTCATTGATACCCCAGGACACGCAGCTTTTACGGAAATGCGTGCTAGAGGGGCACAAATTACAGATATCATTATTATTATTGTCGCTGCGGATGATGGAGTAATGCCACAAACAAAAGAAGCCATTGATCATGCGAAAGCGGCTAATGTACCAATTATTGTAGCGATTAATAAAATGGATAAACCAGGAGCAAATCCAGAACGTATTATGACTGAGTTAGTAGAGTATGGATTAACACCAGAAGAATGGGGTGGAGATACACTTTACAATAAGATTGTTGCGACTACAGGCGAAGGTGTTGAAGAATTATTAGATAACATTCTTCTTATCGCAGAAATGCAAGAATATAAAGCCAATCCAAACCGTTATGCGTTAGGAACCGTTGTAGAAGCAAGTCTAGATAAACATCTAGGACCAGTCGTAACGTTACTGATTCAAAACGGTACTCTACGTTTAGGAGATCCTGTCGTAGTTGGAACAACCTTTGGTAAAATTCGTACAATGAAAAATGACCGTGGAGAAGATATTACAGAAGCGGATCCTTCTTACCCTGTTGCCATTACAGGATTAAATGAAACACCAACTGCAGGTGATAAATTCATGGCTTTCGAAAGTGAAAAACAAGCGCGTAGTATTGCAGAACAACGTAAAATCCAAGCCAAAGCTCGTGAAAATGCTTCTAAAGGTGCGGTTACGCTAGATGACTTATTCTCTAAAATTCAATCTGGAATCAAAGAGATTAATGTTTTAATTAAAGCAGATGTAAACGGAAGTGCGGAAGCGGTTAAAAATTCACTAGAGAAACTAGCCGTTGAAGATGTTCGTGTAAAAGTTCTTCGTTCTAGTGTCGGTGGAATTACAGAAAGTGATATTATCCTTGCTAAAGCAAGTGATGCGATCATCATTGGCTTTAATGTTCGTCCAAGTAATGCGATTAAAGACTATGCCAAAGAACAAGGTGTAGATATTCGACTTTACAATATTATCTATAAAGTAGTAGAAGAAATGGAAGCGGCTATGAAAGGTTTATTAGAGCCAGTTTACGAAGAAAAAGTACTTGGAACTGCTGATATTAAACAAATCTTTAAATTCTCTAAAGTTGGTCTAATCGCTGGTTCTTATGTAACAGATGGTGTAATTACCAGAGATGCCAAGGCTCGTTTAATTCGTGATGGTATCGTTATTTATGATGGTAACATCGGTTCTTTGCAACGTGAAAAAGATAGTGTAAAAGAAGTAAAAAAAGGATTAGAATGTGGAATTACCATTGAAAACTTTAATGATATTAAAGTAGGCGATACGATTGAAGCATATGAAATGGTAGAAGTAGAACGTTAATTCGTTCTTTTTCTGTTTGACATTACACTTATGATGTGTTAGAATAAGTTGCCCAAGGGGGGAATTAGAATGATAACCATGATTCAAGGTACAGATCTTGTTACGTATAATGTCGATGTAGATTTACCTAATGCAGAATTTGCTAGTAAAGTTAATTGTCGACTTCATAATATCTCATTTGATTCTTCAAAGGGGGATAATATGTATATGGATTATATGGATGACTTATATTCACATTTAACAGATGCCTTTTTTGAAGGTAATATCGATTATTTGTATTGGGCATACATTGAAGGTATAATGATTCTACCGAAAGCGCCTACATTAGAACAAGATCTAGAAATATTGGAATATTATATGCAAAATGCATTATTATTATATGAAGTAAAGCGTGTTCCTATTGAGCAACTTGTAAAGCAAGCAAAAAGTCAGAATCAATTACATATTCTTTTTAGCAACCTAAAAAAAGCAGCTTTACAAACACAACGTTATAATAGTTGTATCGCTGGAAAAAAAGTTAGAACAAATAAAAAAGTGTATCTACAATATAAGCCAACAAAGTAAAGTTTGTATGATTTATATTAAATAAAGAAGTAAAACAAAATCATTTATGCTATTGCTTTAAAAAACATAAATAAAAAACAAGTTTTTGATAAAAGGGCAAAAAGACCCCTTACCTTATAAAATTATGTGGTTCATTTAGTTTAATAATTGTCTATTAGTAAATACAAGAATAGATAAAATGAGATTTCTACCATTAGTAGTTAGATAAAAGTTAGGATTCTAACTTTTTTTCTTTTTGAATTTGTGTTACAATATCTCTCCAGTGAGGTGAAAAAATGAAAGAACAATGTTTACGATTTGTCATTTTTAGTTCCTATTTAAATTCAATCAGTTCCTTACCATCCATGGAAATCACCAAAGATCATTCTCTTTTTAAAATCTATAGTGATCGCATGATCAGTCATGGAGAACTTTTAGATCTTCTTCTTTCTTCTTACTATCACCAATTCTTTCCAATTAAAAAGTTTAAAAAAAGTGAATTAGGCTTAGATCAAATGCGATATCTAGCTTCGAAAGGAGAGATTGTTTGTCGAGTGGGAATTATGAAAATGAGTCATACGATTTATCGTTATATGATTATTCATATGCCTGAAATGACGAGACTTACAAAAGAACAACAAGAGAAGTTTTATTCGTTTTCTTTACAAGAATATGATTTTGTAGAAATGAGTGTAGTTTCACCTCAAGGAAAAGAATTGAAAAGATATCTTACAAAACAAGAAGTTTTATCCTATTTTAACAAAGAAGAACCAAAAGTCAAACACTTGACACCTTTGTCGAAATAGTGTTGGAATATGGAGAATGTTACTTTTTTTAATTAAAATGTCAAGTGCAACTTTTGTGAATTTGTAAGTATTTTGTATTAGGCATTAACAGTGTTTTGTATGTTTAAAATCTTTCGCAATAATTTTTCGTCTTTAATTTCATCTCTCAGCGCTTCAGTAGGTGTTTTGTAATCTAAAATTTTTCTTGGATAATTATTCATCCACGATACTGCTTTGTTTATGTATTGTAAAGAATAATCATCTATGTTTGTACCTTTAGGAATAAAATATCTAAGTATTCCATTATGTCTTTCATTGGTTCCT
>DVKJ01000035.1 GCA_018716065.1 Candidatus Pelethosoma merdigallinarum
AGATTATAATACCTTTAAAGTTCACACTAAATAAAAAGAACCAAAATATGGTAAAATTTATTTAGAAAGAACTTTGGAGGTGTTTTTTCATGGGAAAACATAAAAAATGGACTTTAGAACAAAAAATAAAAATAGTAAAAGAATTCAAAAATGGTGCCACAATTTCCTACTTAAACAACAAATATGGAATATCTGGTATGGGTACTGTAAGTAGATGGAATCAAGAATATGATAAAGGTATTTTAGCAAAAGATAATCGTGGTAAGAGAAAGTATAATCAGGAATTGGAGGATATTGATATATTAAAAAAATCTTATGCTCTTCTGATGGAAATCCGTTCTCAGCGACGCAAATAGAAAAATATCAAATTATTGATAGATTAAAACTTGAATATCCTGTAGTTAGAATATGTCGAGTTTTAAATGTGAATAGACGTAGTTACTATAAGTGGTGTAAAATAGGAAAACCAGTTGCTAATAACTATAAACAAGAAATTGCTGATGTAATATCAGAAGAGCATAAAAGTGTAAAAGGAATTTATGGAACTATAAGATTAAAGAAGCATATTGAAAATAAGTTAAAAATTGTATTAAATCATAAATTAATTCGCAGATATAAACATATTTTAGGTTTAGAAACAGTTAAACGTACTAAAAAAGGATTATCAGTTTCTAAAGCAAAAGAAAAGAACCTTATGAATAAGGCTCAATACTTAATTGAATGTAACTTTAATTCAGATGTACCCAATCAAAAATATTCATCTGATGTAAGCTATATAAAATGTAAAGATGGAACTCTTTACTTATCAGCTATTAAAGATTACTTCAACACTGAAATTGTATCATTTTCAACATCAAATTACAATAATATAGATTTAATAAAAGAAAGTTATAAGGATTTAAAGCCGACTAAAAATTCTATTGTAAATACGGATCAAGGAGCAGTTTATTTTGCATATGAATACGTAGAACTTTCTAAAACTTTAGGATTTACAAGAAGCATGTCACATAAAGGGCATTGTTGGGAGAACTGCCCAATTGAAAATTGGTTTATGCAGTTAAAACATGAGTGGCTTTGTCAATTTAACAAACTTACAAGAAAAGAAGCCACGGATGAAATAAAAAAATACATTCATTGGTATAACAATGAACGTATTCAAAAGAAATTAGGATACTTGTCGCCAGTACAGTATCGACTCAAATATTCAAATTAATTAATTAATTAATTAATCTTTTTATTTAGTGAGTACTTGACAGGTACTAGTATCATATTTCGGCCTTTTTCTAATCTTGATTTTTCTCATCGTTGATAATTTGATTCATTTCTTCTAATACCAAAGCTAAATCTTCTTTTGTAGTTGGTTCCTTTACTTCAAAAGGAATTCCTTTTCTCTTTACTACCTGTGCTAAAAAGATATTAATTGCTGTACTCATATTGAGTCCCAATCCATTTAATATTTCTGATGCATCATTTTTAACTTTACTATTTACGTTGACATGAATCACACTTGATGAATTTGCCATATTTTACTCCCCTGCTTTCTTGTTTTTCTTATAAATATTTCTATATCCAATTGCAATTGCAACTAAGATCATCGCAATGCAGATGGCGATAATTAACGTACGTTCATTTGCTCTAAACCATTTATTTGATGCTTTGGAAGAAGAAATGTAAGTATGATACAAGTTCATATCTTGATATATCTTTTGTGTTTCAGAAATATCCTCTTCTACATCGACATCCAATACGGTGTTTTGTTTATAGATTTCGTAATCGTTTGTAATCGGATTGTAACTTGTTACATAGTTATCTTTCGATAATGTATTTTCTTCACTATCTTGTTTTTCGGATTCATAAATTTGATCTTTCAGTTTGATACTTTCTTGATACTCCTGATACGTATCATTTGTAACACTCTTGGAAGAAGTAAAGTAATCCATTAAATAATCTGTTACAGATTGATTCGTGTTTGTATTTGTTACAAATAATTTTTGACCAGTTCGATAATTAAATCCATATAACTTGCCATCCTCATATTGAATGATTACAAAACCATTGTTATGACCGATATTATCTGTCATAAACTTAATTTTACTGTTTTTAAAATCATTTGGAACTTTAATATTTTCTTTTAAGTCATGTAACATACCATCCGTTCCTAAAATGGTGTGATATTCATTATTTCCATATGAATCCATTACGTTCATATTTTTTCTATTAGAAAGTCCTTCGTTTACAATGCTCGTAGTATTGTTTGAAGAAATTACTTGATAATCTAGTAACTTTTCCGTATTGTTATTGGTTACAGTTGTAAAGTTTGCATATGTTCTAATATAACCATTATCTTGTAAAGATTCATATAATGGTTTTGCTTGATCTAATATCATCATATTATTTTCTACATTATGATCATATTGATTCAAACTCAAGTTATAAACCTCGCTGTTTTTCTTTAATGCATAATTTTTATAAACATGAATTACATCTGTTATATTTGTATTCTGATTTCCTTTTAATACATTATTTTCTATGTAATAATAATTATCTCCATAAACACTAGCTGGGAATGTTAAATCCGCACTCTTAAATTCTTTGCTAAACGTTTGTCTTCCATCTGTCAAAGTGACTTTAAAGTCTGTCTTAAAATCGTAACTTAATGTATAAACACGTTTTGTAATTGGCATCCAGTCTCCAACTGAGTCAGCTGTTTCAATTCTAAAATATGCATTAGAAGTAGTGTCTAAAAATTCAATATTAATTGTATCAATTCCAGATGTGTAAACTTCATAAGTTGGGAATTCTTCAAATAGATACATACTCATCAAACGGAACATTGATAGTCCATTCGTATCCATTGGTAATGGAACATCTTCTTGATAATCTAATAAAGTAGTCGTATTATATCCATACAATTTTGGATAATATCCATTCGATATATCACTTAATCTCCACTGTTTCGATAATGTGTAAGATGCTGGATTATGGAAATCAGCAGCAGTCCATAATTGGTCACTACTCAAATTCGAATTTGATAATTCTTTTACTGTTTTATCATTAACCATAGAATTTTCGTATACATGTAAATTATTAATTGCAGATATATAAGGATTATGATTTCCTATACCAATATTAGCATTACCATAAACATTAGTAGTTTGAACATTTACATCTAAATAAATATCATCAAAATCCGGTGAATTCAATTCTGATGTAACATATCCAATCAAACCGCCAACGTTATCATTACCAATTACTGTACTATTTTGAATCATTGAATGTTGAATTCTAGTATAGTTAGCAGACGATAATACTGCATCGTTCTTAGAATATCCATAGAATCCGCCGGCATTTGAGCCAGTCGCTTGAATTGTCGTACGAGCAATATATGTATTAGTTGCAGTACCTTCATCAATATAACCAGCAACTCCACCAACATTATTAGCACCAATTACTTCGCTATCAATAACAAACATATTATCGCCTGTAGCGGTTGTCGATGCTCCTTCATTAGAATATAATCCAATAAGTCCCCCAACATTATCACCTAAAGATGTAACAGACGTATTAATAATTCCAGATGAATCGAAAGCATATCGACTAGTTCCTACTAATCCTCCAACATTTTTTGAATTAACGCTAGTTCCTTCTACTGTGCTATCAATAACGTACGATTTAGTGTAATTACCATTTCCTCCCATTAAACCGCCGATATATTTACCGCTTCCATAAATATGACTGTTTTTTACCTCTACTTGAAGCTGTCCACCACTACCTATATAACCGCTGCTTCCTCCAACATAATTAACTCCTGTAACTGTTGAATCTATAACTTCCATATAGTTACCTGCACCATTACCTGCAATAGCGCCAACATACTGAGTTCCAGTAATATTACTATCCGAAATACTAATATAATATAACCATGATGGGTTGTACCCTACTAAACCACCTATGCAATTTCCTGTCCCAACTATTGTTATATTTGAACCAGTACTATTCTTTATTGGATTGCCACCAGAACCACTACTTACTAGTGATGCCAAATAACTATCTCCTGAAATAGTAATATGATCAAGGGTAATATTCGTAAACTGAGTTGAATTTGCTTGTGCTACAGTTCCTATATAAGATGAATATGTTTGAATCGTAATATTCTTAAATTTAACGTTAGAAATATTAGCAAAATTAGTGAGTTCAATAATTGCATACTTCCTATTACTTTGTGCAATAGAATTCGAAGAATCAGTCAAAGTAATATTTTCAAACGTTATATTACTTAATGTTGCATACACTGATTTTATTAAATGCCAATTCGTCTGATCAGTTATTGTTATATTTTTTATTGTATGGCCATCACCTATTCCCTCCATACGATTAATCATTACATCATGATTTATTTCTTGAACATTTGAAAAATCAAGATCTGCATTTAAACGATAATTTTCTGCTACTTCTGAGCTTATTTTTTGCCAATCTTCTATACTATTGATATCTTTATAAAATTGTAAAGAAACTCGCACGTTTACTTCAATTGTCTTTTCCTCGCCATTTACTAGGTATGTAATCTTGTCTAACGTATAATTATCAAGTGCTAAATTTGGTGATACATCTAATTCAATAGTGGTAGTATTGCCAGAAGATATTAGTTTATTGACATTTAAAATGTTTAATCCATCAATATGGACAGACTTTACTTCCTTATCTACATCATGACTCATCTCAATTAATATTGTTGCATCTGTTATTCTTTTATCTAGTGTAATAGAAGTAACTAAGATATCTGGATTATCTAATGTTAAATTGGGTTGATTTGGTAACAATTCACCAGTTGTAGAAAGAAGTTTTGGTAAATATCCCTTCTCTAATTCTGAAAAATCAAAATACCCGGTATCTACAAATCCTGCATCCCACTTCCAAAAGTCATAAGTTAATAATTCTTCTTGTGTCTTTAATACTTCTCCATCTGTTTTTGTTGAAGGCATTCCGTTAATTAATTGCTGATTCCATGCATAATTTGATGAAATACTGATTGAATCGGCACTATAACCTACTATTCTTCCAATTGAATTTGTTTCAACTGAAGTATATATACTACCAAGGCTTACATTGTTATTTACATATTCTTCAGAACCATAATGTGAACCAACTATTCCTCCGACTTGAGTTCCTGATCCAGATATATTAATGAGACTATAACTATAAATACTACTAGTCCCTGCTCCATTAAGCGAACCAGTAATTCCACCAATTGTTCCTATATTTGCATCAATATTACCACTACTATATGTATATCGTATATTGCCAGAATCAACTCGTCCTGCAATACCACCAATAGACGAATTAGATGATGTAGAATTTGTAATATTAGTAGCTTCAATATTTATATTATTTACAAAGGAATTAAAGATGCTTGCCCTATTTAAATATCCAGCTATTCCTCCAATTATTATACTTTGTAAATTAGAATTTGCTACAATTTTTAAATTATTAACTGTACAATTTGTAATATTTACATATGCACCGTATCCAATTAGTCCACCAATATGATTGGGTGATGAACTAATCGTAGTAATTATCATATTATTTATATTAATATCGCTTAAAAGACTTGAATTTTCATTGTTCCAATCAATAATTCCAACCGATCCACCATAGTATGCATTAATTTGGATATTAGTAAAATTTATATTTTTAACAACAGCTCCATTTATTTGAGTAAAAATATAATTTGCATTTTCTATTCTGATATTAGAAATTGTGTGATTTTCACCATCTAAAGTTCCCTTAAAAATTTTTGTTATTTGAATTTTCGATTTAGGCACAGAATTAAAATCTAAATCAGTTTTTATCTTGAAGTTTTCTGTTGGATAAGTATTTATCAGTAACCAATCATTTATATTATTAATATTTCTATAAAAAGAAAGTTTTATAGTTTTTTCCCCAACATTGTAATTTTTATCATATGATACATTAAATCGATTGGTTAATGATATTTTTCGTAATTCATAAGCTGAATTATAAGTTGTTGGATTAAAAATTCGAATTCTAACAATGCTCTCTTGATTATTATTTTTTTGACTAATAATTTCTGTTTCGACATTTTTAATATCAATGTTAGCTATTGTTTCTTGATTCGGATTATAAACATTTACATCTACAATTGCTTCATCATCCGAATTCTCGATAACAGTTGTAGATATAATATCTGCTAAATCATCATTTTCAACTTCTGGTAACGCTACGTATTCCTGTTTTGGCATACAATCATCCATTTTTACCTGTGGATAGTAACCTAAATCAACTAAAGAGTCCACTTCAAACATATCTGAAGTATTAATTGTTGCATTTTGAAATGATTTACTTCGCAATGTTAACTCAGAAATTTTTGTTGTAAATTGACTATTTGCATAGATATCATTAGCAACATAATATACATTTTCTTGTTTATAATCATAATAAATATTGACATCATGACTAACATCACGATTCTCTCCTGCACCAACTGAATATGAGTTTTTTACAATCGCTCCTGCATTTTCAACTGAACTAATATTAGAAAGTCGATTATTAGAAATTGATTCTTGGGATGAATTGCCATCTACCTTTGATAATACATAAACATTTTCAATTGCAGCACTATTTAAATTGCGTGCAGCAATGCCACCAATATTTCTACTTTCATTCACTAATTGAAATAAGCTTCCGTCAATAGCATTGCCATATATATATCCATTTCTAATTGTATTTCCATTCTGACTTGCAATTCCTCCAACATTATTTAATGCATATAGTGGTGATTCTAAATAAACAACAAAATTTTCAATTATTCCTCTATTCTTACTTGCAATGAGTCCAAAATCATTGTTTTCCACCGGTTCAGATTGTTTTAAATTAATTTGAATATTATTAATTGTACCTGCATTATACGGAGTTAGACAAGAATCAACAGATGTTGATGATTTTTTATTCATGTATGCATCTACAACAACATTTTGTATAGTTCCATATAAATTGTTCATAATTCGACAAGTCCCATCATCGTTGTCTGTGGAAATTTTATGTCCTTGAAAATCAATTTTTCCTTTGAAATCACCATAATATTTATTTATTTTAGTAAAGTCCAAATCATTTTGAACTAGATAATTATTGTCACTTTTCATTGCAAAAAAATCATAAATTGTATAGATACTTCTAATTTCTTGGTTTGCATCAAACTCTATAGAATTTAATTCATAGAAACGATCACGTACTTTTATTTTTAATACTGCTTTATAAGTAGACCGTTCTTCAGTATGAAGAGTTGATTCTACCTGATTTACTTGGTGATTTTCATCTAGATATCCATGAAAGGTATCTAAAAGTTCATCGCCTTTGTACAAGTCAATATAATAGTCTTGATTCGTAATTTCTGCTCTACTATCATTTATAGTTGTTCGCAATGTAGCTTCATAACCATCATATTTTTCATAAGGTTCATATGATACATATGCATCTCCCTCCGCAACCATAAAATCCGAATATCTATAAGTACTTCCTACCACATTATTATTACCTGTATTATCTCCAACATAGACATTAATTTTAATTTTTGTGGTATCGTTTTTAGTAGTAAATTTATATATATAATAATTGGAATCGGAAATATTAATTTTTTGAAATTTTAACAGTGTATCACCCCATGCTGCATCGCCAAGAGTATACTTTGCTGCTTGGTCCAAATCAAAAATTTCAGGATGATAACCACCAATTGGACCATTCTCAGCTTCCATTCTATATGAAAAAACATAAGTGGTATTAGGTTTTACATCTATTAATTGAATAGTTAGATAAGCATTTGAATTAGAAGTTGGAGAGATAATTAAGGAATTATCCGATAAACTATAAGACATTTTATTTTTTAAATTACCATCATCAAATTCTGAATTAAAATCTAATAAATTCTTCCCCGCAGGTTTCTCAAGTAGCGAATGTAATTGAATTTCTCCTGTAATGCCACCGTCTGTTTTTATTTCTTCTTCGTATAAAATATAATTTTCTTGATAAGTACTGTTATCGTATCCGGTGTTATATGACTCGACAATATAAGTTAAACGATAAGTTTGTTGTGGTGTTAAATCATCTAATGTTATTTGTTTAAAGTCTTGATTTGGATCTAAATAAATTACATTAATTAATTTATCATCTTGGTTTCTTACTTCTAATAAGATACGTCCTGATTCAATAGCGTTATCTGGATCATCAATTTTAACATCGAAATCAATTAAAGTTTGCATCGTGAAGCGATTTCTAAAATAGATTTTGGCATCTCTTCTCAAAGTTTTGACTGATTTTAATGAGAAAATTGCATCAAATACTTCTTCTTGGTCTAAACTTCCGATAGTTGTTTGAATATCGATTTTGTATTCTGTCTGGGATTTTAAATTTTCATATGAGATATTAATTGTTTGATTACTAATAAATGCTTGTAATTCTTCTGCTGTTAATACGTGTTCATACTCTTCTTTATCATGAGTTAATTTTACTGTTATATCTTTAATAAAAGGAAGGAGTCTTTTATCTGTAGCACTATCGAGTGTTAATGATAAGGTCGCACTATTTTGCGTTGCTTTACTTGTCACATTAATATGTGCAAGACCAAGAGTCGTAAGTGGTACTGCTGTTAATTTCATATTAGCAAATGTATGATCTTCTACTTTTCCATTTCCATCTTCAATATCATAACTACCATACACAAAAATTTGGTACCAATCTTCACTGTTTAAATTTGTTAATTTTAAAATACCATCTGTTGGAACTTGATCTTGCATAAATATTTCACCAGTAGAGGTATAAATTACATATCTATAATTTTCAATAACAACATTATCACTATTTTTTAGATTGATTTGAAGTTGTAAATCGTTTACTTCATTTTTTAATGTTGTAATGGTTACCGTTGGTGCTTCTTTAGCCGTTCTTGTACTTCCAGTGTTATTACTCATTGGCAAATTATTTCCATAATTGTCACGCATGATAATTACAAAATTAACGATTTTGTTACTGTCTAATAACTCTGGACTTTCATACGTTATTGCATCACCATTGGATAAGGATGTAAATAATTTCGTACCAACATTATATTGTTCACCATCAATTTCTACAACTGCTTTGCTTAATCCATAAAGTGCTTCCTGATCACTTTCTTCTGTGATTTTTAAATTATTTAATGCTATTTTATTGGAATAAATGCTTCCCGTTTCAAAGGATACAACAATTGGTCCTAACGATGAAATATCATTCATTGTAATAGTGTCTTGATAGAACGTTTCTGTTACTTCGTCTTCATTATCCATTTGATAAGAATACGTACCCTTAATTTCATACTGCTCACCAGGTTCTAACCCATTAATTCTAATTTGACCAAAACTAATATATTGTTTTCTTAATACTACATTTCCATTACGCGTTACTGTAAAAGTAATGGCTTTCGTAATTTTACTAACATCCCCAGTTACAGAAAGCGTTGCATTTAAACCATATACTCCTTCTTTTACATCAGATAATTGTACGACTGGTTTTTCAGCTTTTGATACTTCTTCATCTGGTGTCTCAGTAGGTGTTGGTGTAGGCGTAGCACTTGGCAATGGCGTTGGTTTATTTTCTTCGTCAACGGTTGTAATTTTTAAATTATCAAGTAATTCCTGAAACGTAATTTCTTCTTCTTGATACTTTATTTTAGAAGTATCATCTAGTGCTTCAATTCGGTGATAAGTAAACGTATCATCAGCTGGACTATAATACTGAATTGCAGCTTCCTCAATATATAAAATACTATTAATAGGAATGTCTATTGTTTCATTAGCGGTTTCAATTGTAATTGGAATACTACTTACAAATAAACCATTAGATAATTTCAAAAATAAATAAGTTTCATAACTTGCCTGTTCTCCATCGCCATAATTATATAAAACTCCATTGGATAAAGTGAAATAAGGATATCCATCTTCTTCTTGATACGTTGTTGTTACTAATTTACTACTTGCACTGATGTTTACTATGCTCAAGTTTTCATTTACATAAAGTGGATAGGTCGCACTGATTTCTTGATTGTTAGATAAATAAAGTTTGCCATGATTCTCATATAAACTATCATAAGCTGAGAAAGATTCAAGTTCTACACTATCTGTTTCATTTCCAGATAAGAAGGTATCTAAAATGACATCTCCTACGATGGCTTTACCATCTTGTTCTAATATAGATACTTCTTTCGCTGTTAAAAACATCATATAGAATGCTGCAACTAGAAAAAGAACACAAACTGGAATTAATTTGTATCCCTCTTTTACTAACCAAGTTTTTATTTTCATTATTTGATTTCTAACGATTTTCATAGGCAACTACTTCTTTCTTTTATATTTTTGCAATTTCTTTAAAATTGTTATTGTAATAAATAATTTCCCCTTCTGTTCTTCTTAACATATAGTTAGTATAAAATAACAATGTATCTTCCAGTTTAAAAGTTTCCTCTTTTCCGGTTAGAAAGTTAAATACCTTTTTGCCGGAGTCCGTTTCGTATGATAGATAAATAGCCGTTTGATTGATATTTAAATTTCGCATTGGTATTTCTTTAATTACTTTTTTATTCTTTAAGTTATAAATTAATGTTTTATCTTCTGTTTCTAAAATAGCATATTCTCTTCCCGTTTTTTCTTTTAAATAACTATATAAACTAGAATCTAAGAAAGTTATTTTTCGGTATTCACAAGGAATGTATTCTTCACCGTTTTTTGTAATTCCTACCATTCCATTACAACTATATTTTTGATAATTGCTTACTAATTCGATACTATTGGTATTGGCATATGTCTTAGCATCGATTTCTACTTCTTTTTTGTCTTTTAAACTATAATAATGGTAATTGAAACTATCTTTATCATAAAATTGTAATACTTTAGGGGAGATGGTATAAAAACTCAAAGATGAATTCCCTTCTTTTTCGTATGCAATTCCATTATCTTCAATGTAAATTTCTCTTTCTTCTTCTAATGAGTCGCGATTTGAAATGGTAAATAAATTATTACCATTACTTGTAATTTCTTTATTATCTAGTGGTATTATCCATTCTTTTGTTTTTAGATTGATAATGCCAGCTTGCTTCGTTTCTGATAGTTTTATAATTGCATAGTCATTTTCTAAACTTTGATGAACGTCTGGAATATCTAATGTAATCGTTGCATCAGAATTATCATAATCTGTTTGATAAATTACTGTTCCTTCTGAATTGATAATTCCCAGTTCCATGGCTGTTTCATCTATGTAAGTACTATATCCGTTTTTTTGATATGTAACCGTTTGGGAATCTTTTGTTAATTGTTTCCAATCGTCATTATATAAAGTGCCACTAATTTCAATCAAATGATAAACTGGATAAAAATTTACGGTGTCATCATTTTGTAATTCTTTTACCATTTTTCCTTTACGATTGATAATAAATTGTTTATCATCTTGTCTTACGACTGCAAACTCACCTTCATACTCACTTGCTGACTGATATGTTTCATCACTTAACTTTTTTCCTGTTTTTGGATTTAAATAATAGTAAGAATCATCTGTTTTCATTGGAATGGGTCTTTCTTCATCATATTGATAGAATCCTTCTAAATACTCTTTTGTAACTGTCTTTTTAGATAGTAACTTCATGCCAATAGGAAGAACTATGATAATAACTAAAATTGCCAAGAGAAGCCATTTTAGTTTTGGCATTTTATGATTCATATTTTGAATTAATTGTATACTTCGTTTCATTATCCTTTTAATTTTTTTCATACTAATCTCCTTCCAAATTATTTAACAGTTCAATTTTTTTAAATAATAATCTACTATTATTCATCCCATCTAATGACACAGAATCCATACTTAAATTAATAGTATAACCGTCTATTGAAGCTTCTACTGGTTTTGTTGTAATTTCTTTTTCTATCATCGTATCTTGATCATATTGATAAATGGATACTTTACTACCATATTCACAGATAACATATGAGAAAGGACTTAGTTCATAAGTTTCATCACCAATCTTTAATGTGATAGGTTCCACAAAGAAATATAAATCTTTCCCATCATATAGAAATGACTCTCTTAAATCTTTTGTTGTGGTACCATCTTTTAACGTTATCTTATTTTGATTTTGCTCGATACTAGTAAAGTAGTTTACTTTATATTGGGCAATATTTTCTTTTGGATAAACAATCATCATGTTTTCTGCAAATAATACTTTTTTCTTTTTCGCATAATAAATAGGAGTAGAATCTAACGTAATATTATAGTCTTTCCCATCAAAACTCAAATTTGTGATACTTCCATCTTTTTTTAAATGTAGAGTCCCTTCATAATCATATTTTTTACCAGAAAAATATTGGTAAAAGGATTCTTCAGTCAACGTAACTTGTGTTAACTTTTGGCGAAAAAGAAGCACAAATCCAAGTACTATTAATACAATTGCGAAACTAATGATGATAAATGGCCATTTTCTTAACTTTTTCTTTTTCATTTCGTCTTCCTCCTTTTTTATTCTTCTGTAAAACAATAATTTGTAAAATTCTTCGTAAATATACATAGATGCAATAAATGATTAAAAAAACAATTAGTAAAATTAAAATCGTTTTTACATACCATTCATCTCTTACTTCAACTAAAAATTGGGATAACGCATAACACAGAGAATTTGCTAAATAAAAGATAGCCGAGTTAGATAGATCAAAAACAAACCATGATGGTTTATGTATTGTTAAAAACATCATTGTATCTAATATTATTAAAATCCATAAAATTTCTTTGGCATCATACTTAGAAAAGATTAATAAATATAACAAAAAGATATTTTTTATACTCCAAATCGAAATTGCTAAAATACTTTTATTATTTAGTTTTCCAAATAATCCATATATTTTAACTTGAAATGATTTTTTAGAATTGAATTTTTGTAGAAAGAAAAAGTAGAAAAGAATTACAATTGCAATAATCGATATTAGAAAAAGAGTAAAGGGTAAAAAGAGTTCTTGCAATAAATTACTTTGTCTCATTACTTTCGCTCCTTACAATTAATTCGAAAGAATCATTTGTTAACATATAAAAGCCTTCGATGTAATCAACGTGAATACTATTTTCTTCTCGTTCAATATCTAACTGTCCTTCTATTTTCCCGATGAGTGGCATGTAATCTTTCATAATTAGAAGATTATATTCTTTACTTTTAATACGAATTGCTTTTACTTTGTCAAAATATTCATAACCGTTTTTTAAGGAGAATATTTTGACTTCCATCCATTCGTTATTCATGCATAGTACCTATATACAAGAACTTATCCTCATCGATATTATCATAAGTTCCATTTAATATATTTTCTACATCTATTAATACATCTTCTAATTTTACAAATTGTCCTTTGATGTTTGTATAATTTTCTGCTACGAACATTGGTTGGGTAAAATAGTTTCTTAACTTTCTAGAACGATAGAAAATATTACGATCACTTTCTGATAGTTCTTCAATTCCTAGTACAGCAATTATTTCTTCTAATTCTTCATATCGTGTTAAATAAGCAAGTACTTGTTGAACCAATTGATAATGTTTTTCACCAATTTTTTCTTTATCGATTAATTTACTAGTGGAACGGAATACATTTACGGCTGGATATAAACCTTTTTCTGCGACATCACGATCTAATACAATTTGACCATCTAAGTGAGAAAGTACAGTTTGAACTGCTTCATCTGTAATATCATCCGCTGGAATATAAATGGCTTGAAAAGAAGTAATGGAACCATTCTCTACCGAATTAATTCTCTCTTCAATGGTACTAATATCAGATATCATTGTCGTTGGATATCCATTTTCTACTGGAATCCGTTTTAATTCTGTTGATATTTCTGATCTTGCTTGAATATAACGATAAATATTATCGATGAACAAAAGAACATCTTGTTTTTTCTCATCTCTTAAATACTCTGCTAAAGTAAGTCCTGAGTAGATTGCTTTGCTTCTGGCGATAGAATTTTCACCCATTTGGCCAAATACCATCGATATTTTAGAAAGAAGATTAGATTCTTTCATTTCATCATATAATTCTTTTCCTTCTCTGGAACGTTCTCCTACTCCAACGAATACTGCGTTTGATGACAAGCTTTGATAAACATTATGAATCAATTCTTTAATCAATACGGTTTTCCCAACACCAGCGCCACCTAAAAGGCCCATCTTGCTTCCTTTTTGGATTGGTGTGAAGAAGTCAATTACCTTAATTCCTGTTCGCAAGATGTCCCCTTGAATATTAATTTCTTCTAGCGATAAGTTCTTTTGATATACACTTCGTTTTGTTTGATTTTCAATTGTTGTATTGTCAATCAAATTGCCATAAGCATCAAATACTTTTCCTAATATTTCATCATTATAATAAATTGATAAATCTTCTTTTTCTTTTTCCAGTTCAATTCCCTTTTTTAACCCTCTTACGTTAGAAAAAGGAATTGCAGTTGCATAATGATCATTTAACTCTACTATTTCAAATGAATGTTTTTTACCGTCTAAAATACAGTACAAAACATCTCTGATTTTGACATCATTTGATGATAATAATACTTGTACAGTTAGTTCTGATATTTGAATAATTTTGCCAACACTCATTCTATTCAACTCCTTATTCTTTTAAAGTTATCAATAATCTTATCAAAATCTTTTTTCTTTTTCAGCTTGTGCTGTTTTCTTTTCTTTACAGTCTCTAATTCATCAATTTTATGAAGAGATTCTCTTGTAATTCTTTGTCTTAATACATTTTCAGACGCATAAGAATTCATTTCTGCAATCCGAATTTCATAACAAATATATAATGAAAATAGTTGCGTTAACATTTCTGTTACGTTTGCTTCAATTGTAAAATCTTCTTGGGCTTCTGTGATATCATCATACATAGGAAGTGGAAAAACAGTCTTTCCAACATATTCTAAATGGTTGGTATTGTAATAATGGTTATATACAATATCAACTTTGCTAAATGATGAGTCTTTAATTCCCTCTTCTACAATTTGCTCTATTTTAGGAAAATTTTTTTCAAAATCTTCTTTTGGAAGATATAGCAAAACGTTTTCTTTGGGATGAATCATTTTACTACCAATAATAATCTTTTGAATTGGTTCTTTTTCATCTTCCTTAATTGCATGATTAATTAAATGATTAAAGTCGCCACAAAAACCATAGTCGTTTCCAATATAAATTCTTAAAATTGGAGCTTTGGGATTTGGTTTGACCATTTTTTTATCCAACGCTAAGTTTTTATTATAGTAAATATGATAAATCATTTGTGTTAATTCTTCTTCAGCTTTAAAATACTTTTCTGCTTGCCGTCTTGCTTTATCAATTCTAAGTAAAGAATGAAAGTTCATAACTTTTACAATATTACGTATGCTGCTCATTGTTACCTTCTAAAAATGAAAATTTTTGAATTGTCTCTTCTACACTTCTTGGCTCATATTTGTATTGGGTTAATGCATCCAATATTTTTTGACCATTTTTCATTTTTTCTTTCAATTCTTCACTCATCTCATCAACATTTGCTAATTCATATACATCTCTTGTTTCTAAGTAACTTAATAATTTTCTTCTAACTAAAGATCCTAGAACTTTCATATCTTGTTCTTGTACTTGGCCACCTAAACGAGATACCGATAAACCATAATCGATGGCTGGTTTCAATCCTTTTTGGAAATTTTTAGATGACAATACAATTTGTCCATCTGTAATGGAAATAATATTAGTTGAAATATAATCTGTAATATCTCCCGATGTTGTTTCTACAACTGGTAAAATCGTAATACTGGCACCGTTTTTATATTGACATCCTTTTTCCAATAATCTTGAATGGGTATAGAAAATATCTGCTGGATAAGCATCTCGTCCAGGGGCTTTGCCAGATATTAGACTAATTTCACGATAAGATTCAGCATGTCGTTTTAAGTCATCTAAACAAACCAAAACATCATAGCCGTTTTCCATATAACTTTGAGCAACACTAAGAGCAAAATATGGTGTTTGTGTCATAACCGGTGGTAAATCATCATTAAATGCTGCTATGATAAGTGAATACTGCATCGCACCTTTTTGAAGTAATTCATAGTAAATATTTTTTACTTCTTTTTTTGTTTTACCAATTGCACAGTAAATACATATCATGTTTTTGCCCTTTTGATTTACAATGGTATCTAAACAAATTTGCGTCTTACCTGTTTTCTTGTCACCAATAATTAATTGTCTTTGTCCTTTTCCAATCGGATAAATCAAATCAATTCCAGTAATTCCTGTTTGTAATGGCCTTTCAACTTTTGTCCGATCCATTAGTGGAATCGTTTCTCGTTCGATTGGAATTGCTTCCATATGTTCATAGTACTTATCTGTTAAAAGATCTTGTCCAAACAGATTGGTAATTCTTCCCATTGCATCTTTACTGTAGTATGCCTTATATTCTTGAGTGGTAGATGTTACAATATCTCCCACATAAATTGCTGTATCAATTTTCATCATCGCTACCATAACAGAATTCGGCATGATTTTATTGACATATCCATAACCTTTATTTTGTACTTCTACTCGTTCCATATAAGATACATTAGGAAGTCCCCTTACTTCTATCATATAATCTAAAACTTTAACTACAGCACCTGTTTCATAGACATTTTTGCCTTCTTCTATTGCTTTCATTTTTTCTTCTAAAGATTCTACATCGTCCATATGGTTACCTCCTATCTCAAACTATAATCATATAATTTATTTTGATAACATATGATAACTCCCATATAAATTGATTCATCATATTTCGTTTGGATTCTTTTATCAATATCGTTATAACTTTTGTCTTTTTCCCCAATCAAAACATAGATATTAGGATCCGTTTCTTTGGCTCGCTCTTCTAACCATATACGTGCATCTTGAAACGGCTTATCTAGACAGTTCTTTTTTTCCAAATATCGTTTTGTCTTATCGTCTATTTGCATAATGATTTTTTGCCATCGGTTTTCGTCTGGTATCGTTTCCAACTCATAAGCAAAATCAAATGTCAATAAATCCAGCACATTTTTACACAAGTAATATTCTTTTGTTTTTTCTTTATCCTCGGGATGATTTTTAACGAATTCTTTAATGGTAGTCAGTTTTTTTAGTTGAAATTTATCTTGAATTTCACGCATGGTTTTTAAAATATTACCATCTTGTAAATCCGGGCTAATTACTGCTTGCAATGCACTTGGATCTAGTTTTTCTGATCCTTCTTTTGCTTCTTTTTCATTCTTATTTTTATCTTCCTTTAAGTTTTCAATCGATTCTTTAATTGTTTCTAACTTATTTTCTTTTTCATCAATTAATTTATCGTAATCTTGCAAGTTATTTAAAAAATAACTTTTTGACTCTTGATCCATTTTGTTAATCATTCGTTTTAAAATGTAAAACAAAACGCCAATCATCAATACGATAAAAATGATAATTAAAATAACACTGGTTTCCATCTTATGCTACTAATGGATTGAAAAATAGAAGAAAGAAAGCAAACGTAAATAATAGCAATAGAAATACTGTCATACATATTAGAATCGTCATTACAGAATGAACCACATCATTTTTTGTTTCTGGATTTCTTCCTACTGATTCTGCTACTTTGCTTCCTAATATTCCAATTCCAATTCCGATTCCCAAAAATGCAAATCCTAACATTGTTCCGATTGCACTAATTGTTGCTGATAATATAGTTTCCATTTCAATTCCTCCTAACGATTCATATATTTTGCGTATAATGATAAATCTACTATTTCACCATTATAACTTGCATTTGCTAATCTAATTTCAAATTCTTGTCCCAATCCATCATGAGCAAAGGATGATACAAATCCAGCAGTTGTCAATGCTTGATTTAAATCTACTATTTGTGTATCTTTTAAAACACCATCAACATATAATTGAACTTCAGCATGATCCAACTGATAATTACTATCTTGATTAAATACGTAAGTAATTTGATTACTGCTAATCTTACTTACTTTTAAATTCATTTTTGGTTCTTGTGTTTTCACCTTTACTGTATCTTGCACTGTTTCAATTGATGCACTAGATAATGGATCTATTGTAGAATAAGACAACGTAATGGTATATTCTTGATTTTTTGATAATCCTAAAATACGATAGCTACTTTCCTCTTTATTAATTTGAATTTTTTTCTCCTCTTCCTCTGAATTAGCAGAAGTTATCGTTAAATAAACTGCCACATATTCATTTTTCGGATCAAAAACTTGATAACTAACATCAATGTAAGTAATGGATGGGTTTACTTCTTTTAATCTAGTAAATTTAATTAATTTATCTTGTGTATTTTGCACTTGATTATTGGATCCTCCTGATGAATTATTATCAGGAAAATCTGAAATATCTATTTGAGGAATATTTGGTGTTGGCGTTGGTACTGGTGTTGGAGTTACTGTAGGTTCTTTGATTTCCTCTTTCACTACTTCTTTATATTCATTAGAACTGCCACCAACTTTTTTTAAATCAATTTCTGATTCTCCCCAATATAATTTTTCGTTAGCAATATCAAATTTGTATTCATTTGTAACAATCGTCATTGCATGTAACGTTCTTTTTTGGACTTCATGATTTAATAACGTTGCATTGCCATTTTTATCTAGTTCTACTAACAGAAAACTATCAAAACTTTCTGTTTGATTTTCATCTATAATCGTAGGCGCAACTACTAAATATTTACGATCTTCTAATTTATAGAAGCTAGCACCAACATTTCTTACAATTTCTGTCATTTTTGTATGCTTTTCAATCGTTGTATCTTGGTATACTTGATAATTATTTCCAAATACATAGATTTTGTAATCCGTTGGGTCATAAACTACAGAAGTATTCCCTAAATTATATTTATTTTCTTCATTATCAATAAGATAATAAGTTCCTGTCCAATGTTTTGTAATTTCTCCCGAAGAATTATTCAAATGAATCAACTGATTTTCATTGTTGTAAAAATAACTTCCTTGTGCAACGTTATATCGTTCTTCCTCACGATTCATTAATCTTATCATATTAGACACTATCAGGATTAAGATGATAAAAACTAAAAAAGCAAATAGAAGAAAAGCATGTTTGCTTTTCTTATTCCATTTTCGCATAGTAAATCACCTCTTTCTATTGATAATTATGTTCGATTGACTTTTGTCCTAATAATACTTCGCCATCATCGTCTGTATGTAAGAATTGAAGTTCTAGATAATAAAGTCCAGTGGAAGGTAACGATTCTGGAAGAGTAAATACATAATAACTAGTACCATCTTCTGTTTTTAAAGTTGGAGTAAACTGTACATAATTATCGCTTGCATACCCAGATAAACTATAAATAGAATACCGTAAAACATTTACATAATTTAATTGATATGAATTATAAAAAGATAAATCTATTTTTGAACGATAATCAGCATTTACACTTGTATAAATATCACCTAAATCGATTCCTGTTTCCGATAATGTATTAGCAATCAACTCTGTTTCTTTTTTACTAGCACTTGTAATATTATTTTCAATATCTTGATAGGTTGTAACTATTATTTTATATTTTGCACCTTTTTCAAGCCCTGTAATTCTAAAGGTACGATTTAAGTCATTAATTGAATATTCAATGTTTTTATACTCATCTGGAGTAATATCATCACCATTGTTATTTTCAAAGCGAACTGTATATTTACCATCGACAACTACTTTATAAATATCTTGAATGGATACTTTAAATTCCAAAGTTTCATCATCAATAATTGATTTTGTTATTCCTACAAATGCGCTTTGGAACCTTGGAATTGTAATTTCAAAATCATCCACTACGTCTAGAACAATTTCTCTACTTTCACCGCCGACAATTACTTTTGAGATTGGTGTAATCTTTAAAATGTATGTTTTTCCTTGAGTTAATATAGATCCTAATGGAACTTCAATTTTCTTCTGCATTTGATATTTAAATAAAATATCAGGATCAATATTCAAATCAACTTTTGTTTTTTCACCTGTTTGTTCATCTATTTCATATAAATCATATCTAATTTCATCATATCCCACAATTCGATCGACGGTATATTGTACTGTCAAATACTTTTCATTATACGATATAGCATCAAATGAATAAGTTAAATCATCAATTCCAATTTCATTTAATGTTTTAAAATAATATGATTTTTGATTAGTTTGATCATCCACATCATATAATTGTTCTTCATGATATTCTCCATCAGTTTCTATATATGCAAACAATTTAAATAAATAATTAGTATTAGGTACAAGATTTGGTATCGTAACTGGTTGATCTAATTCAGAAATTGGGATTGCAATTCGAGTTAATTTATTTTCTGTTGTTCCACTTTCATTTGTTTCGAAAACATCTAAATAAATTGTATTATTTTGAATTGGTGAAGCATCTGTTCCAAATAACTTAATTTTTACCTCTGCATATTTTAAAGCAGCAGCAATATCCAATCTTCCATTTTCATTTAATAAACTTACACCTGGAATAATAGAGTCAAAGGTAAATGTATTATCACCAGAAGGAATTAGTTCTGCAATATCAATTTGTTTTAAAAGAATTGTATCGTAATTATAAATAACTCCTGATTCATTAATTTCTAAATCTAAAGTTTTCTGCCTATTATCTACCAAACTTTTTAATTCTAACGTATTTTTACTAAATATTGATTCATACATAATTCCATTTGTGTTTTGTTGTAATGATAAATTATTTTCAGGATTAATTTTTAAATAATTTCCACCACCATCTTTATTGGTAATTTGTTGTAATGTATGATATCCCGTTGTTTCAAATCCTGCTACCCCGGTATCATAGTATGCTTCTACTTTCAATTGAACTTTGTCATTCATGAATTCACTGATTTCTGATAAATCGATTGTTACACTATTATTTTCTAATGGCAAGTTATCTAATACAATTGGTTCTTTTCCATCTACATTAAAGGTTAATTTTAATGCTGCAATACGATTAATAGCTGATTCATTTTGACTAGCATTTAAAATTGCAATCGTCAACCTATTTTTTCCAAGCGTCATTTGATATTGAAGAGAGCCTAATTTCGTTGGTTTTTCATACATTTGATAAACTAAAGTTTTATTTTCAATTGTCTTTTTATCTAATGCTTGATTAACATATAATTTGAAATATCCTGACGTAATTCTTTCAATTGTAAGTGTTTGCCACTGATCTTCTGTTGTTTCGGCAAGCGAATAATTTGCAAAATCGAAATCATTGATTTGAGCATATATTTGATTTGTCACAAGAGAATGATCAATGTCAGAAAATTGATATTTCCATGTCATTGTATTTTCTGTCGTATCTGCTAAATAAATTTTGAATTTTGCTTCTTGTTTTGGTGGTGAAAATCTTGGAGAAGTTAATTCTGTTTCACTTCCATCGTCATTCGGCAATGGATATTTTGTCTCTGCTACACCATCACTATTCAAGTCCAAATATGCTTCATAACTGATATAATATTCGTTTCCTCTTCTAAAATCATTATCAGTAATCGCCATAGAAGTACCATCTTTTAAATAGAATGTTGCACTTGGAACACTTCCATCTGCCAACGTTTGTAAATTGGTAATAGAATCAATTACATTTCCATCTTTATCGTGTAAATAGTAATTAAAATATTTAGCATAATTTCTAGAATTGTCATAATTGGCAGTTGCAGTGTATCCCACAATCGTTTCAGCATCTAAATCTTCTCGATAATTTTCTTCCGCATACATATTGTATATTGGAGAAATGCTTATTGTTTTTGAAGGATCTGTTGGCAAATCTGGCACATATCCATTTGCTTTCACTGTAATTATATTCTGCTTAATCTCAAATTCATTTTTATAATCTGTATAGTCATATGCCTGTTCAACTGTAATTGTATAATATTCGGATGTTAAATCTTGATTTTTCAAGCCAAAGAAATTTGGATTTAAAATAAATTCTTTATCATAATATTGTTCTTTTAAATCGCTCTCGTAAGGAGCAGTATTTCTATCCACACTTTTTACTGTTCGAACCAATTTTCCATTTGTATTTTTTCCTTCATATAAGTTAAACGTAATTCCTGTCAACGTATTGGCTTCTAGTGTTGTGTCAACTCCTACTTCACTACCAAGTTTAGCAGTAATGTAGAAAGAATTTTGTACTTCATCTGAGCTTACTGATGACTCTAGTAAAAATGGATTCGGTTCTTTTGTTTGAACATATACACTTCCAATATAACAAGATTCTAGAGGAGGGTTCCCATCTTGTAAATTAACGGTTGCATATACACTGATTGTATATGTTTCATTAGCTCGTAATCCAGCTGCCTGGAATGGAATGGTTAAACTATTAGCAGTTGTAAAGGTTGTTTTATTTCCTACAGAGTCCTGATACATAATTGTAATTGGTGTGGATGGATCTAATGAAACTGTATTATTATCCGCTTGAATTTCTAAGATTCCTTCAATTCTTTCAAACGTTACATTCGTTTCTTGAAATGAAATGGTTGGAAATGCTACTCCATCCATTTTAAACACACTACTAAATCCAGTATCCATCTCTACTATCTTTTCATTATCATTAAAGTCAACAATTAAACGATATACGTATGGAACGCCTCTAAATAAAAATTGCTCGTCCATATAAACTTGTGCATCGCTTAAACTACTTTTTGTAATAGTTTTTACCGGTTCAAGATTTTCATTTAAAGTTCTTGCATCATAGATTTCATAACGATATGATTCAATTCCATGATATTCATCTGAAATCTGACCAGCTTGTAATGTTACAGAGCCTTCTCTTTTATCAATAACAAAATTAGGTGTTCCTAATGTAGGTCTTGTTTTTAATGTAATTGCTTCTTCTATCATAGGAACTTGATTTACGATGATAGCACCATCATATAAGAAATTATCAAATTTAATTTTATAAGTTGTATTTGGAGTTAAATTTGTAAAATCTAATGGAATCGGTGCTGTTTTAGCAATTGTTCCATCAATATCAATTGTTTGTAACACTTCATTATCTTTATTTAACAGCATTACTTGAGCACTCTTTATATTAGAATAATCTTCCGCAGTAACCGTAAAATGTAGAGATGTGTCTGTAAAATATTCTTTGTTTAATTTTAAACCAATATTCTCTGTACGGAAACTTTTACTTACAAAATCACGAGTATACATAATTCCATCTTTAATATAATCAGCTGTAATGATAAGCATGTAATTTGTCTCTGGATTTAATGATTCGACTACGATATTAAATTGATAATTACCAGTTGTTTCTTCTACTTGATAAATTGTTCTTCCCGTATCTACTTCCACAATTCGAATTGTTTTTGCTCCATATAATAAACTATCATTATCTGTAACGGTAATCTCAGCTTCTACTTTATTTGCCGTTACTTCTAGTTTTTCTACACTAAATACAGGATCTTCGGCTGTATCTTCAATTTGATCATCGTCGTTATTGTCATTCGTCCCATTATTACCATTTCCACCGTTACCTCCTCCACCTGGAATGGTAATCGTGCCCGAAGTTGGTGTCGGTGTTGGCGTTGGAGCAGTTGTTGCAGTAGGTGTAGGAGTTGGCTCTACCTCTTCTTCCGGTTCTGGAATAATTTGAATGTTATCGTCTGAATCAATTGTTAATTCTTCTAGTGTAATGACACGTTCATCATTATTGTAAATGCCGTGATCTTGTAAATTTAGATACGTATTTTCATTAAATAGAATTCTAGCATCAGATGAAACTGTCTTATAAGACACTTCTTGGTTTTCTAGTAAGATGATATCTCCTTCTACGATACTTAGTTCTAAATACCCATTAATCGTTACCGTATTCTCTTCACCAATGCGAAGCGTCATGTTATCTCCTACCAACAAGTATTTACTATCACTTACTTTAACAATGAAGTTTGTAAATTCATAAGTACCAGTTGTACTTTCCGTACGATAATTTGTATCTTTTTTGGATAATTCTGTATCAACAAATAAATTATAATAATTAACAAGTTCTCCATTAATATTACTTAAATCTAGTATGGCACTTTTCTTTAATACAGCAATAGAACCGTCAGTATAATGAACAAAGTTCGTATTATCTGAAACAACTTTATTTTGATCAATATCTGTGAATACAATTTTAGCAGGATATTTTTCTTGATAAGTACTTCCTGCACTAAAGTAATATTTAGAAGCTGTTGCCTCTACATTCGACACTAAAATATACCCGTCTTTATTAAACGTGTATTCTTTATCCTTTTGAAATTGATATGCTAAAAAAATACTGACACATACGACAACTAATATGCTAGTCACAATAAAAATCATCTTTTTCATGACCAAACCTACTTCCTTTACTTTTCAACGTCACTGCTATTTAATATTTTGCTTTTAATTGATGCATTTATGTATTAAAATGCTTATATATCTTATGCATCCGAGAATGAAATTACAAATTGTAAACTTTTCTAAAAACTTTATACTTTGTGAAAACCTAAAAACGAGGTAAGATTACAATCTTTCACTCAACCAGAGTCTATTCTCATGAATATTTTATCACAAAATTCTATAATAATCTATAAATTTTGCATGCTTACAACAAAAAATGATAAAGAATATCAGAATTCATGGTCAAATTAAATTGTCAAGAAAAGGGAGGAAGTAATATGGCTCGTAAAGGAGAAAATATATTTTACAGAAAAGATGGAAGATGGGAAGCTCGCTATTTTAAAGAGTACGATGAAAATCATCGTATCATATATGGTTATGTATATGGCAAAACATATTTAGAAGCGAAAAAAAAGAAAAGTGGCATCAGTCACTTTTCTTTTCATTTAAATAGTCTTCATTTACAGATTGGTCGATTTCGGTATTGATATCCGGTCCGATTTCCTCCCATGGATCTTCACCATCTTCAATGGAGATTTTTACTTTGGTATCTCCGACAATTTCAATTCCCAATTCTTTTTCAACTGTATAAATAATCGTACCGTCCTTCACATCGGCTTTGGTTACAGTCGGATTTTTTAAACTTCTTACAATGATTTCTTCTTCTCCTTCTGTCGTCGAATTTTTATGAACCGTTACGATTTCTGTATACGTATTATTTTGGCGAATCACTTCGGTTTTGGTATCGCCTTCACATGAATACCAGATATTCGTATCGAAACTTCCTGTCAAAATGATTTTGTTACCTTCTCTTCTGCCTTGAAATGTATGATTGATAATCCAACAACCTAGTACTGCTGTCGGTTCTATTTCTGGTTTGATTTCATATTCCGTATAAAATGTTTTGCGGCCTTTTCCTAATACCGCTTTTGTCACAATTTCCTTATAACTTGCCATACATCCTCCTCTAGTTTAATGTATGCAAGAAAAATTTAATTTGTGATAAATAACCTTTATTTGTTATCGAAATAATGATTTAGTGTCGCTAGAATTGTTTGGAACTGGTCGTTTAATTCCTCTTGGCGAATTTGATATTCTTGATAAATAGGAAATTCTTCTAATTTTGCAGTCAGTTCTTGAAACTCTTTTTTCTCTTTTTCGGAAGAAGTGCCAAATTGTTCCTTTTTTGCAAGCTCTTGTTCTTTCTTTTTAATTTCTCGAATTACTGTCATCAATTCTTTATTTTGAAACATCTTCTCTTCTAAAGAACGATACGTTTGATACTCCTCGCTTTGCTCGATTACTTCAACAAGATGATCTACTTCTTTTAATACCTCTTTATACGAGTTTTCCATTTAGACTCCATGTTTTGGCTTCTGTTACTTTTACTTTTACAATCTTTCCGACCAGCTCGTCTGGTCCATCGAAATTAATCAACTTGTTGTTTTCTAAATATCCAGATAGACTCGTTTTTCCAGTTTCGTTCTTACCGTCTACTAAAACATTGAACTCTTTATCTAATAATTTTTGATTACTTTCTAAGAAATACTGGTTCATGACAGCATTTAAGCGTTGTAATCTTTCTTCTTTTACTTCTTCTGGAACTTTATTTGGTAGTTTACAAGCAGGAGTTCCTTCTCGTTCTGAGAAAATGAATGTGTAGGCATTATCGAATTTGCAGTATTTCGCTAATGCTAATGTCTCTTCAAAATCTTCTTCTGTCTCGCCAGGGAATCCAACGATGATATCGGTTGAGATGTGCATGTTTGGAATTTTACGTAGTTTATCAAATAATGAAATGTATTCTTCTTTAGTATATCTTCTTCCCATCAATTTCAAAATTCTAGAAGAACCAGATTGAACTGGCAAATGAACGGATTTCATAATATTTGGGTACTTTGCAATCACTTCTATCATGCGATCCGTAAAATCCCATGGATGAGACGTCACAAAACGAATTCTTGGAATTCCAGTCTTGGCAACATCTTCTAATAAATCTTCCATGCCGTAGTTATCGTCTAAATCTTTCCCATAAGCGTTTACATTTTGGCCTAGAAGTGTTACTTCCTGGTATCCTTCGTCTTTCAGTTCGTTCACTTCTTTTAAAATATCTTGATGTCTTCTGCTTCTTTGTTTTCCCCTCGTATAAGGTACAATACAGTAAGTACAAAACTTATCACAACCGTAAATAATATTTACATATGCTTTGATTGTACTGGCACGTTTTACTGGAATATCTTCCACAACGTCACCTTCTTCTGACACGACATCGATATTTTGCTTGTTTTCTTCAATCGCTTTCGTGATGATCTCAGGTAATTTATCTAAATTGTGAGTCCCAAATGCGAAGTTTACCCACTTATACTTCGTAAGGATTGTATTGACTACTCCTTCTTCTTGAGCCATGCATCCGCATAGACCTACAATTAAGTCTTTTTTGGTTGCTTTCATGTGTTTTAATCTACCTAACATGCCGTATGCTTTATTGTGGGCATTTTCACGAATGGAACAAGTATTTAACAATACTAAATCCGCATCTTTTACGTCGTTTGTTTCCGTAAATCCCATCTGTTCTAACATCGCACATATATTTTCACTATCGTGTTCATTCATCTGGCATCCGTATGTACGTAAATAGTATTTTTTTCCTATTCCTACTTGTTTTGCAGACTCTTCTATCTCATAATGACGAACGTTAACTTTGTTCTTTGTTCTCACTCTTGCTTCTTGATAATTCGGTTTATTCATGTATATCACTTCCGTTCCTTTATTATACAATATTTCTTTCTGAAAGCAAAGAAAAAGAGAACGGGTTCAGCTCTAAGGAGTGAAATTTCTTCGCAATAAAATATTTGATATAATAAAACAAAGGCGTTGGTTATTGTGAATAGAAAAGAAAAAAGAGAGTTAAAAAAAGACAAATCACTAATCTGTGGTTTATATAA
>DVKJ01000036.1 GCA_018716065.1 Candidatus Pelethosoma merdigallinarum
ATAAACCTTCATAGTATTCTTGATTCATTTCTAAATTAATAATATTATTTTCAATCGATACAATCATATCTGATACTTTTCTTTTTTCCTTTGTATGACTTATTAAATGTTCACTATTTTCAATACGAAGATTTCTTTTCATTTCTTCTTTTGAAATATGAGTAATAATATGGATGAGGTCAATTAAATAGTCACGACAACGAGGAGCTTGTAAAACACTTTTAAAGACGATATCATAAAGGGGCGAAACGACCATTCCTTGATCTAACATTTCTTTAGATTTTTTACTTAATTTCTTTGTTTGAACCATAACATATCTCCTTTCTGGAGACACTATAGCACATTCAAAATCAAGGGTCAAATGGCACTTTTGAGGTTTCTGTAAGATTATTTTTACAGATATTTAAAATCTGTTTAGACAATTTAAAAAATTGGTAGAAAAATCTTTACCAATTTCTTAAATCTAGTATATTTCAACTTTTTTTAAATTTTTTATTTATTAAGTACTAGTTTATGATTCTTTACTTGTACTGTTACCGTACTATGAGATGGAATTTCATCTTTGATGATAGCTTCCGCAAGTAGCGTTTCTAGGTTACGACTGACATAACGTTTAATTGGTCTTGCACCATAGCGTTCATCATAAGATTCATTAATGATGAAATCACGAGCTTCTTTTGTTAATTCGATCTTTAAATCACGATCAGATAAACGAGATTCTACTTCGTGAATAATTTTATCTAGAATACTATAAACAACTTCTTTTGATAGAGAATTAAAGACAATTATTTCATCAATACGATTGATAAATTCTGGTTTGAAGGTATGGTGTAACTCTTGCATAACCATTTCTTTCGCATTTTCTTTATTTTCTAGAATATACTCACTACCTAAGTTAGAAGTCATGATGATGATGGTATTCTTAAAGTCTACAGTACGACCTTGAGAATCTGTAATACGTCCATCATCTAAAATTTGAAGTAAAATATTAAAGACATCACGATGGGCTTTTTCAATTTCATCAAACAAGACAATACTATAAGGATTACGGCGTACAGCTTCCGTTAATTGACCACCTTCATCATATCCAACATATCCTGGAGGCGCTCCGACTAAACGTGAAACAGAATGCGCTTCCATATATTCACTCATATCAATACGAACCATATGAGTCTCGCTATCAAATAACTCATTAGCTAAAGTACGAGCCACTTCGGTTTTACCTACTCCAGTTGGTCCTAAGAAAATGAAGGATCCAATCGGACGATTCGGATCTTTAATACCAGCACGAGCACGCATAATCGCCTCACTTACTAATTTTAAAGCTTCATCTTGACCTTTCACACGTTTCTTCATATGTTCTTCTAAGTGAAGTAACTTCTCACGTTCTCCACTAACTAATTTCGCGACTGGAATATTGGTCCATTTAGCAATAATAGCCGCAATATCTTCTTCCGTTACTGTATCACTTAAAATTTTAGAACTATCTTTCTTACGCAATTCATTTAATTCTTGTTCTAATTTAGGAAGGGTTCCATGACGAAGACGCGCAGCTGTTTCTAAATCATAACGATTTTCTGCTTGTTCTAGATCAAACTTTGCACGCTCGATTTCTTCTTTCTTTTTATTAATACTTTCATTAATTTTCTTTTCTTCTTCCCAATCTTTACGTAATTTTTGTTCTTGTTCTTTTAACGTTTTCATTTCTTCATTGATTTCAACGACACGTTCTTTACTACGAGAATCTTTATCCTTTTTAATGGCTTGTAACTCAATTTGTAAACGCATAATTTTACGTGTTAAGGTATCCAATTCCGTTGGTACAGAATTCATTTGGACCTTTAATGTCGCACAAGCTTCATCAACTAAGTCAATCGCTTTATCTGGTAAGAAACGATCGGTAATATAACGATTAGATAACGTAGCCGCAGCGACTAACGCATGATCGTTAATATTTACTCCGTGATATACTTCAAAACGTTCTTTTAAACCACGAAGAATGGTAATTGTATCTTCGACATTGGGTTCACTCACCTTTACTTTTTGGAAACGACGTTCTAACGCTCCATCCTTTTCAATATATTTACGATATTCATTTAAAGTGGTTGCCCCAATACAATGAATTTCACCACGAGCAAGCATTGGTTTTAACATATTACCTGCATCCATGGCACCTTCCATTCCACCAGCTCCAACAATCATATGAATTTCATCAATAAACATAATGATTTTACCATCCGAGTTTTTAATTTCTTTTAAAATTGCTTTTAAACGTTCCTCAAATTCTCCTCGATATTTTGCACCTGCAATTAAGGCCCCCATATCAAGTTCCCAAATGGTTTTATCTTTTAAACTATCAGGTACATCACCTTTAACAATACGATTGGCAAGTCCTTCGACAATCGCCGTTTTACCTACCCCTGGTTCTCCAATTAAAACCGGATTATTCTTTGTTTTTCTTGATAAAATACGGGTAATACTACGAATTTCTTCATCTCGACCAATTACAGGATCGATTTTTCCATCTTTGACATCTTGTACAATATCACGACCGTACTTTTCTAGTACATTTTCTAGATTTTCTGCATATGGATTTTGTCCATTCATAAGTAACACCTCTCTTTCTGTTTTTAGCCCTACTAAAAACAAGTACATTATAGCACTTGTTTTAGCACTTGTCAATAGAAAGTGCTAATTATTTTTTTAATACTTTTTGATATTCTTCTACATTTAAATTTTTAAACTCTTCTAATTGTAGAATGGTATCGCAAATCTTACTATAATAAAATTTATTAATTAAACTATAGTCTTTATTTATATGAGCTTGATTCATTGCTTTATGATAAATGGTTCGTTCAGACTCCAAAATATAAATAGGTGGAATTCCAGCAAATTTAAACAATAAAGATATTAATCCCCTTATAGTTCTTCCATTTCCATCCCAGAAAGGATGAATTTTAATTAAATCACATTTTAATTTAATACACTGATTGATATAAGGAATTAAAGCATTCACGTCGTGTTCCTGATGAATTCTAACCCCTTCTTTAATAAGCTCATTAACTGGTACAAATAATTCATTTAATTTTTTACTAATCAATTTGTGATACGTTACCGTTACACCAGATTTTGGTAAATAAACTTGATCGGTTCTAAATTTACCACCAGCTTCTGGATAAGGCATTTTTGACATTAACTTTTGGTGTAAACTACAAATGGTAAATACCGAAGTATTTTGTGGTAATAAAGTCGTTTCTGTGTCGTTCATAATTGCATCATACATTACTGCTAAACCTTGTTTTTCACTCTTTGTATGTGCTAATTCAAGTTCACTCTCATTATAAATGTACTTTTCTCTAAACTTTTCTGACATTTGTTTATAATTTTCTGGTTTTGATAAATAAAAATAAGATTCAATAACATCAATTAATAAAATATCATCAATCGCTTCTAAATTATAATTATTTTTTATTTGAAGATATTGGCATACGTCTTTTCTTAATAATTCTTTCTTAATTAAATCTACATAATCTTCTACAAATAACATACTCTCACCTCTGTTATAGAAATAGTAAGTGATGCTTATTTTAACAAATCATGATAAACTTGTCAATTTTGTAATATCGGATAAAGAAGTTATCACAGGAAATTCATGGACTCTGGCATGATCATCAAACTTAATTCCAAATCCTCCATGTTCTTTCCATTCTTTTAAATTTTCTGTATAGTCATCTACTAAGATCGCGTCTTTTGCATTCACGACTTCTGTTTTTGAAAATTCTTTCGGTACTAAAATGACCGATAATTCAGGAATACGTTCGTGAAGATAGTTAATTTTAGCGACTCCTTCTTCGTAACACACAATATGTGTTAATATGTTAATCTCATATTGCCCACTATCAATTAGTTGACGGATACAATCTAGAGAATGATTAATTTCATGAGAATCTTTTAAAGCTTGATTCCAATCTAATACACGATAAAAAGCGCGTGCTTCTTTCGGATTATACTTATCAATTCCTTGTTCATCCATCATATCATACGTTGTTTTAATAGAATCTAAGATAACTCCGTCAAAATCTATATATAATTTTTTCATATTTTCACTCCATCTAAACATTAGTTATTATAACAAAAACAAGTTTTTTTGTAAAACTTGTTTATAAAGGAAGGACAGTGAAATCTAAAGCTTCTATTTTTTCCTTCATCATCTCAATACTTTGATCATCTTGAGCAGAAACTTTTAATATTTTTGTTTCTAATGAAAGATCAAAAGCTTCTATCCCACTACATTTTGCCAATACTTTTTTGATACGATTGACACATCCTTCACATTTTATTCCTTCTATTTTAAATTCCACTTGTTTCATTTTTCCACCTCCCAAAACGTAATGAATTGAAAACAACCGTTAAACTACTAAACGTCATAGCGATACTTCCAACCATAGGGTTCATCGTAATACCAAAGGATTCCAATAATCCCATCGCAATCGGAATCATACATAGGTTATAAAAGAAGGCCCAAAATAAGTTTTGCTTAATGATTTTATAAGATTGATGACTAATCGTTAATAAATCTAACAAATTATTCATATCATTGTTCATTAAGATGACGTCGGCAGAATCCATCGCTACATCCGTACCATCATTAATACTTACACCAATCGTTGCGGTTACAAGCGCAGGGGCATCATTGATTCCATCTCCGACCATCATCACTTTCTTACCTTCATCGATAAATTTTTGAATATATTGAGCTTTTTTCTTTGGTAATACATTGGCAATGACTTTTTTGATTCCTAATTCTTTGGCAATGGTATTGGCTGTTTCTTCATGATCTCCTGTTAGCATCACCACTTCCACACCTTGTCCTCTAAATGCTTTAATAACCGGTTTTAAATTCTCACGAACAACATCTTTTACACCTATCAAACCAATCACTTTATGATTTTCTACGACGTAAATGATACTACATCCATTTTGTGTTAACGTTTTTACATCTTCTGGATGTGTAGAAGAAATCGATAATTTTTTTAATACTTTTTCGTTTCCTAAAACATATTCTTTTTCTTCAATCATACCAGATATTCCCATACCTTCCCATACTTTTATTTGGGATACTTCCAAACTTTTAGTACTTTGGAAAGCTGTACTAATCGGATGAGAAGAATGCTTTTCAATATTGGCTACTTTATTAATTAAAGTATCTGTTTCTTCTTCAGAATAATTAAATACTTTAAAAATATTTAATTTACCAAAGGTTAAGGTACCGGTTTTATCAAAGACAATGGTATCTATCGTTCGTGCTTTTTCTAAAACATCCCCATTCCTAATAAATAATCCTTTTTGAGCACACTTTCCGTTACTTACAACTACTACTAGTGGAACTGCGAGACCTAAAGCACAAGGACAAGCAACCACAAATATAGTAACCATGTGCGTTAAGGCACTTTCTAAAGTGATACCTAATAAGAGTTGAATGATAAAGGTTAGAAAAGCAAGAACCATAATAAAGGGAACAAAATAACCACTAATTCGATCGGCTAGGCGTTGAATTCGACTTTTTTGATTGGTTGCTTCTACCACTAAAGTTACGATTTCTGAAATAGTAGATTCTTTTCCGATCTTCTTTGCCTGATACTCAATATATCCATCATAAGCAACCGATCCAGCGATCACCTTACTACCCTTTTCTTTTAATACTGGTTCACTCTCACCTGTAATAAAACTTTCATCGACATAGGTTTTACCAGATACGACCACCCCATCAACCGCAATCTTATCCCCGGCACGACAAAGGAGAAGATCATCTATGTGTACTTCATCAATCGATACTTTTTCTTCTTGTTCCCCTCTTTTGACAATGGCTTGTTTTGGCGTAACTTGAACTAAAGTTCGAATCGCTTCTTTTGTTTTATCTTTACTAAGCGATTCTAAATATCGTCCTAATTTAATGAAATAAATCACCATACAAATAGACTCAAAATATAAATGGTGAAGTCCACTGGAATTTCCTTTTACTATTTCTATATAATAGTAAAAACTATAAATAAAACTAAAGAATACACTACATAAGACTAACGTATCCATATTGGGCATACGATGAATTAAATTTTTAAAGCCACTTTTTAATAAATCCCATCCATATCCTATAAATAATAAAGTAAACAAAAATAAAACTGTGGATAAAAGAAGAGGGTGTTGATGATTGAAATAAGGAATCTCTGGTAATGAAACCATATGTCCCATTGAGAGATACATCATTAAAATTAATAGAATTCCTAAAAGCACTAGATTTCTTTTTTGATGATGATTTTTATCTTGTTCTTCTATTTCTTTAAATTCACCGAAACTTTCAAAACCAGCTTCTTCAATATATTCTTCGATTTCTTTTATCGTAAGATTTTCATATTGAATGGTCGCAATAGAAAGAACTAGATTCACATTGGCTTCTTTAATTCCTTTTTGTTTATTTAGATATTTTTCTAGACCAGAAGAACAAGCACTACAAGTCATCCCACCAATCTTTAGAATTACTTTTTTCACAACTCCACCTACTTTCTTCTCTATTACTTCTATTATATCATGAACTCTAACTTCTAGTTTATGAAAAAAAAATAATCAATTTCTTGATTATTTTAAAGCATCGATTAATTCTGCTTTTTTCATTGTAGAGAATCCTTCGATTCCTTTTTCTTTAGCCATTTCACGAAGTTCAGCAACTTTTAATTTTGATAGATCTTGGTTTTCTTCTTTTACCGTTTCAGTTTCTTTTTTCTCTTCTTTTTTTACAGTTTTAGTAGTTGTTTTTCCGTCTAATGCGGCTTTTGCAACATTTACTAATTCTGTAAAACTTTCTGGACTATCAATAGCAATTTCAGCTAACATTTTACGGTTTACTTCTACACCTGCTTTTGTTAATCCATTGATGAATTTAGAATAACTAATATCGTTCATTCTACAAGCAGCGTTAATACGCGTAATCCATAATTTTCTGAAATCTCTTTTCTTTTGTCTACGATCTCTATATGCATAAGCAAGTGAATTCATTAATTGTTCATTTGCAGTTTTATATAATCTATGTTTACTTCCGAAATAACCTTTTGTTTGTTTTAATACTTTTTTATGACGAGCACGACTAATCGTACCACCTTTTACTCTTGGCATCGTTTTTCCTCCTTATACTTATTTACTTAAAATATCTTTTAATCTCTTGTTATCTGATTTACTCAAAGTACTAGATTTAGCATATCTTCTTGTAATCTTAGTTGATTTTTTACCACTTTTATGGTTTCCACCAGCACTTGTGATTTTAAAACCATTTGCCGTTTTTTTAGAAACTTTTTTTAATCCTTTGTGTGTTTTATTTTTCACTTTTTTAGCCATGAATGTTTCCTCCTATTACTTTTCTTTTTTTGGACTTAGCATCATTATCATGTTACGTCCGTCTTGCTTTGGTCCACTTTCTACTGTAGCTACATCACTTAATGTGTCAGCAAAACGAATCAGTACATCACGTCCTAATTCTGGATGAGCTAATTCTCTTCCTTTAAAACGAATACTTGCTTTGATCTTATGTCCTTTGATTAAGTATGCTTTGGCATGACGAACACGTGTATCAAAATCATGTACATCAATCGTAACGGATAATTGGTATTCTTTGGTCTCAAGATTCTTCTCACGTTGTTTTTTACGATTTTCTTTCTGTTTTTTCTTCATTTCATAACGATATTTGTTATAATCCATAATTTTACATACTTGTGGTGTAGCATTTGGATTAATTAATACTAAATCAAAACCAGAATATTCCGCTAACGTAAGCGCATCTCTTAATGGTTTCACTCCTAATTGTTCCCCATTGGGACCAATGACCATAACTTCTTTCGCACGGATTTGTTCATTAATAAACAGTCCTCTTTCTCTCTTTGCGATAATTGACACCTCCAAAAATAATATCAAAAAGGTGGACACAATCTATCCACCTTTCAATACACATCAAAAACAATCGTTCTTTTGGCATTGAACCCAAAGCGATAAGCAATCGGGTGAGTGTGGATACACTGCTTTCCTTTTTATACATTAATAATATACATAATAAATTTACGTTTGTCAATCTTTTTTATGACTTTATTTCACTTTTTTTAATTCTTTTTGATATTGATCGTAACACTGGTGATACCAAGGATTCTTTTCATAAAAGCGTTTATGAATATTGGAACACATAGGATCTTCTTTGGATAAAATAAGATCTTGATCAATAATAGATACTTCTCCCTTTTTTCTTGGCTTCATTTTTACTTCTTCAATTCCTAAAAATTGTTTACCTAAGTCACTTGCTTCTTTAAATGGATGTTCAAAGTCATATAAATAACGTCCCATATTTTTAGGTGTAATATCAAAGAAGATAATACCTTCGTTATAAAGTTGATTAAAATACGATTGAAGAATTTCTTCTTTATTAGGATCTTCTTGCAGTACTTTTTGATAAGGAGAAACGGTTATTTTTATCCCATTCTTAGGATTCAAATAGGAAAAGATGGTTTCATTATATAACGCATGACTTTCAATTCCCTTTTGTTGATCATCCGTACCAATCGATATAATATAATCCGAAGAATAAATAGCGATTTTGTGATAACCAATACCAATATATTGAAAACAAGGTGTTTTTCGAGATAACGGTTGATAATTCTTAGTATCTTTTATTAATAACTTTAATAAAGTAGCGGTATATTTACCATCTGGTATAGCAATCTTAATAAAATTTAGTAACATTCCTAATTGATTCTTTCTTTTATTTTCTTTATAGTTTAATCCTACTAGCAACTGTGTTTTCATAGAAAAAGAAGAATCTTGCCAAGTCATGACCGCTCTAAATAGTTTTAATGTCAATCCTTTAGATGGTGTCACAACAGGTATTTGATTTTGAACATAAAACATTAATAATTCAATCATTTGTTCATTCCTTAATTGATTGCATAAAGGTTCAAATAAATTCGTTAGATTTTCTTGTTGATGCACATATTTATTTAAAATATGTGATAAAGAATCCGTTTGCAGTTCTTTTTGAATCTCATCCATCATAATAACCCCTTCTTTCTCGTTGGTTTATTATACTCAACTTTAAAAAAATGTCAAGAAAAAAGATATCTTTCGATATCTTATGCACGAGATACGTATTTACCATCTTTAGTAGATACAATAATTTCTTCATCTTGTTCAATAAATAATGGAACTTTTACCACAAAACCAGTTTCTAAAGTTGCATCTTTCATCGCATTATTCGTTGTATTTCCTTTTACAGCTGGTTCTGTACTCGTTACTTTTAAAGATACTTTTTCTGGTAATGAAATTCCTAATAGTTCTCCTTTATAGAACGTTAAATCTACATCAAGACCATCTTTTAAATAATTTACATCATCTCCAATTTGATCTTTCGTTAATTCCATTTGTTCATAGGTTTCCATATTCATAAAAGTATAAGTATCTCCACTCGCATATAGGAACTGCATATTTTGTTTTTCGATCATTGCTTTTTCTAATTTAATATTCGTATTAAATGTTTTTTCAATCGTCGCACCCGTTCTTAAATTTTTAATTTTAGTACGAATGAAAGCTGGACCTTTCCCTGGTTTTACATGTAAGAATTCGATTACTTGATAGATTTGTCCATCTAAAACAAATGTAATTCCGTTTTTAATATCGTTTACGTTAAACATAATTTTCCTCCTCCCAAAAAAATAAGGTCACGGTTACACCTTATTATTTCTTTTCTCTATGTGTTGTATTCTTTTTACAGTGTTTACAATATTTATTTAATTCTAAACGTTCTGGGGTATTTTTTTTGTTTTTACTTGTTAAATAATTTTCATTCCCGCATTCTGTACATTTAAGGATTGTTCCTTCTCTATTTTCACCTTTTTTAGCCATGCGTCTTCCCTCCTTTGTTTACGTCTTTACTATTATATCAAAGAAATTTAAAATTTCAAAGTGTTTTTTAATTGGTACCATACATTTCAAAATATTTCTGACTGACACGTTGTGAAATTCGCTTATTAACCGTTGTTTGATAGGTACTGTTATTTCCATAGTGATAGATATTTGGAGATAAAACCGTAAATGCCACTTTCGGATGATCATAAGGTGCATATCCGGCAAAGGTATTGGTTACCGTTTCCGTATCAATCACACCATCACCATCTGTGTCCACAAAACTTTGACTGGTTCCTGTTTTACCTGCTGGTTTATAAGAAGAATCGATATAATTATATCCGGTTCCTCCATATTCTAGGACGGCCTTGAATCCTAATTTGACACGTTCCATATACTCTGGTTTCGTATTAATCGTATTTAAAACCTTAGGTTCAAACGTACTGGTACGTTTTGTTAGACTTTTATCTGTATCCGAAGAATAAACATCTTTCAATAAGTGAACCTGCATACGATTTCCACCATTAGCAATGGTTCCAATATACTGCGCTAGTTGAATGGGTGTATAGGTATCATATTGACCAATTGAAAAGTCTAGTAATAATCCACTTTCACGACTGGTTCCTTTAAATCCTAAACTTTCTACAGGTAAATCAATTCCCGTCTCTACACCAAGTCCAAATTCTGCAAAAGTATTACGATAAGTATCAAACGCACTCTCATCTAAGGCAAGTGGTTGATTATATTGATAATTACCATGTCCTACTTTAATTGCCGTATAAAATTGGTAAGTATTGGATGATTGTTTTAACGCTGTAATGTCATCCAATCTTCCTAAATATTTCCAAGAACATTTCTGTGGTGTCGCCGCAATCTTTACACAATTATCCCAACGAACTTCTCCAATCGTTAAAGCTCCTGTATTATAACCAACAATATGAGAAGCTCCTTTAATAACAGATCCAACTACCACTGGAGAGGTTGTAATACCAGGGGTATAATCTAAGATTTGATAAGAATCTCCTTCTTTTACAATTTGTTTTCCAGCCATGGCGAGAATTTCACCTGTATTGGGATCGGTAATAATAACGAAAGAACGATCATAAAGTTCCGTATTCGGTTCATCTTTTGCTTTACGAATTTCTTCTTCTAAGATTTGTTCCACCGCTTTTTGTAACTCAATATCAATCGTTAAAACAATATCGTTTCCACGTGTTCCTTCTTCAATTAATTTATACTCGCCATCTGGCATAATTTGATACTGATTCTTTGTACCACGTAACGTCGACTCATATTGATATTCTAAATAACTGGTTCCTACACGATCATTTAAACTATATCCTTTCGATAAATAATAGTCTTTTAATTCATAAGGAATTCCACTTTCACTTGTAGAAACACTTCCTAACATCGCACGGAAAACATTTCCATAAGGATAACTACGTTCCCAATCAAGTCGAGTATTAAAACCACTTAAAAGATGGGCTTTTTCACTAATAATCGCATACTCTTCATCCGTAATATCATCTTGTTTAATAACTTTTTCTTGACTCGCATACCCTTTATTCATAAGCGTATAAATCATCGCAGCTTCACGATCACGATCCGTAAACGCATTCAACTCTTCTTCCGTAATACGTTCTAATTGTCGCTCACTAATATCATCACTGGTAATCTTTCTTTCTTCTAATTGTTGCCACTCTTTATCTGTAATCTTCTTTTTTGCTTTATTTGGATATTTAGCTACCCAAAACTTCTTCAGATTCGTCGTAGTTAACTTATCAAAAGAGACCGCAATCAAATCAGAAACTTGGTATGCAAGATCAATCTCCTCTTCCGTTGTAATCGAATTTGGCTTTTTATAGTAAATCACTTTACTTGGTGTATTATCGACAATCAGCTTATGATTACGATCATAAATACGACCACGAGGAGCCGTAGATCCTTCCACAATATTTTTCGTAGATGCCTCTACTTTTTCTTTATATTTATCCGTTTGTAATACTTGAATATAAAAGAGATTAACAAATAATACACACATGACTAAAATAATCATTCCAATTAATATATTGTATCTTTTTTCAATGGTTTCTTTCACATCTTTGTACGATTTATAATAACTATATTTTATATTTTTTTGTGGTTTAATCTTTCTTTTTTTATAAAGAACTTTAGATTTCGTTTGTTTCTTTTTCTTATCTCTCTTCATGGGATTCCTCTACAAAGAAACCATTATGGGCGCAACTACCCATATTTATGATATTTAATTGATAACTCATGAGCAATCACACTCCCTCTTTTACTAGTATATTATTGTTTTTAGACATTATTCATAAACTTTCACATATAATAACATAGAGGTGTTTTATGAATCAATATTTTATTGGAAATTATATTCAAAAATTATCCATTCAACATATCAAAGACTTTGCGAACTATCATCAAGTTTCATTATCAGACGTTGAATGTGAAATCATTCTAACCACCATTAAGCAAAATTGGAAAGAACTTTTATATGGTGATTATCTTTCTGTTTTTCAAAAAATACGAAATCAAGTAACACCGGAAAGTTATGAAATCGCACTACAATTATATCACGATTATAAACGAAAATATCAGTCTTTTTTGTAGAATGAACGAATATCTTCTAAAAGATGGATATTTTTTTCTTTACGACGAATTTGTTCAATTTCAAATCGATATGGTGGATAAACTTTTTCTTTACTATCATCAGTTTCTGATACATAAGGAGTTTCCAATATTTTAGGAACATTCACCAAAGATGGATGATAAATAATATGAAGTAATGTTTCAAAAGGAATCGTACCATATCCAATATTTTCATGACGATCTTTATGGGCACCCAAAACATTTTTACTATCATTTACATGAACACACCCAATTTTTTCAATCCCTATTTTTTGATCAAATTCTTCTAAAAATTCTTCAAAATGATTTAAATCATATCCCGCATCATTCAAATGACAAGTATCTAGGCAAACCATTAATTTATCATTTAAGGTAACATGATCGATCATATATTTAATTTCATCTAAATTCCCTAATTCCGTTCCCTTACCAGCCATCGTTTCTAAACAAATAGAAACTTTAGTATCTGGAGTTAAAACTTCATTTAAAGACTTAACAATTTGATCTAATCCTTCTTCCTTTGTATAAGATACATGAGAACCTGGATGTAACACTAGTTTTGTCATTCCTAATTTTTCACAACGTTCGATTTCTTCTTTTAAAAAACGTACCGAAAAATCATGATTTTTTTGATTAGCCAGATTAATAATATAAGGTGCATGCACAATTACATTCTGTGGATCAATCCCGTTTTCTTTCATTAAATTGTATGCTTTTTTTGTCAGTTCTGGATCAATCTTCGCACGATTCGTATTTTGTGGAGCCCCCGTATAAAACATAAATGTATTTGCTTGATAAGAAAGAGCTTCTTCCACACACCCAACTAATCCTTTATCTTTTTTATAAGAAACATGAGAACCAATAATTAATTTTTCCATAACAAACCTCTTTTCTTTTACAATTATATCATGAGAAGAAAAAAAACGAACCAAAATTCGTTTTTTATTTTCTATTAATATCCACAGAAAGTTTTTGCGGTAGTATCAGAAGTCGTTTTTGCGATTTCTTCAAGATCACCATTATTAACTACTTTCCAACATCCATTAACATATTTAAGCATACCTGTAACTTCTCCTTCATCTGTCCAAGATAAAGTTGCTTTTTGTGGAGCCGTTCCTGTAAATTCGATTTTTACTTTATTATCAGCAGAACAGTTTGTACAAGCCCATTCACGAACAGCGTCTCCTGTTGCGTTTGTTGGACCAGCACCTATAACTAAGTTAGGATATTCTAACATAGCTTCTGTGATTTTTTGTTTTACAGTAGATACGTAAGAACGTGCACTTTCACGGTCTGCATTCTTTCTTGACGTTTGAATCGTATTCGTAATTAATGGTGTTGAAATTAATGCAATAACTGCTAAGATAACGATAACTGCTAATAACTCAATTAACGTAAATCCTTGTTTTTTCATTTTAAAATTCCTCCTCTATCTTACAACCATATTCTAACACACTGCATATTCTTTTTCAACAACTAACGATAAAGTTTTCACTTTTTTTACACTTTTGCTATTTGCTTTTAAATTTGGTATGGTGAATTAAAGGTTCCATTCCCAGATGTGATTTGAACATCTGGAGAGATCATGATGACTGGGCGGACACCGTTCGTATTCGTCACACTAAAGCGGTTCGCATTACCACTGTAGCTCACGTACCAAGCATCCGATGCACTATTTGGTGTGGATGTCCAATAAGATTGGGCATTATTATAATCATTACTTGTTGTATGATTCTTTGACAAAATTGTTTCACTTTGTCCCGATAACATTTCACCGACTCTTATTAATCCAACTTTACCCTCATATGGATTACTTGTACTTTCTAAATTATCTTTATAATTATCTCCAAAGTCAAAATTATCTCCTCGATACCATGTTGTCGAAACTAATTTGTTTTTATCTGGCTCATTATTATTACTAATCCAATTGATAAATGATTCTTCATTTATCGTTGTACTTAAAGTACACGTCCCATCCGTTGTTCCATATGCCATTTTATCTGATTCTTCGATAGTTCCATCATCGTTACTATCATAGTATCCATCTAAAATTAATTTAGTTCCTTGATTTGATGTTTCAACCACACGATAATTTCTTCCAGCATACGTTACATATTCTCCTACATGCCCGTTATCTTTTAAACTTCCTGTTACATCACTTACTTCTCCGATCATATATGGATCCGTTAGTGTACCATTACCTCCGGTAATGGTCGTATCAGAGAAAATCCCTACAACTGGGCGCACACCGTACGTATACGTCACACTATTGGTGACCGCATTACCACTGCGGTCCACGCCCCAAGCATCCGATGCGCTATATGGTGTGGTTGTCCAAAAAACTTGTGATATATCTAAATAACTTGATGTACCGCTTGCTAAATTATATTCATCTACCGATATTAACCCAACAGGCTTCTGTACACTGGATAAGTTATTTGTACAAGATGTTCGTGATGCCGATGAAGAAGTAGTTGTTTCACTACACCATGTTTGATTGGCTAATAAATCCTTGTGTTCTAATTTTGGATAAAAATAATTATTTAGCCAATCATTCACATAACTATTGTCATAATCTTGAGCTGTATTTGAAGCTCCCCATGGGATTACCGTCAAATTTTCTTCCGTAATCATGCGAATACTTCCATCCGCATTCTTTCCCATGATTCGCCACATAAATCCATCAAACCACACATAGTTGAAATCCTGACTTCCTTTTAAATATGTTCCGTCCATGTAATTATAAGTTCCATCGGTACTAGAATCTAATAAATTATCTACCGTTGATATGATCGTATCTCCACTTGGTGTTGTAGATCCTGTATCTTGAGCAAAATTAATTGTTAATGTTAAGTCTTTATTTGTATCTGGAATACTAGTTGAATTACTATCCCAGTTTACTTTTACTTTAAACACTTTTGATTCTTTTGCTTTTAACTTATCATTTACTGCGATATCTGAAATACTAAACGTAATATCAGTTGGTGCGGCTTGATTGGC
>DVKJ01000037.1 GCA_018716065.1 Candidatus Pelethosoma merdigallinarum
TATACTTGTTCTTTCATATTGTTTTTTATAATTTGAATAGAATAAATAATCATCTCCATAGTTTGTATAAACTTCTTTTAAATATTTATTTATAAGTTTAACTAATTCATCACTAATAGGAACAACTCTAATTTATTATAACCTATCCACAATACAATTTTAACAAAAAATTATGTGGAACTTTTTATAATAAAAGTCTTTATTTAAAGGACTTCTTTTTAAAAGTTCAACATAACTAAAAGTTCAACATAAACAAAAAAAAGAAGAAAATATCAATACCAGATACCCCCCCCCATGTATATTGTTTTATTAAAAAAGAGTTGAATTTCAACTCTTTTACTTGTTTCATTATTTAATAATTTCAGAAACGTTACCAGCACCAACTGTTCTACCACCTTCACGAATAGAGAACTTCGTTCCATTTTCGATAGCGATAGGAGCAATTAATTCTACTGTCATTTCAACGTTGTCACCTGGCATTACCATTTCAGTACCTTCTGGTAATTCAATAACACCTGTAACATCTGTTGTACGGAAATAGAATTGTGGACGGTAGTTACTGAAGAATGGAGTATGACGTCCACCTTCTTCTTTCGTTAAAACATAAACTTGTGCTTTAAACTTAGTATGAGGTGTAACAGTACCAGGTTTAGCTAATACTTGACCACGTTCTACATCTTCACGAGAAATACCACGTAATAATACACCAGCATTGTCTCCACTTTCTGCGTAATCTAATTGTTTACGGAACATTTCAATTCCAGTTACAACTGATTTTTGAGTTGGTTTTAATCCAACGATTTCTACTTCTTCATTTAATTTCAATTGTCCACGTTCTACACGTCCTGTAACAACTGTTCCACGACCTGTAATTGTGAATACGTCTTCAATTGGCATTAAGAATGGTTTGTCTGTATCACGTTCTGGAGTTTGAATCCATGTATCAACAGCATCCATTAATTCATGAATCTTTTCTACATATTGAGGATCTCCTTCAAGAGCTTTCAATGCAGAACCACGAATAATTGGAGTATCTTCTTCATATCCGTATTCAACTAATAATTCACGAACTTCCATTTCAACTAAATCTAATAACTCTTCGTCATCAACCATATCACATTTGTTTAAGAATACAACCATACGAGGTACTCCAACTTGACGTGATAATAAGATGTGTTCACGAGTTTGAGCCATTGGACCATCTGTAGCAGCAATTACTAAGATTGCTCCGTCCATTTGAGCTGCACCTGTGATCATGTTCTTAACGTAGTCAGCATGTCCTGGACAGTCTACGTGAGCATAATGTCTGTTTGCAGTACTGTACTCAATATGAGCAGTGTTAATAGTGATTCCACGTTCTCTTTCTTCTGGTGCTTTATCGATATTAGCGAAATCAACTTTTTCGTTACCATAGTTTCCAGCTAAAACAGCACTAATAGCAGCTGTTAAAGTTGTTTTACCATGGTCAACGTGTCCGATTGTACCAATGTTAACATGTGGTTTCGAACGATCAAATTTTTCTTTTGCCATTTTAATTTCCTCCTCTTTTCATTATACATTCTTATTTTATATTATCTAACACAAAATAGCAAGCTTTTTTCTTTAAAATGTCATTATTTTCCTAAGATTTGGATAACCAAACCCTAGGAAAAATAATTTTTTATTTATTACCACCGTTACGTTTAATGATTTCTTCAGTGATATTTTTTGGAGCTTCTTCATAATGGTCAAATTCCATTGTGAAGTTTGCACGTCCTTGTGTATTAGAACGTAAGCTTGTTGCATATCCAAACATTTCAGCAAGTGGTACCATAGCGTTAATTGCTAATGCATTACCACGAGATTCTTGTCCTAGAGGACGTCCACGACGAGAAGTAATATCTCCCATTACGTTTCCAAGATATTCTTCTGGTGTGATAACTTGTACTTTCATGATTGGTTCAAGAAGTACTGGTTTACATTTCTTACCAGCTTCTTTTAAAGCTAAGCTAGCTGCCACTTTGAAGGCTGCTTCACTTGAGTCTACATCATGGTAAGAACCATCAAATAACGTTGCTTTAACGTCTACCATTGGGTATCCAGCTAAAACACCAGTTTTCATAGCGTCTTGTAAACCTTTATCGGTTACTGGAATATATTCACGAGGAACCACTCCACCAACGATGGCATCAACAAATTCATATCCTTTATCTGGATTTGGTTCGAATTTGATCCATACGTGTCCATATTGTCCACGTCCACCAGATTGTTTAATGAATTTACCTTCACACTCTGCGGTTTGTGTGATGGTTTCACGATATGAAACTTGTGGTTGTCCAATATTCGCTTCTACACCAAATTCACGTTTCATACGATCAACGATGATGTCAAGGTGTAACTCACCCATACCAGCGATAATCGTTTGACCTGTTTCATGGTTTGTACTAGCACGGAAAGTTGGATCTTCTTCTGCTAGTTTTTGTAAAGCAGTAGCCATTTTATCTTGATCTGCTTTTGATTTAGGTTCAACAGCAAGTTCAATAACTGGTTCTGGGAATTCCATAGATTCTAGAATACAAGCTTTCTTTTCATCACATAAAGTATCCCCAGTTGTTGTATTTTTAAGTCCTACAGCTGCCGCAATATCTCCCGTATAAACTTCTGTAATTTCTGTACGGTTATTGGCATGCATTTGTAGGATACGTCCAATACGTTCTTTTGTATCTTTTGTTGAGTTTAAGATATAAGAACCACTATTTAAATGACCTGAGTATACACGGAAGAAAGTTAATTTTCCAACATAAGGGTCCGTCATTACTTTAAATGCTAAAGCACTGAATGGTTCTGAATCAGATGGATGACGTTCAATTTCATTTCCATCCATATCTACACCTTTAATAGAAGGAATATCGGTTGGAGCTGGCATATAGTCAACAACAGCATCTAATAATAATTTAGTTCCTTTGTTTCCTAAAGCGGTTCCACACATTACTGGGAAGAATTCAACAGCAAGTACTCCTTTACGGATGGCACTCTTAATTTCTTCTACCGTAAGTTCTTCACCTTCAAGATATTTTTCCATTAAAGCATCGTCAAATTCAACAACTTTTTCGATTAATTCATTACGTTTTTCTTCAGCAATATCTTTCAAATCTGCTGGAATTTCAATTTCTGTTGGATTTTCTTCTTGTTTACCATCATAGTGATAAGCTTTCATCGTAACTAAATCGATAATTCCATCAAATTCGTTTTCAGCTCCAATTGGCCATTCAATTGGTGCATAGTTTACCCCTAAACGATCTCCAATCGATTTTAGTGACATTTCAAAACTTGCCCCTAATTTATCCATTTTGTTACAGAAGATCATACGAGGTACTTTAAATTCATCTGCTTGACGCCATACGGTTTCTGTTTGTGGTTCAACTCCGGCATTAGAGTCTAAAAGGGCAACTGCACCGTCTAATACACGAAGGGAACGAGATACTTCAACCGTAAAGTCTACGTGCCCTGGAGTATCGATAATATTTAAACGATATCCGTTCCAATAAGCAGTCGTAGCGGCAGATGTGATTGTAATTCCACGTTCTTGTTCTTGTTCCATCCAGTCCATTTGACTAGCTCCATCATGGGTTTCCCCAATTTTATGGATCTTATGAGTATGGAATAAGATACGTTCTGTCATGGTCGTTTTTCCGGCATCGATGTGAGCCATGATACCAAAATTACGAGTTTTCTCTAAACTATATTCACGAGCCATATATTTATTTCCTTTCTTTTATTACCAACGATAATGAGCAAATGCTTTATTAGCTTCTGCCATTCTATGTGTATCTTCACGTTTTTTAACAGCTCCACCTGTACCTTGACTAGCATCCATAATTTCGTTTGCTAGATTTTCAGCCATTGTGTGACCTCCTCTTAAACGTGAATAATTCACTAACCAACGAAGCCCTAAAGCTTGACTTCTGTCTGCTTTTACTTCAACTGGTACTTGATAGTTTGCTCCACCAACACGACGAGATTTTACTTCTAATGCAGGTTTGATATTAGCCATAGCTTCTTCAAACACTTCCATAGGTTCTCTTCCTGTTTTTTCTTTGATCATATCAAAAGCATTATAAACAATTGTTTGAGCTTTTCCTTTTTTACCATCTAACATGATTGTATTTACTAATTTTGTAACTAATTTAGAATTATACATAGGATCCGCTAAAACATCTCTTTTTACTGCACGTCTTTTACGCATTTTCTATCCTCCTCTCTTCTTTATATTATTATATTTTACTTTTTAGGTTTTTTAGTTCCATATTTAGAACGTCCTTGACGACGAGCTTCAATTCCAGCTGTGTCTAATGTTCCACGAACAATGTGATAACGAACACCGATTAAGTCCTTAACACGTCCTCCACGAATTAATACCACACTGTGTTCTTGTAAGTTATGTCCTTCTCCAGGAATGTAAGCAGTTACTTCCATACCATTTGATAAACGAACACGGGCATATTTACGTAAAGCTGAGTTTGGTTTCTTTGGTGTCATAGCAGCAACACGAGTACATACTCCACGTTTTTGTGGGGCATTTAATTTTGTTCTTTTTTTCTCACGGCTGTTATAACCAATATTTAATACTGGTGATTTACTCTTTTTAGTTTTGCTTTTTCTACGGTTACGAACCAATTGATTCATTGTAGGCATCTTGTTTCCTCCTCTCTTTACACATATCCAGGCGTTTCATTTTCTGTTTTAAGAAAAGATTTATTAAAATAAACCTTTTCAAACGCATTAATAATATACCACTAGTAACATATGAAAGTCAACACTTTTTATTACAAAATTTAGAATATATAGAAAACATGATTCTTTATAGAACCATATTTATTACTGATAATTTTCATTATAACCATTGGTAACGTAGTTACTTCCACATTTTAAATATGGTAAATAGGTATTTCCTTCTTTTTGATAGATGACATATCCTTCACAACTTGCACTGCTATCATTCGGATCGTGTAAACCAGAAATCAATGCTTCTCGTTCTAATTCCTCATCTTTGATAATCACTTCCGATACCGAAGGATCACTATAATATTTTTTGACGTATTCTATGGCACTACCTTTTAATAATTCTTCCATCTCACCATAAGTTAATGTAGAATCCACATCGATTTCCTTATCATCTTCTTTATTTTCTTCTTCTAATTCTTCTGGTTCTGATGGTGCTTTGGTTGGAGAAGTAACTTCCACTTCTCCTTCTGGATAATCTTTTGCGGATGATCCATTACCAAAGTTTTGATAATAAACTACCATAGAAACAAGTAAAGCGATTCCTAATATAGCTAGAATCCAAAACAAATCGGACATTCCCCATCCACGATTATTCATATCATCACCTATCCTATTTCTTGCAACATCTTATTTTCTTTAAAGCGATAAAGCTTGGCAGGGCGACCCATTTGTCCTTTTTCTTTATCCCCTGTTTCTTCGATTAATTCCTCATTTAATAAGCGTTTACGAAAATTACGACGATCAATTTCACAATCAAATAACATTTCTAAGAAGTGTTGAAGTTCTGGTAATGTAAAATCTGCAGGATAAAATTGAGTTAACAACGCCTGTGTTTTTACACCCATTTGTAACATTTCTAAACTCTTTTCAATAATCTCACTGTGATCATAAGCTAATTTTGGAAGATTCGCAACTTCAAACCATTTTGCTTCTTGATCACTTAAAGCTTCATTTAATTGCCAAGTAATAGTATCAACAATACCGACCAAAGAAACCCCTATGACACGTTCATCTGGATAACGATCTAATGCACTAAAGGTATGGTTTTGGTGCAACGGAACTTGATCACTAGATAGGAAGTTCTTTAATAATAAAGTAGCATTCTCTTCCAATGTTTGCGACGTTAAAACAGAGGATGTTGGTAACATCCAGTATCCTTTATAAGGTTCTTCTTCTTTATGGATCAGCAGCACTTCTAAACGACCATCATGAGCCATAAATAGATTTAAAACTGTTTCTATTTGATTGGATTGATTTTTCATAATTTCTCCTTAAAATAAAATATATATAACCGAATACATTATAATTTCTTTTCCATTATTTGTCAAATGAATGAAAACTAGCAAGTATTATTTGCTAGTCTTCTTTTGATGATTGAATGGCTTCTTTACGAGAAAGATTTAAACGTCCACGTTTATCGTAACCGAGTGATTTTACTAAAATTTCGTCGCCAACTTTAACCACATCACTTGGTTTTTCAACACGCTTTTTATCTAATTGGGAAACATGTACCAATCCTTCGGCTCCAGGCCATAGTTCCACGAAGCATCCGAAGTCTTCAACCTTTACTACTTTTCCAGTATATATCTTACCATCTTCTACTTCACGGACTACATCTTTAATCATCTGAGCTGTTTTATCGATAATTTCTTGATCCGTATGATAAATAATGACTCTTCCATCATCTTCAAGATCTACTTTAACCGCATTTACATCGTTAACAGCTTCGACATGACTAGCTTCCAAAATAATTTTGGTAATCATCTCTCCACCTTTACCGATAACTTCTTTAATACGATTTGGATCAATCATGAAAGTCATCATTTTAGGCGCATATTTACTTACTTCTTTACGTGGTTCTGGAATTTGTGTAGTAATAACATCTAATATTTCAAAACGTGCTTTTTTAGCTTGCGCTAAAGCTTCTTTCAAAATTTCTTTCGTAATTCCTTTTATTTTAATATCCATTTGTAGTGCACAAATACCTTCTTTTGTACCGGCTACTTTAAAGTCCATATCTCCTAAATGATCTTCCATTCCTTGAATATCCGTTAAAATGGTATAATCATCACCATCGGTAATAAGTCCCATCGCAATACCAGCAACCGGTGCTTTTATAGGAACACCAGCGGCCATTAAAGCCATACATCCAGCACAAATACTAGCTTGACTTGATGAACCGTTACTTTCTAAGATTTCTGATACCACACGAATGGTGTATGGAAACGCTTCTTCACTTGGAATCACTTGTGCCAACGCACGTTCTCCTAAAGCTCCATGTCCAATCTCACGTCTTCCAGGAGCTCCATAACGTCCTGTTTCTCCTACACTAAATTGTGGAAAGTTATAATGTAACATAAAACGTTTGGAAGTTTCTAAATCAAGTCCGTCTAAAATTTGGTGTTCCCCTAAGGCACCTAGTGTTACTGCACTAAGAGCTTGTGTTTGTCCACGGGTAAATAAAGCTGAACCATGAGCACGTGGTAGTAAATCAATATCCGTTGATAAAGGACGAATTTCATCCATCGCACGACCATCCGCACGCGTATGTTCTTTTACAACAATACTTCTAAATAATTCATATTCAATATCTTCTAATACTAATTTAACTCCCGTAATTAATTTTTTTAGTTCTTCACTTTCTAATTCTTTATTTTCTTCTTCGTATAATGTTACGATTTCTTCTTTAATTTGATCAATCGCCGCATATTTTTCTAATTTATCTTTAATACGTAGTGCTTGATCTAAACGTGTCGTTGCTAGTTCTTTTACTCTTTCCTTTACTTCTTCTGGAATTTCAAGAACTTCATATTCCATTTTTTCTTCTCCAATTTGAGCGACAATTTCATTTTCAAAAGCTACTAATTCTTTAATTGCTTCATGACCAAACATTAAAGCTTCTAACATATCATCTTCAGATACTTCTTTCGCACCTGCTTCTACCATGTTAATCGCATCTTTGGTTCCAGCAACGGTAAGATCAATATCACTCATTTCCATTTGTTCCACTGTTGGATTAATGATAAATTCACCATTTATACGACCAACTTTAACGGCCGCAACTGGACCATCAAATGGAATTTTACTAATAGAAGTTGCGAGTGATGACCCAAATAGCGCCGCCATTTCAGGAGAATGATCTGGATCTACCGATAAAATGGTATTAACAATTTGTACTTCATGTTTAAAATCACTTGGAAATAAAGGACGCATTGGTCGATCAATCATACGAGCAGCCAACGTCGCATTTTCGGTTGGTCTTCCTTCCCTTTTAATAAATCCCCCTGGGATCTTACCTACAGAATATAATTTCTCTTGATATAATACCATCAATGGAAAAAAGTCCGCAAGTACATTTACATTCTTCGATACTACAACGGTAGATAAAACAACCGTATCACCAAAACGAACTAATACGGAACCACTCGCTTGTTTTGCAAGTTCGCCATGTTCCACGACTAATTTCTTTCCGCGAAAATCTAATTCAAATACTTTCTTCATATATACCTCCCACTATGAAATAAGATATCATTTTTCAAAAAAAATAGACACCAAAAATAAGTGCCTACTTTTATTATTTTCTTAAACCTAAATCAGAAACGATTTTACGATATCTCGTAACATCAGTTTTGAATAAATAGTTTAACAAACTTCTTCTTTGCCCTACTTTCTTAAGTAGTCCACGTCTTGTATGGAAATCATGTTGGTGTTCTTTTAAGTGTTCTGTTAAGTTCTTAATTTCTTCAGTAAGAATTGCGATTTGAACTTCGGCAGAACCAGTATCATTCGCACCTCTTCCATACTTTTTAACGATTTCTGCTTTTGCTTCTTTTGTTAAAGCCATAATTTTTTCCTCCTTATTCATTGTATTCGCTTTTACTGAGTAGAATTCGGAGACTATTCAACTAAGTAAAAGTACAACTATAATATACACTAGTTTTTATCTATTTACAAGCAAAAAAATACATTTTTATTATTTTTATCTTGTTTTCTGTAAAGTTTTTTCTTTTTTTCTTTCGAAATAAAGAGTTGGATAATCTCCTTCCACTTCAACATTTGCAAAAAATCTTAAATTCAATTCCTTACATAATTTTTTTAAATAAACTTCATCAATTAAATTTCCATAACAAAGTTCTTGTACATAAAGACGTGTTTCCCAACTTTCAAAAGGATCAAACCAAATCAACTCTTGATTTGGGAATTGCTTCAATTTTTCAAGAGCTTTTTCCACTAATTCTTCCGTATAACGATGTTGTTTTTCCTTAAATGCTTGTTCTTGGATGGTACTTTCTTTTTGTTTCTTATTCCACCATTTCATTTTAACACCTCAAGTTTCTATGGCTTTTATTCTAACAACAAAGCCAATTCTTGTCAAATTTTGTGATACAATGGGATGGGATGTGATTCTATGAATTTAAATATTAGTGGGCGAACCGATATTGTTGCGTTTTATACACCTTGGTTGATCCATCGCTTGAAGGAAGGATTTGTCGATGTACGTAATCCGTTTTATCCAAAATTGGTTCAACGAATTTTCTTTAAAGATGTCGATGCGATGGTCTTTTGCACAAAAAATCCATTGCCTATTCTTCCCTATCTCTCAGAAATTAAAATTCCCATCATTTTTCAAGTTACCTTAACACCCTATCACAAAGATTTAGAACCCCATCTTCCTCCTAAAGGGAAAATCATTGAAGGAATCAAAAAACTGGCAACCATCATTCCAAAGGAATTTCTCTATGTTCGTTATGATCCTATTTTAATCAATCCCACTTATACTTTAGATTATCATATTCGTTCCTTTCGCCATTTATGTCAAGCATTAGATGGCGTAGTTTCTAAAGTTATTGTTTCTTTTATCGATCACTACAAAAACGTAGAAAACCATTCATCACTTCTTCAATTAAATGAAATGACGGAAGAAGATTTAAAAATCATTGGAACCCATTTTAGTCAGATTGCCAAGGAACACCACATGACGGTTCAAACATGTGTAGAAAAACACAATCTACAAGAATATGGTTTTGTAAAACGAGATTGTGTTGATTTTACGACCTTGTTTCAGTTAACCGGAAAAACGCATTTTACAGAATGGAAAGCCCGTAACAATTCTTATTGTCATTGCGCAAAAATGATTGATATTGGTGCCTATAATAGTTGCCCTCATCACTGTAAATATTGTTATGCGAATTTTAAAGAAGAAGAAATTGCTCAAAACCAGAAGTTACACGATCCTCATTCTTCTTTACTTTTAGGACATATCCAAGAAGAAGACGAAATAAAAGTTCTATCAGACAAACGAAGTCACTTTTATGTTGAGTAAAATCGGTATCTTGTGTACCGGTTCTTCTTTTAAGAAACGAAGATACTCTTGATACAATTGAACTAAAAAATAATTTTTAGTAGGAATCTTTAACTTTTTAAGTGTTTCTACATCTGTAGTTAATAATACTTGTAAGATAAAACAAATTTCTTCCCATTCTTGTCCTTTAGATAACTGACTAAAATCAATGGTTCTTTCTTGTTCAACTACTTCTAAAGAAGAACCTACTACCTCTTCTTCTCGTTCTTCCTTTAAAGACGCATAACGCTCTTCTAAATGGTGAAACCGATCTTCACCAATTCGTTTCTTCAACTGATAAATATCTTCGTAAGAACAGCAACGTAATAATTCTAAAAAGTCAAACATTTCTTCTAATTTGTGTTGATACATTTTCCTCACCTCTTTAACACCATACCAAAAAGAAAGAGGCTTGGCAAATGACAGATTTTAGATTTTTGTTTGTTTTTTTGTTACAAAAATAAGAAATCTGTATAGGCAGATTTCTTATTTTTAACTCTTTTAAATAAACGTTTTCCATGGTTTTAGTAAATTTTCATTTTTTTCATATTTTTTATAAATACTTAATAAATGATCCTCTGAATCCACCATTACAACAATTTCTTGGTGCGTTTCATTGGAAAAGAATTGACCATATTTTATTTTTTTGATTTCTTCTTCAGACACTACTTTCTTAGGATAATGAGAAACTAAATCGAACATTGGTTGAATCTGAACCTCTCCTCTTTCTAATGCTTCTAAAGAAAGACAATCTTCCAGTTTAAAATCACCTTGTTTGGTTCGCACTAAATCGGTCATCATTCCATACGTGTGTAACGCTAAGGCAAGATCGCGAATTAAACTACGAATATAAGTTCCTTTACTGACTAAGGCACGAAACTGAAAATATGTTTTTCCATGGTGATACCAAGGTTCACCTTCTAAAGATAGATGATAAATTGTTACTTCTTTTTTAGGGAGCGTTACATTTTCTTTCGCACGCGCATATTCGTAACACTTTCTTCCCTTTACTTTTACTGCGGAATATAGTGGCACTTCTTGCATATAAGTTTTTTGGAAAGTGTGTAACGCATGTTCAATCTCTTCTTTCGTAATCATCGCTTCTTGTTCATTTAATACCGTTCCTGTTTCATCCAATGTATCTGTTTCTACACCCAGACATACGGTTGCGACATATTCCTTTTCCGTACTCGTGACTAACTCAACTAATTTAGTCGCTTTTCCAATACATAGTACTAATACACCGGACGCAATAGGATCCAAAGTTCCTGTATGCCCTACTTTTTTGGTTTGTAACACTCGGCTTGCTATATTAACCACATCACGGCTTGTCATACCTTTTTCTTTATTCACTAACAAATAACCATTCATAATAACTTCTCGCTTTCTTTTTCTCTTTATCTGTATTATACTATAATTATCTAAGATTTGATGCATTTATTGAAAGATGGTGAATTTATGAGTTTTAATGAATACCAAGACATGTACGAAAAGTGTCAAGATTATGCGCCTTATCACATGTTTCTATATGATTTAAAAAACAGTAAACAAATCACTGATCCCAGGCGTCAACAACAATTAAAAAACTTACTTTACCACGTGTATCACAAAATAGAAAAACTTGAACAAAAAACACATCAAGTTATATTACATCGTTCTCCTCTTTTTTCTTCCCACTCATTTGGTTATTTACAAGAACCTTTTCTGATTGATGGTGATACGATTGGATTTACTGTACTAAGAGGTCAAATAAATGAAGAACTAGTAGATTTTATTTTTGAGGAAACGAAAAAAGAGTTACAAATTCCTTATGAGTTTCACAAAGCTCATGGATTTTATGAAACAGATGAGTACGCAGAAGGGAATCATCTCTATTTTCGAGGATATTTAATTCAACAATTGAATACGAAACATAAGAAAAAATTCACAAAATAGTGAATTTTTTAGTTATCACGATTGTCTAAAATAATGATGAGACGAAGTAAGTTTAAGATTGTGGAAGCCAAGGCAGCTACATAAGTAAGCGCCGCAGCTTGTAACATCTGTTTGGATGAATTTTGTTCTTCTTCGTCTACTAAGGACAATTGTTTTAATTGTGCGAGCGCACGTTTAGACGCATCTAATTCCACTGGTAGTGTAACTAATTGAAATAACAAAGTCGCACATAATACTAAAATACTTAGTTTGATATATCCTGTAATTCCAGCAAAAATAGAAACGATTAATCCAAAATAACCTAAATAAGTTACAAAATTAACAAATGGAACTAAGGCACTTCGAATACGCATCATCGTATAACCTACTTTATCTTGGATCGCATGTCCGCATTCATGAGCTGCGACACTAAGAGACGCAATACTGGTTCCATGAAACACTTCATGGGATAAACGAACCACTTTACGACTTGGATCATAGTGATCCGTTAATTCACCGCGAACCTCTACAATATAAATATCCTTAAGTCCATTCTCATCTAAAATACGTCTTGCGACTTCTTGTCCAGATAAATTTCCTTTGCTTTTGACACGTTTAAATTTGTTATAAGCACTCGTGATTTTAGCTTGAGCCGCAACAACAACGATAAACGCAAGTATTAATAGTCCATATGTTAATAAATTATCTAATCCAAAATATATCATTTATTCACCTCTATACTAATTCGAATATTGTTCCTTCTCTGGTATCTTTTATTTGTACATGTTTTTTAGAAAGTTCCTCACGAATTTGATCGGCTTTGGCAAAGTCTTTATTTTGTTTTGCAAGTTTTCTCTCTCCAATCTTTTCTAAAATCCATTTTTCAAATTCTTCATCAATTTCTTGTTTATTCTCTTTTAATAAATCAAGAGATAAAACTTGGTCGAATTCTTCGATTAAAGAACGTTTTGTGTAATCATTTAATTCTGATTTCAATACATCATAGACAACGGTTAAAGCACTAGAAGTATTTAAATCGTTCTCTAAAGCTTGGCGAAATTTTTCTTGATAGGTCTTTCCTTCTTCTTGAAAAACATCTTTTTCTGATTTTAAATTTAAAACACGTTTACGTAACTTATAGTACTCATTTTGGGCACTACTTAGAGAATCATAACTAAACACTAATTGATTACGATAATGACTCTTTAAACAAAAATAACGATAACTTAATGGATCATATCCTTTTTCTTCTAATAAAGAAACCGTTAAAAACTCTCCTTTTGATTTACTCATCTTTCCAGAACTGTCATTTAAGTGTTCTCCATGACACCAATATTTACACCAAGGATGTCCTAAATAAGCCTCACTTTGAGCAATTTCATTGGTGTGATGCGGAAAGATATTATCAACTCCTCCACAATGAATATCTAAGTATTCTCCTAGATAAGCAATCGAAATGCAAGAACATTCAATGTGCCAACCAGGGTAACCAACACCCCATGGAGAATCCCATTTCATCGCTTGATCATTAAATTTAGAGCTCGTAAACCATAAACCAAAGTCTGCTGGATTTCGTTTATGAATATCTTCTTCGACATCATCACGTACTCCAACCATTAAATCTTCCGGATTTTTACCAGATAATGCATAATAATCTTGAGCTTTCGAAACATCAAAATAAATATTTCCACCAGAAGAATAAGCAATATCCTTTTTTAATAATACCTCAATCATGTGAATATATTCTGAAATATGATCAGTTGCTTTAGAAACTACTTCTGGCCACTTAATATTGAGCTTTTCAGTGTCTTTCTTGAAGGCTTCGGTATAAAATTCAGCAAGTTCCCAAACCGTTTTGTGTTCACGTTTCGCACCTTTTAACATTTTATCTTCACCTTCATCGGCATCACTTGTCATATGACCAACATCCGTAATATTCATGACACGTTTTACTGGATATCCAATATAACGTAATGTTTTTTCTAAAATATCTTCAAAAATATACGTGCGCAAATTACCAATATGGGCATAGTGATACACAGTTGGTCCACAAGTATACATCGTAACTAACTCTTTATTATGAGGGATAAACTCCTCTACTTTATTTCCTAATGTATTATATAGTTTCATAATCCACCTCGTTTCAATTATAACACACTTTTCTACTTCGGTAAATGAACTTTAAAAGTCAAGAATGTAATATCGGAAACGATGGTTTGTTCTTTTCCCCTTTTAGTATAATCACCACTCAAATATTTCTTCTGATCATCTGGAAATACCGTAACTAGTTTTTGATGATCTTGATTTTCTAAAATAGTAGCCAACGCATTCGCACCACTAGAAATACCAACACCTAATCCTAATTCGCGAGCTAACTTACGACTCATCTCTAAAGCTTCTTCATCTGAAATAGTAACGATCTGATCAATTTGTTTTGGATTCACTAAATCAGGAATAAAATCATCGCCAATTCCTTCAATCTTGTGTGATCCTTTGGTGTGTAACTTCAATAAAGACATGTTTTCAGGCTCTAAAGCAATTATTTTAGAACCATATTTTTTCTTAAAATACTCTCCCACTCCCATTAAAGTACCACCCGTACCGATTCCCGAAATAAAGCCATCTATAGAACCTAATACCTTCTCTATTTCCTTGGCAGTTGTGTGTATATGAGCCTCTTTGTTCCACTCATTGGAAAACTGATTCAATAAGAAGACTTGATGTTCTTCCGCATATTTTCTAGCTCGTTCAATACACTTTAGAAAACCACCTTCTTCTTTAGAAACTAAAACAACATTCGCGCCATAACTTTCCATTAAAGAGACACGTTCTCTACTCACCCAATCGGGCATATATATTTGAACCGGATGAGAAAAAAGCGCACCTAAAGCAGATAATGAAATACCGGTATTTCCACTGGTCGCTTCCACAAGTGGAACACCATCTTTTAATATTCCTTCTTCTTTTGCCTTCTTTAAGATATACCATACCACACGATCTTTAATACTTCCTGTAAAATTATAATATTCTAATTTTGCAAAAAAGCTTCTTTCTTGACCACGAAAACGATAAAAAATTTCTACAAGAGGCGTATTTCCAATTAATTCATTCATATAATCACCTATCTTATCATATGATAGTATAAACAAAAATTAATCATTTTTACTATTTTTATTGCACATTCTTTTTATTTGTGATATGATTTAAATGCATGTGGACCTTTAGCTCAGTTGGTTAGAGCATCCGGCTCATAACCGGACGGTCGATGGTTCGAGTCCATCAAGGTCCACCAGATATGTTTAAAGAAATTTGTCTATCAAGTCTTTTTTATTTTCATCGACCGCCAAAAATAATTATGAATATTTTTCAAAAAATATTGATATATCCACAAATTTGGTATATAATGTAATATGTAACGCGGGTGTGGCGAAATTGGTAGACGCACTAGACTTAGGATCTAGCGCTTTACGGCATGGGGGTTCGAGTCCCTTCACCCGCACCATTTGAAATGTAAAAACTTGATTTTTTCAAGTTTTTTTATTTATCTTTATAAATAAAACCTAGTCATTTGACTAGGTTTTATAGATTGGCTTGCTTATATAAATCCAAACTTTATTTCTTTAGAACATAAGTTTTATGATTATTTTCTTCTTTCGGCTTATCTAAGGAAATACCTTTATATTCTCCGGCAAAAATTCGAAATAAAGCTCCACTGATACACTCATCACACACTGTTTTTAAACTACGTGCACCACTTTTTTTCTGAACTGCTAAGTCTGCAACATATTCTACAAATTCATCTGTAAAATGAAATTCTACATCTAACGTTTCAAATAATTTTTTATAAGTATTTAATGGGCTAAAATTAGACTCTTTTAATATTTTAATAATATCTTCTTTTGTTAGTGGATTCATCGCAATGGTTTTTGAAAATCTTCCCATTAACTCTCTCATGATTCCATAATTCGTAAAATCTTCTGTTTTTAGATGTTTGTAATCGTCACCCTCTGTAATTCCTGTAAAGGCTCCAAGTCCAACAATAGTCAATTTAGACGTATCGAACTTTTTATTATCAAAATAAAATAAGGATCCATCCAATAACTTTAATAGTGATCGTTGAACACCTGATCTAGATACATGAGAGGTGTTATCTGATTTTTCAGATAATTTATCAAATTCATCAATAACTAAAATTCCTTTTTCTGCTTTTTCTATATCTTTGTCAGCAGCAAGATACAAATCTTCCAACATATCGGTTATCTTTCTTCCCTGATATCCTGTTTCAGATAGCGAGGTAGAATCTTCGATCACAATAGGTACTTCATAAATACTAGCAATTCTTTTTAATATTTCAGTTTTACCGGTTCCAGTTGAACCATAAATTAAAATATTTTCTTTTAATTTGGAGATTAAATCTAAGTCCAGATTAGAATTAATCACTTTTTGATTTTTATATAACGCTGTTAGTATCTGCATAATTTGTTCATCCTGTGAAATAATTGTTTCTTTAATTTTCTTATACATAACAGAAATATCTGTTTTAGTATTAAGTTCTTTTTCGTCAAAATCTGATTGATTTCTATTATTATTTTCTATATATGTGATTAAATCTTTATTTGATAATGGAATTAGTGTAGTAGTACCCTCTCTTCTTGAATAAAATTGGGCCGTTGATTGAATTCGGTTTTGTCGAATTTGAGCAAAATTAACACTATTATTATTATCTTCTACAGCACTCATAATATCATCACGCAAAAAAACATATTCTCCCTCATCAGCTTTTTCATTAATTAAAGTTGCGTACGTTCCACTGTAATCTCCAGTTAATATGTGACATGCAACAACATTTATTCTAGTATCATATACAATACAAGCAGAATAATCAATGAATTCAAAAATTTCATATTCCTTCTTTTCATATGTTACGTATTTTTTCTTAAATAAATAACCTGTTATTAAATTCATCATAAAAACGTTCCTCCATGTATTTGATATTATATCACACCATTGGTAGAATTGAAATATAAAGTTAATACTAATGTGTGTATCAAAAAACAGTTAATTCATTATCTAACCGTTTTTTTTACTAACGCTTTTTGCTTAGGGTGATTCTTTTCATCATGATTTATAACAGATTGAAATAAAGCATCTGTTTTCTTTTTAAGAATTTCATATTCTTTTGGATTGACATTAATATTCTTTGAAAAATCTTGTAAGACTACTCCTGTCATCGTTTCTACACGATAACGATGGTTAAAGTCTTTTAAATAATCTTCAATTTCATCTACAGGTAATTCATGTTCAAAAATAATTCTATATCTTTGTGAATGATTGATACCATGATCACTAAAATTACGAATGATTTTTCCATTCCACGTCTGAATTTGAATATCCACTAAAGGGCACGTAAAACACTCTTGAATATTACATGCGAAAAAATAATGACATTGATGACTCTCTTTTTCAGCTATGCTTACTATACAACCTGGTTCCATAATACGTTCTCCTTTCTTTTTGGTACTGCTTATTGGTATCATAACAGATTTATTTTCCATTTGCAAATGAATTTACCCTTAGATAAGTTTAGATAACTTTAGTTAATTTCATTTACACATCAAAAAAGAATTTATATAATGCGGGTGTCAGGGGGGATTTTTTGAAAAAGACAAACATATTATTGTTTACTTCTGTGTTATGTTTGGGGTGCAGTGGAATTTATTATGCGAATCAGCCAAAAATTCAAATCTCAGATACACCTAGAAAACAACAGGAAGCAAAACAAGAAAAAAAGGTGGAAAAAGAAAAAGAAATAACGGCTCTCTTTCAATTAGAAAAAACAGAAACACCACAAAAACGTACGATTACGAGTATTTCTATGAAAGCTGGGTTTTATGATTTGAATGGGTCAATTTATTTCTTTGACGAATTAGGTATTCCACACACTGGTTTTATTACCTATCAAGGTAATACTTATTACTTGATTGGCAAAGAAGGTTTAGCGCACGGTTTTCAAACGATTGATGATCAAATCTATTACTTTGATGATGAAGGAATTATGAAGACAGGTCTTCAAACGATTGAAGAAAAAAATTACTATTTTGATGAACAAGGAAAGTTGCAAACAGGATTTATTTCTATCGAAGACAAAATACGTTACTTTACCTCATCTGGAGAAAAAACAGGATTTATTACGATTGGAACAGATACCTTTTATGTTGATTCTAAAAAGGGACGACTAACTTCGTTTCAAACGATTCAAGATCACGAATATTACTTTAATGACGATGGAGTGATGCAAGTAGGATTTCAAAATATGGATCAAAAAGATTATTATTTTGATGAAAGTGGAAAAAGAAAAACAGGTTGGATTGAAAAAGAAGATGGTACTTACTATCTAAGTGATACTACACTAGCAAAAGGGTTTACAACCATTGATGATCAGACCTATTATTTTGATACGGAAGGAAAAAGACAGTCAGGATTCCAAACGATCGATCAAAATACATATTATTTTAAAGAGGATGGCACAATGACAAAAGGATCACTTATTTTAGATGATAAACATTATTATTTTAATCAAGAAGGTATTAGTCAAATTGGACTGATTAAAGAGAACGATCGTACCTATTATATTACCGAAGATCACTTATTAAAAACAGGATTTCAAGAGATCGATGGAAAGACTTATTATTTTGATGATTCAGGCAATATGATGACCGGTTTTCAGACGATTAATAATCAGACCTATTACTTTCACACAGATGGAATGATGGCTACAGGTGAATTACAATTAATTGATAAAAAATATACCTTCAATGATCAAGGAGTACTTATTAAAGAAGAAGAATTAGGGAAAACATTCTTTCATTCTGATGGTAGTATCCTAGCAACCAATGCGAAAAAAGTAATCGATGTATCAAAATTCCAAGGTGATATCGATTGGGAAGCCGTTAAGAATAGTGATGTGGATGGGGCGATTCTAAGACTGGGTTTTGGTAGTTATTCTTTAGATAGTAAATTTGTTCAAAATCTAAATGAAGTCAAAAGACTAGGCATTCCATATGGAATCTATTTGTATAGTTATGCGGTGGATTCCGCAGGCGCTATGAGTGAGGCAGACTTCGTCTTATCGATGTTAAATCAGTATCAAATTGAACCAGATCTAGGAATCTATTATGATATTGAAAGTAATGATATTACATCTTATTTAACCATCATGCATTACGAAGAAATCATTCCAACTTTCTTACAAAAAGTACGTACTTCAGGATACAAGACACAAGTATATACGTATAAGAGTTTAGCCAATGAAAAATTATATTCTGATAAACTAAAAAAAGAAATCACTTGGATTGCTCAATACAATGATCGTTGTACTTGGGATGGATATTATGAAGGATGGCAATATACTTCTTCTGGCAATGTTCCTGGTATCTATGGAAATGTCGATATTAGTATTTTTGGAAATTTTGTTCGCTAAAAAAGAGAATTTTTTCATTCTCTTTTATTTTTGAATCATATTTAATAAATTAATTTTGAAGATATCTTTATCGGCATGTTCTTTAGAAACCATAACTCCTTTGTAGGTTACTAATTCTGATTGATGTCCCTCTGTTAAAATATCTTCTGGCGTTATTTTATCTAACATAATTACTTTATCATTTTCATAAACGTGATAGTGTAACTTAATATCACCATGAACTTTAGAGAACATTACGTCTGTTGGTAATTTTAACTCATACGTTGTTGTTCCTTTTGTTTTATTTGTAGAAATGACTTCACCTAAGAATTGTCCATCTTTTAATTTAGGGTAATAATCAAAATATAATTTTTTATACGCTAACATATTATATTTTTTTAATGAACGCTCTAATTTGTGAAACTCATTCTCATTGATATAATCAAAGACATATGTTCCTTTCATAAAATCCCCTCTTGCTATAGCGTCAGTGTGTACAACTTTATGATATCATAAATCCAAAACAAACGCAACGAAATTACTCATATTCCTTGAAAAAAGAGAGGTCTTTACACTAAATCAATAAGTACAATAGTACAACCATCATTATAATAATTTGTTTTATATTCTTTTACTACTTTACTACGTCTTAAGGTTTCATGAACAGCTTGTTTCACAACTCCACTCCCTCGTCCATGAACAATAGTAAAAACTTCATTCTTTAACTTTTTATTTTCTCTGATAAAATCCTCTGTTGCAACACGGGCGGTTTCACGATCATATCCATGTAAATCAATGCTAGGATAGCGATCGACAAACATCACACTATTTAGATTTTCCATACTGCATCACTTCTTCTAATTCTGGAACGGAATAACGACCACCGATTTTAGTTACAGATAAAGCTCCAGTAATGGTCGCAATCTGTAACGTTTGTTCTAAACGATATCCTTTTGCTAGGGCATAAACAAAGGCACCATGAAAAATATCACCAGCTGCGGTAGTATCTACAGCTTTCATCTTTAAAGATGGCATTCTTTTTAACACCCCATCACTTTCATAAAGACAACCTTTTTCTTCTAAAGTGACAATCACACGTCCTGGAAAGATTTTTTTCATTTCATCCATCAATTGTTGATAGTGATGATTACTATCTTCTTTGGTTAAATTTGTTACACTCAAAGCAAAATTATAAGAACAAACGACAAAATGGCAGTGTTTCGATAATTCAATAATTTCTGGTGTTGGTCTACTGGCATCAATAACGCGTACAGCATTTGGAAATTGTTCAAATAAACGATTGGTTTGTTCAATCTCTTGACCATCAGTCAAAATAATGTCTGGTTTAAAATCCAAATCTACAGGTTCCATTTTAATTTCTTCTGGTCGATATGTTAAGGTTGTTCTTGATCCTGTTTGGGTATTTACAATAATCATACTATTTGTTGTTGTTACACGATTATTGACTTCTAAATAAGTAGTGTTAACTCCTACTTCTTTAAATTCCTCTCTAATCACTTCCCCATATTCATCGTTTCCAACGATTCCTAAAAACCAAGTTGGCATTCCCCACTTTCCTAACAGATAAGCAGCATTAGAAGCAGGTCCTCCCCCACATTCTACTCGTTTTTGAATACGATTCTTGGTATTTTCTTTTGGATATTCTTCTACTGGGAACGTGATATCATATGAGGCATGTCCAATACATACAATTTTCATATTATCACCTATTATAATAATATCATATTTTTTATCATCATGAACTTTTTTTCGTTGGTTTCACAAAATTTTAATTTTTAAATTTCTAAACGAAAAGACTAAGATCGCAAAATCTTAGTCTCATTGATCATGAAACGTTAATTTTAAATCTATTTGTAATTTACTTTATTTCTTCTAACATTCTTTCTTTAATTTTATCTATATCTGCGAAAAACAAATTAATTCCTTGTTTTTTCAGTGCCAATAATGAATGAAAGTTTTCTAATATTTCATCTCTCAAATTATCAGCGACTCTAACAGGAGCACCATTAATTGTGTGTACATGATCTATATATTTTTCTAATGTTGGAAATGCATTTTGTAATAATATGACAGATGGTTTATTTGCAATTTCTCTTATCATTATAGATTTACAACTTCTATACTTTTTTATTTTTTTATCTATTATTGGCTTGTATTTGGATATTTTACTACTTAATGGTATAAACCATAATATATCTTTGTCTTTAATTGTAAAATATGTGGGTCTAGATCGCCCATTTTCATGATTTATCATTAGTCCTTTATCATTTATTTTATCGAAAAATTCATCTTTGATATGATAAATATATCCTGTTTGTACTTGCATAACATCATCCCCCCAGTTCCTAAAATAATTTTATCATAAAGCAAAAGAAAACTCTATCAATTAAGATAAAGTTTTCAAACATTTTCGACCGAGATCATTTATAACTCGCACCACTCGGAAGCGACTAACATTTCGCGATTGGAATCATTTATACCCCGCACCATCCATAAGCGGCTAACATTTTCGTATTACTGCATTTCTTCAATGCAATAATAATATACTATATTTTCCTAAAAATGTCAATAAGTATACATTTATAGTATATTCAATTATTACTTTTTTATTACCACTTGTAACTAATTGTTTTCATGTTCGCGAATCGCTGCTTGTGTCCTATAATACATAGGAAAACTTATTGGAACGACTTGTCGTTCTATTAGACTAAGATTACTTATTTTTTCACTCTAATTTGATGCCCAATATTGAATTTTTGCCAATGCCAATCCTATTTTATATCCAACACCAAATTTTATTGTTAGTTGTTCTTCTAATTTTTTAATAACATAATCTAGGTATTTATCTTGATTTTGATTTAAAACACCTAATTCCTCATTAGTTAACTCATTATGAAATCCATAATGTAAATTATCTCTACATTTTCTATTAACAGGAAAAAATTCTTCACATATTTCCTTTGGATAGTTTTCTAAAATTAGATTTAAAAAAGGAATATTATTTTGTTTTTTATCATTCCATAACATTTCAATTAAAGCTGCTTTAACCTTAAGTAAGAAACTATCAAAACTCACTTTAATGTTTTTTTCTTCGGATATAGTAATAAAATTGTTTTTGTTAAAAAGTTTTGAAAAAAACATGGTAGTTTTTAATAAACCTATTCTTTGTAAAATATATATTTTTTCATCGTTTGACAAATCATTATTAAATATTTTTTTAGACGAATATGATTTATATGTCGTTTCTTTTTTGTCAAATCTTTTAATGAATTCATCAACGTAAGGTTTTCGTAATTCTTCAAAAAATTCATTTAGTTGCGGATGAAAATTTTTAATCCATCTTCTCGGACTTAATATTATTCCGTTATATAATTCAAAATTTTCTTTCTTTCTATTAAGCCAAGTGCGACTATTTATATCTATTAATTCATCATCAATATAAAATAATACATTATCGAAAACATAGTTTTCAAAATCAATTCCCATTTCTTCAATTATATTTTTTATAGTTTTAGAATTATATAATGGACATTTTTTAAAATAATTTTTTCTTAAATCTTTTACTTGCTTATCAGAAACATAATTTGGATCTTTTAATTCACCAAATTTATAAGTAATAACTTCCTCGCAAAATGATGATGAAGAAAATAATAAAAAGTCTGTTAATAAAGCTTTTAATATTTCATTCTGAATTTTATCTGCTGTTGTTAAAATTATACCAAGCCAAAATGAATCATTAAGTATTTCAAATTCAATTAGTAATGACATATTAAAAAGCAATTGATAATGAAGCTCATTTTTAATAAGAGGCATAATCTCGTTTATAACTCCTATTTTATATTGTTTTTTATCTTCCAACTTTGTATTTAATAAACATTTAACAAAAATATATTTAGTTGTTTCTTCTATTATAGTAATATCTCTTATACCATGTTTAAATTTGTTTTGATATTTTTCACAAATAATATCTTCATCATAAATATTTTTTGTTGTAATTAAAGAAGGTAATTCCCAGCCATTATTATTTATTATTAAAAATTTGCTATTACTTGTATCAACTAAAAATATTATTTTTTTCATAATACGTCACCTTTATTTAGATATATTATACCATATTAACACTTAATATTTTTATTATCTTAATATTTAATTATTATTTTTATGTTCTTTTAATAGACAATCATATTTACTCTTTCCACTAATTTTTAATTTTATTGTGTCATTCATAAAATTTAATTTCCATTCAAAGAAATCTTTATGAACTATGATTTTATCTATAAATTCTTCTATTATTTTTTCATCAACACCACTATAATTAATATCTAATAATTTTCGAATACTCATTTTCGCTTTTTCTATTCTTACATCTAATGGTTCTATTGATTCATATTTTTTCTCTAATTCATTTATTTCTATTTTGTATTTCTCTATTCTACTAGATAATTTCTTTTGAAAAATATCATACATTGTTAAATCAATTGTTTGATCTAAATAATTATCAATTAATTTATCTAGTTTTAATGTTTCTGTTTCTACTAATTGTGTTAATTTATCAATTCTTTGTTTTATTTTTTTCTCGGGATGTTCATCAATTTTCACTCCTTTCATTAATCTATCATATAGTTCTTTTCTATTACCTACATCCTGTGTAAGATTTCTAAATATTGCTTCAGCCATGTATTGTAACTTCCATTCTTGAACTTCTTTAACTTCACATAATTTATAATCACTATTTTGATATCTATTTTTTGGATGCGTTTTTCTGTTATAGCAAACATAACAAAACGTAGTACTATTTTTATTTCTATGATAAACTTTTCGATTAAAATTAGATCCACATTCACATATTAGTTTCTTACTCCAAATATTTTTAGCTACACCATTTACTTGTCTTCTACCTATTTTTATTGGTTTAGAATGACTATCCATTATTTGCTGAACCTTTTTAAAATCTTCTTTGGATACAAGTGGTTCATGTTTACCTTCCACTATTACTTGTTCTACTTCGCCATAGTTCATTTTAGGTTTTTGTTCTAAATAATCAGGTATATACGATTTTCTATAAACTATAGTACCCGAATAAAACGGATTTCTTAATACTCTTGATATATATGCAGGACTCCAATTGGTTAACCCAGTTGATGTTTTTGCTTCTCTTCTTGTCAATTCATTAGCAATTGAAACAGTACCTTTACCATTTAAATATTCTGAATATATAAATCTTACTATTTCAGCTTGTTCTTCATTAATAATTAAATCTTTACCAACTTTATCATATCCAAGTATATTGCCTGTTCCATAGAATACTCCATTTTGAAATGATATCATTTGACCAGCTTTAACTCTTTGAGAAGTCTTCTTACTCTCATTTTGAGCAATTGTTGCCATTATAGTCAGTTTTAATTCTCCATCTTCATCATTAAATGTCCAAATATTATCTTCTGTAAAATAAACTTCTACTCCAATCTTTTTTAGCTTTCTAGTTTCTTGCAGAGCATCGACTGTGTTTCTTGCAAACCTTGATAATTCACGGGTTCCTATTAAATCAAATTTACCTTCTTTAGCGTCCTCTAACATTCTTATAAAATTTTTTCTCTTCTTAGTAGAAGTACCCGTAATACCTTCATCAATGTATCTATCATAAAGAATCCAATTAGATTGTTGCTTTAGAATACTATCATAATATTGAATTTGATTATCTAACGCAGACAATTGAGCTTCATGTTCGGTTGAAACTCTGGCATATATTGCTACTTTTCTTTTCATTTTATCACCTCTACAAATAAATTAACATTTTTTATAATAATAGTTTAGGGTGCGATTTTTTTCAAAAAAAAGAAGTACTTCTACTTCTTTAAATCACTAAATTTCAAACTATTATGAGTTTTTTTATTTTTTTTCTACTCAAGAGTTCATAATATCAAAAAATTACACTCATTTTTATTTGCTAAGCAACTCTTTTTTCTTTTCTTCAAACTCATCTTTACTGATTATTCCATCATCCAACAGTTCCTTATACTCCCTTATTTGTTCTGGAATAGATTTTTCACTTTTTATTTTTACATCAGTCTTAGCATCAGCTTCGTAATTTAAAATAAAATCTCTTGCCTTCTCAAAATCTTTTAAAACCACTTTATTTAAAGATATACAATTTGGTTGCTTGGCAGGATCCTCATTTGCATTATTAGACCAATAATTTAATTTTTTATTTTCTAATCCACCTGTAGAAATTTCAAAGTAACCAGATAATAAATGCATATCAATTTCTACATTTGTTATTTTATTATATGGAATATGAAAATTACCTTTTCCTAAAAAATGTCCTGTCATAAAACCTTTTTTTGCTATATATACACTTTTGTTTGTACAGATTAAATACTCTCTAAAAGCTCCTTTTATAGCAATGAGAACTTTTTCACCGCTTTCCTCAATTGAACCAATAAGGTCGCTTAATTCAGTGGTAAGTTGTGAACATAAAATCATGTCTTTATTATCAATAGAAGCTTGGTTTGAATCGTCACGAACAATTGTATATTTAAATCCATTACATGAAATATTAAAAGCTATCAGTTCATCTTCATCAATATTCAATTCTTGATCCTCTGATTTTTTAAATGCGCCACTATCTTTTATTTGAAAAACATGTTTTCCTTCATCAACTTCAAAAACTTCACTTGAATTTTGTTTAATTTTGCCAACATTTTCTCCATCAATATAAACACTAAAACTACACAGTAAACCACTTGCCGTTTTTGCATTAAATTTAACTTTTCCCATTTTAATCACCAACCTATTACCATTATAACATAATTTTCTAAAATTAGATTATTTGTGATATTATTTATTTTGCAAACTATTAATCTTCTATCCTAAAATTTAATTTCCATTCAAGATATTCGTCATCTGATATTTCTAGATTTTCTCTTTTTTCTTTCATTTTTTGCCATTCTCTAATAGCATTTAAAACCACCTCATTATATTCAGTATCTTCATGACTGTCACAATCAAATTTTATCTCATAATATGGGAACTCCTCTTCTAACCACATATGAAAATAAATAACATCTATTGGATTGTTAAAATCATATTTCTTTATGGCATCAACACTTACTTCATATAACTCTGCTATTTCTTTTAGTCTTTCTTTACTTGGTTCTCTATAGTTGTTTTCATAACTATTAAAAGTTTTATGTGGATCTTTACCTCCGAAACCAAAATATTCTGCCACATCGTGTTGCTTCATATGTCTAAGTCTCCTTATATACTCAAGTCTGGCTCCTTGAGATAAATTTTTTAAAGTTGGTTTAGCATAATACATTTTCATCATTCCTTTCTTATTTGTATATTTACCCAACAAAAAAATAGTCGTCCGAACTATATTGCGACTATCTTTTATTAAAACATAACCTTTTTATCACTATACTAGCTAACACTTATTTATTCTTTTATTTATCAACTATTTCTTTTTATTACAACAAAAAAAGAGCTTTTCAGCTCTTTCATATTATTTTATTTTAGTACGCTTATGCGTTCTATTTTTCACCCGCTTTTAAAGCAGCTTGCGCTGCAGCCAATCTTGCGATAGGTACACGGAATGGACTACAAGATACATAAGTAAGTCCTAACATGTGACAGAACTCTACACTAGATGGTTCTCCACCATGTTCTCCACAAATACCAAGTTTGATATCTGGACGTGTTTGTCTACCTTTTTCGGTTGCAATCTTCATTAATTGTCCAACACCTTCACGATCGATTTTAGCAAATGGATCGGATTCAAAAATACCTTTCTTATAATAGTCTTCTAAGAATTTACCGGCATCATCACGACTAAATCCATAAGTCATTTGTGTTAAATCGTTCGTTCCGAATGAGAAGAATTCAGCTTCGGTTGCGATTTTATCTGCTAAAAGAGCTGCTCTTGGAATTTCAATCATGGTTCCAACTTTATATTTGATATCTGCACCAGATTCTTTAATGATTTCATCTGCAGTTGTAACCACTTCATTCTTTACATATTGTAACTCTTTTAAGTCTCCAACTAATGGAATCATAATTTCTGGTTCAATATGAATTCCTTCTTTAGAAACATTAATTGCGGCTTCAATGACAGCACGTGTTTGCATACGAGCAATTTCTGGGTAAGTAACTGCTAAACGGCATCCACGATGTCCCATCATTGGGTTAAATTCTTTTAATGATTCTACACGTGCTTTTAAAGCTTCAAAAGTCATTCCAAGGCTTTCAGCAAGTGGTTTAATTTCTTCGTCTGTGTGAGGTAAGAATTCATGTAGTGGTGGATCTAAGAAACGAATCGTTACACCATAGTCTGACATTTCTCTAAATAATCCTTCAAAGTCTTCACGTTGATATGGTAATATTTTTTCTAAAGCTTCGGTACGTGATTCTTCGGTTTCAGCAGTAATCATACGACGGAAATTGAAAATTCTTTCTTCGTCAAAGAACATGTGTTCCGTACGGCATAAACCAATTCCTTCTGCACCAAAGTTACGAGCTGCACGAGCATCTTTTGGTGAATCGGCATTCGCACGAACTTGTAATTTACGCGTATCATCGGCCCATTTCATGAAAGTTTCAAAGTTTCCACTAATTTCTGGATCTACCGTTTTAATTTGTTTTCCATAAACATTTCCAGTAGAACCATCTAAACTCATATAATCACCTTCATGGAATTCTTGACCATCTTTGGTCATTAAAACTTTCTTTTCTTCATCAATGCGTAGTTCTCCACAACCAGATACACAACAAGTACCCATACCACGAGCAACTACAGCCGCATGACTAGTCATTCCTCCACGAATGGTTAAAATACCATGTGCGACATTCATTCCTTCAATATCTTCTGGGCTCGTTTCTAAACGAACTAATAAGATATCTTCTTCTCCATTTTTATGAGCTTGTAGTACATCATCAGCTGTAAAATAAATTTTACCTGTAGCTGCACCTGGAGAAGCGGCTAAACCTTTAGCAATTGGTTTTTCTGCTTTTAAAGCTTCATTATCAAACGTTTTATGTAACAATTGATCTAATTGTTTTGGCTCTACCATAAGAAGGGCTTGTTCTTTTGTGATCATTCCCTCTTCTACCATTTCTACGGCAATACGAAGAGCCGCATGAGCAGTACGTTTTCCATTACGTGTTTGTAACATATATAATTTACCATTCTCAATCGTAAATTCCATATCTTGCATATCACGATAATGATCTTCTAGTAAAGCACAAATTTTAACAAATTGATCATAACATTCTGGCATAACTTCTTTTAGGGTATCAATTGATTGAGGTGTACGAATACCCGCAACTACATCTTCTCCTTGGGCATTCATTAAATATTCACCAAATAATTTCTTTTCTCCTGTAGCAGGATTACGTGTAAACGCAACACCAGTTCCTGATGTTTCTCCACGGTTTCCATAAACCATTTCTTGAACATTAACCGCAGTTCCCCAAGAACCTGGAATATCATTTAAACGACGATAAGTAATCGCACGATCATTATTCCAAGAACGGAATACAGCTTTTACCGCTTCTAATAATTGAACTTTTGGATCTTGTGGGAAATCCACACCTGCATGTTTTTTGTATTCATTTTTATAAATTTCCACTACTTCTTGTAAATCTTCAGTTGTTAAGTCCGTATCAAACTCTACACCTTTTTGTTCTTTAATACGATCAAATTGATGTTCAAAGTCTTCTTTAGGAAAAGACATTACAACATCCGCAAACATTTGAATAAAACGACGATAACTATCGTATACGAAACGAGGGTTATTCGTAGCTTCTACAAATCCTTTTGCGACTTCATCATTTAATCCTAAATTTAATACGGTATCCATCATACCTGGCATACTTGTTCTTGCCCCACTACGAACAGAAACAAGTAAAGGATTATGAACATCTCCCATTACTTTTCCTGTAATTTTTTCTAGAGCGGCAAGTTGACTGAAAATTTCATCTTCAATCTCTTTACTGATCTTTTTACCATCTTCATAATATTTGGTACAAGCTTCTGTTGTTACCGTAAAACCTTGTGGAACAGGTAATCCTATTTTGGTCATTTCGGCAAGGTTCGCACCTTTACCACCTAATAGATTACGCATATCTTTATTACCTTCACTAAATAGGTAAACATATTTTGTCATCATATTCCTCCTCACATTGTCCCAATTTCATTATATCATGAATTAGACTTTTTTAGGCAAAAAAAGAAGAAATCATTCTTCTTTACAGTATATGTATTAACTATTTTCTTATGACTTCGCACGCGGATGAGCATGTAGGTAAACTTCTCTAAGATGGGCATTAGATACATGAGTATATACTTGCGTCGTTGAAAGATTCTCATGACCTAACAACTCTTGAACACTTTTTAAATCAGCACCCTCATTTAACATATGCGTCGCATAAGTATGACGAAACGTATGGGGGGTAACATGAATTTTTAAACCACTTTTACGAACAACTTGTTCAAAAATAAGTTCTACTCCTCGAACACTAAGAGGTTTCCCATTTTTATTTAAAAATAGGAATTGCACACTAGGATCTTTGATTAACTTCCCACGACCGTTCTTCGCATAATCAATTAATTTTTTTTCACACATTTTTCCATAATAGACAATACGCTCTTTATTTCCTTTTCCCACTACCCTAATTTCTCCATGACTGACATCAGATAACTTTATATGAACTAATTCACTTACACGAATTCCCGTAGAATAAAGCATTTCTAAGATCAACGCATCTCTTTTTCCTAAAGGAGTACTTGTATCTACACTATTCATCAGTTGATCTAATTCTTCATAATTGACATAATTCGGTAATTTCTTATCTAATTTCGGATTCGAAAGTAATACACAGGGATCGGAATCAAGTTTGTTTTCACGTACTAAATATTTGAAAAAAGAACGAAGAGAACTAATAACACGAGAAATGGTTTTCTTGCTATATTTTTTTTCATATAAAGACATTAAATACATACGTAAAATCGAATAATCTACCTTTTTTAAATGAGAAATATTTTCTTGTTTTAAAAAGGAGTGAAACAAAAGTAAATCACGTTCATAACTCTTTACCGTTTCTTTTGAATACCCTTTTTCTACTTCAATATATCTTAAGAAAGCGACAATATCCTGATTCATTATAAATGTCTACCTTTTTCTAAATCATCTAAATCATACGTTTCATAGTATTCATCGAGATCCACTGAATGATCTTGATTTTCATGCTCAATCTTTTTAAAATATTGATTTAAATCTCGGTTTAAAGAATCTAATAATGTATCACAATAGATTTCATTATATACTTTTATTTGAACCGTTAAATTACGAATATTTTTATAAGTTAATATTTGTTGTTCCAAGATTTTTTGAGATGCACAATAGAAATTAAGATCATTTTCGCGAATAATATCATTCTTCTTCTTACGATATTGATACATGACATAATTATTCATGTGTTCTTTTAAAAAGGGATTAATTGTTGCATTTTGATTCAAAAACTCTCTAAATTTTTCATTATATTCTAAGGCTTGTAAAAATTCTTCCTTATATCGTTGATAAACAGGATCTTGTGAAACATTACGTTCTACTTCATCAGTTTGATCATCAAACTCTCGATAAAATTCTTTAAATATTTCCATAAAATATTGCATCAATTCTGTTGGATTAAAATTCATAGGTAAATATTTTGTTTTTTTATCGCTTTTATAAGAAATTTTAAAACCTGCTTGCGTAGAAAGTTCGTTAAGCGCACGAATTTCTTTGCGATACATTTTTTGTATTTCTTTTACTTTTCTGGTTTGGTTCTTTTTTGATAAATGCGTCACAATACTCTGATAGTACTCTTTTAATCTTTCTTTTAATTGTTCCTTATCTTGGGCTTGTAACTCATTAACGACAAAATAATCAATATTCATTAATTTATGTTTCTCGTATCCTTTTATATCATGACCATCAATAAAAGGAAAAACATGTTCTTCTTTGGTGTTAGGGTCTATCGCTACCAGTGAATATCTACGTCTCATTCTATACCTCCTATACAAAAAGAGTCCTACTTAGACTCTTTGTTTTCTAATTTTTCAACGACTTTATTAGCCGTATCGATGCATACTTCCTTTACTTTATTAGCAGCTTCTTCTAAAACGGGAGTCCCTTTTTCTACCGCATAACTAGCAAACTCACTTGCCATATCTTGTAGTTTTTTAGCTTGTTTTTTTGCAGCTTTTAATACCGTTTCTTGATCAAGTTGTTCTAAAGCATCTTTTAAATCATATAATCTAGATTCTAATTCTGCTTTTACTTCTTCTTTGTCTAAATCTTTAACTTTGATCATAAAGGCATCAAAACTAGACTTTAATTCTTGTCTCGTTTCACTTCCTTTTTTAGGAGCAAACAAAATTCCTAATCCAGCTCCAACCGCTGCTCCCGCTAAAAACTTTTTCCATCCATTATTTTTCTTGCTCATCTTTCATTTCCTCTTTTCTTTCTTTTTTGTGAATAATATTCGTAATACTATTGGTAATAAAACCGACTGCTAAATCACTGATGTTCGACACCATATCAGTCGTACGATCAATCACATCAAAAAGTCCATTTAATTTAGTTGCCTTTTGATTATAATCGTCAATCGCACGATCTACTTTATCTAATGTGTTCATCATTTTCACAATGAACATAATTAGTACAATTAATAGTATGAACAATAATACATACAATATGACTGGAAATACTACATCAAAACACGTCACTATTCATCATCCCTTTTCTCGTACATAGAATCAATTAAATCAAATAAATCGTCTTCTTTTAATTCATCATGTTCTACTTGTGCTTGCTCTTCTTTTATTGCTTTTTTAGTTTGTCTTTTTCTCGTTGCTCTTTCATCTGCTTCCTCTAACGTTAAAGATGGATCTAAAGGTTCTTCTTCTTTATCTAAACCAAATCCTAAATCATCAAAGAAATCGTCTTTTTCTTTGGATTCTTCTTTTTCGTTAAAAAGAATCGAATTCTTACCAAATAACGTTGTTTCTAAATCATCTTCTAAAGTACCAAACGCTTTATTACGAACATCATCTACAGTAACTTTACTACTTGTATGTGAAATAATAGGCGTTGGTTCTTCATTCTTATCTGTAATATCTTCCTTGTGATAATTCTTATCCAATACACCATAAACAGGTGAAATAATTGGTGATGGTGAGAACGTTTTTTTACGTTTTACTGGTAAATCCACAGATGATTTAACGGTTGCCCCTTGATACGGTTTACGACCACTATAAGGTTCTTTACTACGTGTTGTAGAACGTGTTTCACGTATTTCTCTTTTTGGTTCTACTTTAGGTTCTTCTTTTGGTTCCGATTTTAACTCATCAAAATCTTTATCGTCAAAATAAACTGGAAATTTAAACTTTTCTTCTTCTTTTTCTACTGGTACTTCCTTTTCTTCTTCTTTTGGTTTCACCGGAGCTGGAATATCAACATGAATCACTTCTTTTTTGACAGGAGTTTCTTCCATTTCCTCTTCTTCTTCTGTAAATAAGTTCTTTAATTTGTCTACAAATCCCATTTTTCTACACCTCAATCTTTGTTTTCTTCTTCTTTTGCTTTCTCATTATCTTGATCTGAGTATTGCAAAAAGTTATCTGTTTCTACTTCACTCTTCTTCGATGTAAACTCATCATAGTTTTCTTCTTTATTTGTGAAGTAATCTTCATTTAACATGAGCTTAATCACATTCGGATTAAATTTAACCGTAGATAGAATATAAGAAGCATTCATGACCGCATCATTGATATCCTCTTTATCTACTAATGTTTCAATTCGCGCATAATTATACATAAATTCAATAAAATATTTATCTTTTTCTTGATTAATCTCTAAATATGCGATTTTGTCATTAATTTCAAACTTCTTACTGTAGTACGCTTCTTCGTTTTCTTGATATTCTAATTCTTTCTCATGATAAAAACTAACCGCATCGACATAAAGATAATAATAGTTCCCATTCGAATACAATTTTTCATTAAATTCATTCGTGTCAATATAGGTTACACCACGGGGAACATAATACTTATATCCCTTTCCTACATGATTATACAAATCATTATCTTTAGAAAGAATAACACTAACCATATTATCAATATTTTGTGTATCGATACGAACTGCCGTACAGCCTGTAAGCATGAGACAACCGAGTAATATTAGTCCTACTTTCTTCATATTTCACCTACTTAACTAAATTATATCAAACTTTGTTATAAATTCCAAAAAACAGCTTAACTTTACATGTAAAGAACATGTATACAGTTATTTATAAACCTTTATTTTATAAATAGGAAAACCTAAATCGTGAAACTTTTTCTCATATTCTGTAGCTACATTATCTGTCAAGTCATCATGATACAAATCTAAAGATATTTCTTCAAAATGATAACCATATTCATTAAAACTGATCAAAGAATACTCAAATAATTTACGATTATCAGTTTTCATCACAATCTCTTTTTGATGACAAAATAAAGAATCATAACGTTTTAAAAACTCGGGACTGGTTAAACGACGATGTGCATGTCTCTTTTTAGGCCATGGATCTGAGAAATTCAAATAAATTACATCGACTTCATGATCAAACATCTCTTCAATATAAGTCGCATCCGCGCGAATAAATTTTAAGTTCGGAAGTGGTTCCTCTACTTTCTCAATCGCACGAACCAACACACTATCGTATTTTTCGATACCAATAAAATTAATCATAGGATATTTCCTTGCCATTCCAATAATAAAATCTCCCTTACCTGTACCAATTTCAATATGAATCGGATGATCATTTAAAAATAACTCTTGATACTTTCCTTTATAATCCTCAGGATTTTTTATTACAATTTCAGAAGCTTCTATTTTTTCATGCGCTCCTTTTACATGTTTTAATCTCATTAAAATCACCAAAGTTATTATACACTAAATAAGACAAAAATCATATACTGTTAGTGAAAAGGAGTGAAAAAATGAAAAAAGATAGAAACTGTATGATGAATCAACCATTCATGATGTCCTTCCCTACCCCAATGCCTGCGATGGGACCTATGATGGGTGGACCTATGATGGGAAATCCAATGATGGGAATGAATACAACTTCCACATCTAGTTGTGGTTGTGGAAATAATCTAGCAAGTGAAGTTGCAGCTTTAAGACAACAAGTAAATCAATTAGAAAGACGTGTTTGTATGTTAGAAAACAAACCAATCGCAACGCCATATACAACAAATTCAAATACCACTAATAACTATGACACCAATGTTCAAATGATTTAATAAGAAAACCATTGCCTAAAAACAATGGTTTTTATTTTACCCTACTACTCAACAAACAATTATTCAACCACATATGGATCTTGCATCGTTCCTGTTCCTGTGAATGTAATCTTTGATGGATCGATATTTATAACTGGACGAACACCGAAAGCATAATCCACGTTGTTGCTCGTAAGCACGCCCGGCGACGACACGTAGAACTCGCTCGCACGAAACCAGTAGCTGAATCCGGACGGTGACATGGTCCAATAGTTAGTTCCACTATATAAATAATAAAGTCGATTCTGGGCATTTGTCCTTCCACCAGCTATGTTCACTTCATCTGCAGTGATTAATCCAATTGGGTTGGTTAACTTCCCATTACCACTGGTACTTGATACACTGAATTGATCATTGTTCCGTGAACAAATCAAGTTTGGTCCTTTTCTGGTTCCTTGCCAGTCCCAGAATTTGTCATAATCATAAATTGTTGAATGGATTCCGTATCCTTCTTGTGTGTATGGATAAGCTACTTTTGTTGATGGAACACGATTATTACAGTAAATTGCCTCTTTTGAAATCTTATTATCATAACTTTTTAAATTGTTGTTATACCAATTTTCTAGATATGTCTTCATGGTACTATTAGCATCATTTTTATGGGCACTTTCATAACTCGTAGATGAATATTCAATTCCTTTCACTCGTAGTGTTGTATCATTCACTCCACTCGTTACATGTAACAATCGTTGACAAGTTGCGGTCTCATTACTACTGATACAGGTATAATAATTATTTGTATTATACTTTTCTCGATATTCTTTTGGCGTTGCTTGTACTAAATCTCCACTTAATTTAAAACTTCTAGTTGATGAATCATATGTATAAGTGGTTCCGAAATAGTATTTTGTTGTTGGCGACAATCCATTATAATCGAAAGATTGAATTGATTCTGTTATTTGATTATTAGAAGTATCTCCATACATATACCCAACATATGCATTATCTGCCCAATAACTATTAAACGCACTCGTTCCTACTTGACGATCACTACTTGATTCTCCATTCTCATGTGGTGTCTTTCCATCATAAATCATACGAATACTTCCATCACCATTAATTCGAATAATTCGCCAATAGTAATCTCCAAACTTGACATAGTTTCCTCCCACTGCTCCTCTGTAATAGAAGGTATCTCCGGCATTGTCCGTACTTGCATACATTCCCGTTCCACTATTGTCATATCCTTTAATTCCTGCGGTATAATTATATACAGTAGCCGTATAAGTTGTTCCCCCATTACTATTGGTACTCGTTGTTACTTTTGTTATTCTTCGCATCACTGTACAAGATGAATTTGTACTCGTACAAGTGTAATAGTTTCCATTTGAGTAATCGATACTACTTGGATCTTGTAAACTTGAACCTGTTAAAGTATAGTATCCTGTTGATGAATCGAATGTATATCCCGTTCCTATTTGCCAATAAGTTGTAGTTGAAACAGTACTTGTATTCGTACTGGCTACTTCTTCATAAGTAATTGCAGGCGCACTTACTTTAAAGTCTGGTGTTCCTTTATCCTTAATTGTTTGTTTTGCTTCTTCTATGTTTGTATTTTTAGTTTCTGAAGCAAGTAAACAGTCTGCTAGATCGGTGACTCCATTCTTTTCACACCAACTCTTATGTTTGATCGTTGTTGATTTGGTGTTGATTTCTGATTTGTTTCCTGCCTTGTCCTCTACATATACACTCATTAAGTAATCTTTTTCTTCTAAGCTAGTAAAAGTATAGTTAGAGTTATTACTTTCTACAAAACTTTGTCCTCCATCTTTACTGTAAAAATATTTATTAACTCCACTTTCATTATCTACTCCAGTTACTTCAAGAGTAACCGTGTCATCATTTGGTGTAACATTGAAATTATAAATCGTTGGAATCGTAGAGTCTACTTTATACAAGTCTGAACACTTTGTAGTCTCATTATTAGAAGTATCAATAGCTTTTACACATAGTCTAGTTGGTAATGAGTTACTACTTAGATTCACACTATAAACATTCTCTTGACCTTCTAGTGGAGTTGTAGGTTCACAACTTGTTTCTGTTGTCTCACAATATTTGACTTCTTTTATTCCTACATTATCTGTAATGGTACTATCTAAGGTAAGACCCTTATACCACCCATTGTTTCCCATTACATTATTACCTAATGTAATAGTTACTTTAGGATCAGTTTCATCCGTTGTACTGACTTTTCCGGATGAAAATACAACATTACCTAAAGAATCTTCTGCTTTTACGTAGATGGTATATTCTTTATGAGTATCTAGTTGATAAATGGTATATTCATTACTTGTTGTTTCATACCATTTATTATTATCTAAAGAATAATAATATTTTATCGCATTCGTTGCGGTTATAATAGTCTTTATTGAATTTTCACTTGGTTCAAAAGTTAAATTAGTGATAGAAAGTTCATCTACATTTCCTTCTTCTGTAGCTTCACTAAAATTAGAACTATTTCCACTTTGTAAATAATTTAAGTTCATACTGAAATCAAAACTTTGATTACTTGGTATATCTGGTATATTCTCACTCAGTTTCATGATAAGTTGAAAGGTAATATCTTGATCTACAATGAGTTCTTCTCGTGCGGTAATTCCTTCTATCTTAAAATCAATATATTCTTGTTCTTCCATACTCATCTTTATAGAGTCTAATACGGCATCGATATTACCTAGATTGGATACAGTAATATCATACGAAATACTATCGCCTGGCTTTTCAAATGACGCACTCATATTAGCTGTTAGTTTGTCAAAACTTGGATCTGTAACATTCTTAGCATTACCTACTATTTTCTTTGTTTCTACATTGGTAATTTCAATTCTCCAATCAGTAGTAATCCCACCAGTTCCTTGAATATTTAAAGTTTGACTTAATACCGCATAGCCTACAGTTAGTCCAATCACAATCGCACATAGTGTTCCTATAATGATTCTCTGTTTCTTTCTCGTTCTCACAAAACCACCTCTACTTCTATTATGGTTTATTCTATTATCTTTATTCATTATACAAAAAGAGAGGGTTTATTGTCAATACCAATAACCCCCCCCCGTGGACGTCTAAAAAGTCACCGGATTTCACTTAGACCTTATTTTTAAAGGTCTAATAGATTAACAGAAACTTGTAAATTATTGCCATTTGCTAACTAAAATTATTTATTCTTTTATATATTTAGTAAAAAAGAGACTACTTTTCATTTCTTAAAGTAGGCTCTTTTATTTTCTTTTGAGTATAACTGGTACATGATTTAGAAATTGGTAATAAGGTTCTATATGATGATAATAGAAATCATATTCACCATTTTGATAGTAATAAACTTTTAATTGCTCTAAATAATCACAAATGATTTTTCTCTCTTCTATATTATTTTGATAGTATAATAATTGATTGGTCTTTTGGTTTAATAATTGTAAGTAAAAGGAAAGATTTGATTCACCAGGCTTAATATAGTTTTTGAATAATGTAATAATATCGTCTAAAAGATCTTCTCTAGAACATCTTTTAAAATTTTCAATATAAAGAATAACGTTTTCTAATCTTGGATCATAATTTCCCTTTTGTTGTTCTGTATGTAAAATTTGAATATTTTCAACCATTGTGTGATAGCGATTTTCTTTTGTTAGTTGATGAAATAATGGTGGAGCAAGTTCTGGATTCTCCTTTTTCACACACAAAGCTTTATATAATTCTAATTGTGCGATACTGATCATTTCTTTCTTTCCATCGATAGGATAAAACGTCATAAAATGTGGATTATAAGCGACATTGTTGGTCACGATCTCTCTATATTGTTTCATAACACGATCCACTACAGATCGAGGTAATTTTTTCTTTTGTTTTATCTCTTCTATCTGTGATAAAGCATATTGATGAGCCTCGTATTCCGAAAAGTAATGATTATGAAGAAGTTCATCCTCTGGTTCTAAAGCTGTCGCATCACAAGTATAAAAATAACGATAAAATTTATTGATCGGATCTTTTTCTTCCTTATAAGTCTTGTGTTGAATAAAATGCTTACATTCATGAAGAAATAAAAGAAGGAAAAATAAACGGTATTCGAAATTTTGCAAAAATTCGTTTACAACAAAAACATTAAGAACTATTTCTTTTTTCCCTGTGTCTATATACATTGGACAATTGGGGTCTAAGCGTTGAACAGCTATTTTTCTTACATAATCTTTATTAGGGTTCCCTGTAATTTGTTGGTTCGCAATTCTCTTAAACAATTTTAAATATTCATAAATGGTATGTTTTTGTTTCAAAAAATTCTCAATATCATTCATATTCTTTTTCCTTTCTCAAACTTATTATTTCTTTAATAATGATTTTGGTTCTCCATCTATTAGATTCATGTCTTCTTGAGATAACTCATAAAGACTCCATTCATCATCCCTCTTAATAAAATAACAATCATCGGACTCTTTAGAAGTGAAATATTCGGTATCGTAATAAATCTCAGGAATTGTTTTAATCAATCCAAAGGATTTTGTTTCATAAAGTTTCATAATCCTATTATTTTGGTAAGATTGGCCATACTGTTTGGTATAGGCAACATCAATATCTTGTAAAGCTAGTTCTTGTAGAGTTTTTATGTGTTTTAAAATGTTTGAATTATGAACCGTATTTTCTTTGACAACATCTGGATAAATAGAAGCTAATTTTTTTGCTCTACTTACATTATCATAAGATAAATATAATTCGTGAATTCTATTTAGTCGTTGAACGATCGAATCTACTTGTTTTTCTTGAATTCCTAATTGATTTAACGTGTGATAAAAAGTATCTAAAGAACCGGTTGTGCGCATTTTGTAAAAGACATCTTCTCCTAACGTTTCAATCCACATTTTGGCTAAGTTTCCTTCATACTCATAGATAGAATAATTTTCAGATGGATATTCTGTAGTAATAATATGAGTGAGTGTTTCTTCAAAAAATGAGGAATCGTCAATCGTTGGAAAAAGGGCGTGAATCATTTCGTGATAATACGTACTTGCAAAACTAGGATCTTCTTGATTAGAATGTAAATAAATATTACTGTGAGAAAAAAGCCCAAAAAAATCTTGTTGCGTTTGAGTTTCTCCTGTGACTGTTCCCTCTTTTGGTTCATAATATACTTTTGTACCAGCGATGGATGTTGCTAGGTTCTCATAATCGATATAGGGATTATTTTGACAATATAACAATAATTCATTTAACATAGAAGGATCAACTTTATTTGCCACTTTAAATAATGGAGTGTCAGACATACGATCGATAAATTCCATAATAAATTCGTTTTTATCTTCATCTGGAAGCTCATTCACTTCGACTTCTAAATGATTATATGGGTGGGTATGTGCTTGAGTTGCCATTTGTAGAACTTCATAAGCTCTTTTATCTAGCCAGATGAGTTCTGATAAAATAATTAATTTGGATAAGATAAGTAAGGATGGTTTCTTTTTCGTCATACATTCGCCCCTCTTTTAATCATGCTTATTATAGTCCTTTTTTTATTTTTGTCAATAAAAAAACCTCTATGAGGCTTTTTCTTCTTTGTTATCTTTAATATCTTTCCATTTATCGACAATATCTTCTTTAAAATATTTAAGGGTACTGATGATTAAAATCGCAACTGGTAAAGAAATAATAATACCTACAACACCAGCGAGGATTCCACCTGCAAATACGGATAAGATGACAATGATGGGATGAACACTATTTGTTTTTCCGTATACAAATGGATTAATGACATAACCATCTAAATTAGATAAAATAAAGAAGGCAATGAGTGTTCGAATAAATAAGGCTGGACTAATCACAAAGGCCGTTATACTGGCAATACAGTTGGTGATAATCCCCCCAAAATATGGGATTAACGTTGCCACTGCAGCTAAGAATCCGAGTAATAAAGCATTTGGATGTCCAATGATGTAAAAGGCAATGGTATATTCAAATAGAGTAATTAATACAATCTTGAAGAATCCATTGAAATAATTGGTCATTTCATGATCTAATAATTGTACATAACGATATGTTTTTTTGGAACGAAGGCGTAAGAAACGTTTGACTCCATCACGAATTTTTCCCATGTCAATTAAGAAATAAATGGCTGCGGAAAAACCAATGACAATCATGGAAATTGCATTCATTGATACACCTATAAAGTTCATGGCTCCATCGGAAATATACTTACTTAAGCTTTTGATAATATCATTGAACGCAGCCGAAAGATCGGCTTGTAATGGTCCAATATTTAAATCATAATCTAAAGATAACTCTTTAAGGAAAGCAATAATACTATTAAATAAACTACTTAATTGTTCAAATAATAATGGAGCGATTAAACCAATGGTAATGGCTAAAAGTCCTAATACAAGTCCAATCACAATAAAGACCGCAATTCCTTTTGGAATCTTTTTGCTTTCTAAATAATGAAGAAAAGGATATAAAGCATAGGCAAAGGCAAAGGCAAATAAGAAAGGTCCCACAATAGAGAAAATCTTACTTGCTACTCCTGTCCATAAGTTTCCTGTTTGATACATTAAGAAAACAATACCAGTTAATAATAAGAAGTTTAATAATTTATAATTGACTTTATTTTTTAACATATTAAGACCTACTTTCTAACATAAAAGTAGCTGGTCCATCATTAGTAATGGATACTTTCATGTTTGCACCAAAGATTCCTGTCGCATATGGAATTTGTAGTGCGCTCAATTTTTGATTAAAAAGTTCATAAAGTTGACTACTCTCTTCCCCTCGTAAGGCATGGATGTAGCTAGGACGACGTCCTTTTTTGGTATCCGCATACAAAGTAAATTGCGAAATACTTAAAACACTTCCTCCTACATCTAATAAAGAACGATTCATAACTCCTTCTTCATCATCAAAGACACGAAGATGAATCATTTTATCGATTAAATAATCGATTTCTTTTTCTGTATCTCCCTCAGTAAAACTAACTAGGGCAACAAATCCGAAAGGAATTTCTCCAACTACGTTTCCATCTACTTCGACACTGGAATGAAGGGAGCGTTGTAATAATAAACGCATTATTGGATCACCCTTTCTACATCGATAACATCAGGGATAGAACGTATATCAGTCATGAACTTCTCTAGGTGTTCTACATCGGGAACGGTAACAATTAATTCAATGGTTGATCCATCCACATTCGTTGTTAGTGTTCGAATACTTTGAACCATAATCGTAGAGTTCGCTGTTTTGGTAATAATCTTTAGTAATACATCTTTTTGATTCATTGTGTGAACCAATATCGTAGTTGGATATTTTTTGTTAATTTCTGAATTCCATGAAACATCAATGATTCGTTCTTCAACGTCTTTCATATTAGGACAAGATAGACGATGAACCATAATTCCATTCCCTTTGGTAATAAATCCTACAATCGGATCTCCTGGAATTGGTTTACAACAAGCCGCTACATTGACTTTAATTTGATCAATTCCTCGAACGATAATATCATTCTTTATATTAGGAGAAGTAATATTCTGATGAGAGGTTGCTTTCTTTAAGATAATATCTTCTTTGGTATCTGCTTCATGATAAATCAAATTCATTAACGTTCCCATTGGTAATTTATTATTTCCTAAATTTTTGTAAACTTCATCCATATCTTTATATTTTAATTCTTGTAAAATTTTATCGATATTTTCCGTACTCAAGAATTCATTAAATGGAATTTTACGTTTACGTAATTCTTCTTTTAAGAGTTCTTCTCCTCTTTTTAAATATTCCTCTTTATCAATCTTGTTAAAGTAGGAACGTATTTTATTTTTAGCTTGGGTTGTATGTGCAATATTTAGCCATTCTTTACTTGGTCCTTTAGAGTGTTGATTGGTTTTAATTTTAACGACATCATTATCTTGAAGTTGATAATCTAATGGGACAATATTTCCATTGACAATCGCACCAACCATTTTATTTCCAACATTGGTGTGAACACGATAAGCGAAATCAATGGGTGTAGAACCTTTTGCTAGTTCAATGACATCGCCATTCGGTGTAAACACATAAACGGATGTATTTAAAACATCTTCTTTTAAGGTATTTACGACTTCATCATCACTCGCATCTTGGGCTTGTAATTCCATAATTGCTTTAAAGAATTGAAGTTTTTGTTCCATGGCATTTTGTAAAGAAGCTTTGGTATTACTTCCTTTTTCTTTATAAGACCAATGGGATGCGATTCCGTTTTCCGCAATTTCATCCATTTCATATGTACGAATTTGAATTTCAAAGAGTTCTCCATGTACCCCAAATACCGTGGTGTGAAGAGATTGATACATATTAGCCTTTGGCATCGCAATATAATCTTTAAATCTTCTTGGCATTGGTTTATAAACCTCATGAATATACCCTAGTGCTTGGTAACATTCTTCTTTGGTTTCTACATATACACGAAGAGCAAGTAAATCATAGATATCGGAAAACTTCTTTCCTTTATCCAATTTCTTATAAATACTATAAATACTCTTAGAACGTCCTTTTATTTTATGTTCTATCCCTTTTTCATTTAAAATCTGAGAAACACTTTCAATCATATCCGATACATTGCGATCACGTTCGGCTTTCGTTTGATTTAACATTTCTACAATGGAAAAATAAATATCTGGTTTATAGTAACGAAGGGATAAATCTTCTAATTCACTTTTTAAATGACCAATACCTAAACGATGGGCAATCGGCGTTAAAATATCTAAAGTTTCTTTTGCTTTTTCTTTTTGTGCCTTTTCAGGAATCGCCCAAAGCGTACGCATGTTGTGTAAACGATCAGCGAGTTTTAGAATAATAATTCTTACATCCTCTGTTAAACCTACTAAGATTTTACGATTAGAAGCAATCACAGACTGATTATCTCCTTCAAAATTTAAACGATTAATTTTCGTTAATCCTTGAACTAAATCGGCAATCGTCTCACCAAATTCTTCTTTTAAATGATCGTATTCTTCTTCATGATCTTCTAAAAGATCGTGTAAAAGACCCGCACATATCGTCTCATAATCGGCACGAACATCGGTTAAAATGATAGCTACATTTAAAGGGTGGACCATATAGTCCTCCCCTGTTAAACGTGTTTCTCCGGCGTGTTTTTCACTCGAATATTCATAGGCTTTTTTGATTAAATCTATTTCTTCTTCCGAAGTGATATAAGAAGAAACTTTTCCTAATAATTCTTCATAATAACCATTTAATTTTTGTTGAACCAATGGAATCACCACTTTCTATAGTTTATGCATTAATTCCCTTTATTTTCTTTTCTTCTGGTTCATTATCTTCTTCATACCATTTTTTCTTTCTTGGTTTTCCAATTTTTTTCTTTTCGATATCAAACCATAATTGACTGGCAATACAAATCGAAGAATAAACTCCAGATACTAATCCAAATAATAAGGCAATATTAAAGTTTAAGATTTCATGACTACCTAAAAGAATCAATGAAACAACTGGAATTAATGTTGTTAAAGTTGTTACGATACTACGATCTAAGGTTTGTCTTAAACTAGTATTGACAACATTTTGAAGTTGTTCTTTCTTTTTAATTCCATTTGGATATAAAACTTTTTTATTTTCACGAATACGATCAAAAGTAACAATCGTATCGTTAATAGAATATCCAATGATAGAAAGAACAGCGGCAATGAAAATACTGGTTACTTCTAAATGAAGAATACTGAATAGTGCGACAATGAAGAATGTGTCATGTAGTAAGGCTACAATCGCACTGATCGCATAACTAAAGCGGAAACGGAAAGATAAATATAGAACAATTCCAATACTAGCTAAAACAAGAGAAATAATCGCATTTTTAATTAATTCTTGTTTTACCATATTAGAAATTACACCAATATCTGTTTGCGCTTGATACTTATTTGTAAAATAATCTTCCGTTTCTATAACTTGTTCTTTTGTTAAAGAATCTTCAATTTTTGCTTGAATGCTTTGATCATTTAACGTATCTACACTTGCGATTTCATATCCTAATTCTTCTAAATCTTTCGTAACTGTTTTTTCCGTCATTTGATTTCCTGCACTCAGAGTAATCGAAGTTCCCCCTTTAAAATCGATTCCTAATTGTAATCCTTGAGTAGCTAGAGAAACAACTCCAACCACAAGAAGAATCACACTGGCAATATAATACCATTTACGAGTTTTAATAAAATCAAGTTTTTCATAACGTGTTTTTTCACCACGAGCAAGTTGTTTTTTGTTACATCCGATAAATAAATTATATTTATCATCAAAATATCCAGTATCGACAAATTTTTGTAGTAACCAACGAACAAATACAACCATAATTAACATTGTTGTAATAATACTAATAATTAACATCGTTGCAAATCCACGTACACTACTCTCTCCAAAGATAAAGAGAATAACCGCCGTAATTAATGTCGTAAAGTTAGAATCAAAAATAGACATGAAAGAGTTTTTATTTCCTTCTTTATAAGCCATTTTTAATTTCGTTCCTTTACACAATTCATCACGAATACGGGAAAAGTTAATCACATTCGCATCGACAGCCATTCCAATACCAATGACTACTGCCGCAATTCCTGGTAATGTAAGGACACCCCCAAATAGCCAGAATATTAAGAAGGTAAAGAAGGTATAAATAACCATTCCAACACTTGCGATTAATCCACTAAAGCGATATAACGCAATTAATAGAACCATAATAAGAACAATTCCAACGACTCCAGCAACAAATGTTTTTTCAAGTGAATTTGCCCCAAAAGAAGCGGCAACTGTTTTCGATGAAACTTCTGTTAACTGTGTTGGTAAACTTCCTGAATTTAGTGAATTTACTAACTCTTCTGCTTCTTTCTCAGTAAAGTTTCCTTGAATAATGACATCATCGGCAAATCCTTGAGAAACAGTCGCAGCAGATAAACAACGACTAGATTCTAAGTTTCCACAAGATGCACTTTCACTACTAAAAGAATCTACGCCTTCTTCAAAGTCTAACCAAATAACAATGCGATTATCACTACTTTCACTAATACGCTTTGTTACTTTATAAAACTTATCTTTGTCGGCAACACTTAAGGCAACCGCAGGTTTCCCGCTAGCATCTTGGCTTACTTTTGCCCCACCACTACGTAGTACCGTACTATCCATAAGTAATTCATCATCGGTATCACGGAAGGTCAAACTAGCTACACGGCCAAGGGTATTACGAGCCGTTTCAGGATCCGTTACTCCGGCAAGACCAACACGAATTTTATCGTCTCCTTCAACCGTAATTTCTGGTTCTGATACACCTAACCCATCAATACGTTTTTGAATTACTTTATATGTTCCGTTTACTTCTTCTGTGGTTGCTTTACTTCCATCAATTCCTTTTACTTGATAAAGAACTTCAAATCCCCCTTGTAAATCAAGTCCAAAATTTAAATTAGAAAATAATGGTTCAAATAAAAATCCAAAGATTGCGACCATAATCGCACATAAAAACAATCTTTGAATGACTTTATTACGTTTCTTTTTCATCAAATCATCTCCTACTTTCGTTGTCAAAATATACAGTGCGGTTTTTTAAATTTAACTTATCTTTAACATAATCCTCAATGAATTCATCTTCACAATTTAAGATATCATCTACCATCTCATGAAGTTGTAAACCATAAGCTGTTTTCCATTTCTTTTCTTTAAAGTAATTCCATATATCTTCTTCTTTGATATAGGTAAAACCATGGCGACGCATTTCTTCTTTTTTCGTTCGTAACGCTGGTTTTAAGCGTGTATATAATTCTTCTAAAGAATGAAAAGCTATTTCCATATTTACCCTCCTTGTTACCTACATATCCATTATACCAGAAATACTAGAATTTGAAAGCAAAAACGAAAAAAACGAGAGTTTTCTCGTTAATTTGAAAGGGTTTGCTTTTTTACTTTGTTATTTTTTATTAGTGGTAAAAATTTTTCAATTTCGTCATAGACTGGATAGTCTTGTGGAATATTCTTCCGAATACTTTCATAAATCCACGATAAAGCTACATCTATACTGATAGCTTGACCATCTGGAAACTGTTTATTTTGATATAAACTGTTAATACTGTGATTCGTATCAATCTTAGCTGTAAAGCGATCTTCTTTCCCATCGAGAAAAACACAGATGTTTTCAAGTGTTTGCCCTTGATAATTAAAGAATAAATGAAAATCATTTTTTTCATCACTACGATAAAATTGACAAAAATATTTTCCTTCCTTATCCCTATATTGACCAACCATATAGTTTAAGCACAACTCCTGAAGTAAATCGCACTGCGTAAACATTAAATAATCATAATTTTCTTTTTCTTCATAATCGGACTCTAAAACTAGTACATACCCATAAGAAGTAGTTTTTAACATGTTATTGTTCGGTGTTGAAATGGGAAGTAAATTCGCTTGTAATTCCTCCTCGTTCTCTATCCCAATCAGTTCACTTTTTCCTAGATATTCGGAATAGATCGAGAAATTAAAACGAGGCATCCATTCTTGTAAGAGACCAAAAAGAGGAGAATTTTGTATTTCACATTGTGAAATACGATTCAAAAAACGAGTACGTAAGGTTGACACCTCTTTATTTTCTTCTTTTAGTTTCTCTAAATAATTTAATTTGGAATCAAACCCTTGGTATAAAATAGGCGCACGAAGATGAATTTCAACATCTGACTCTAAGTACCTTTCAAAATCAGATTGTAAAATTTTAAAAAGTTCATCAAACGAATAATTTTCGTTTTGAATAAAATCTACTGCCAAACTATTACAGTCCGTAAAACAGACACAATCATTCATGAGTAATAAAGATTCGATAAACCAATCGGTCACACTTTGATAAGTCATATTTATTTCCCCCTATACTACTTTCTTTTTAACATAAGGTGTAATATCTAATTGTTGTTGTAAAAAAATACCCATAGGTGTAGTTAAATCGATATTGTCCTCAACTGTTTTTACTAAATCGCGATACAAAAGTTGAGGATCTAACGTTTGTGTACAATCTTGAGGAGCCTTATGAACCGTTAATACAGGATTACGATGTTCTTCAAAATAACATAAAAGATCCCAATCAGGTGATTGAACTTGAATGATAAATTGTGAAATGTGATCCGGTGTACCTAAAAAAGTAAATGTCATATTTTTATTTTCTATTCCATCTATCCATTCATAACCAAATACTTTATCTTTTTGATCATACTGGGATAAAGTATAAATTTCTTGAATACAACCAGGGATATCTATTTTCGTACACTGAATTCCTTTGCTTTCTTCTGTTTGTGTATTACAAATATAATAAAATCCTTCTTCTTCCATACCAACCATTCCTCGCTCTTCTAAGAGAAAGAGAGAATATAACGGAATATTTTTTCTTCCCACACATTCTATACAAGGAATTGATTCCTCTGTTATTGTAAAATCAAATTGTTTTAACCATACGTTTAACTCTTCCATCATAGGATATACATCCTGCGTATTTTGTTTCATTACAGAAAGAAGAGCGTGATAAAACTTTTCAAAACTATCATGATTTTCCTTCTTCCAAAAAGATAAAAAGTTATGATTCTCACATAGTAACTTTCGAATATTTTTTAATTCTTCTGAATCTCCAAAATGCTCATTCATTACCCTTTCACCTAAAAAACTTTCTTTTATCTGATAAAACAAAGAATCAAAACTCACAATTTGTTTGTTTAATAATTTGGTCAATAAACTTTCCTTTTGTAAAAACAAAACATGTTCCGCAAGAAGGAAGGAATAGATGGTCTCGTTACAACTATTCTTCATGATTCACCACTCCTACTGGTATTGTATCACTTTTTCTCTTTATTTGAAATAATAATCAACTTGTAACATATAGTTTTAGTGGTGAAGATCCGTGATAAGAAAAAGTACTTTTGTGAAATCAACGATTATTTTATTAATTGGTGGCGGCATTACTAAATTACTTGGCATGGTAATTAAAATTGTCATGACACGAGCCATTGGAACAGAGGGAATTGGTCTTTATATGTTAATTTCGCCTACGTTTATGTTACTGATTGCGATTGCTCAATTAGGTTTTCCCATTGCCATTTCTACTTTAGTTGCCACCGAAAAAAAGAATAATAAAAATTTAGTTTTTTCTATCATTCCAATCGCTTTACTCATTAATACTTTTCTATTAGTCTTTGTTTTTTTAATTAGTCAAACCCTAGCCACTCATTTATTACATGAAGAACGTGTTTATCTAGGAATCTTATCCATGGCTTTTGTATTACCTTTTACCAGTATTTCTAGTATTCTTCGTGGATATTTTTTTGGCAAACAAAGAATGATTCCACACGTTGTTTCTAATATTACCGAAGATTTAGTACGTCTTGTCGTACTAGCTATTGGAATTCCTTATTTTCTAGGATTTGGATTAGAATACGCCGTAGCTTTTATCATCCTATCCAATATTTTTAGTGAATGTTCTTCCATTCTCGTTCTTTTCTTCTTTCTTCCCAAACACTTTAAATTATCCAAACAAGACTTTATTCCCAATAAACAAAATATAAAAGATATTTTTAGTATTAGTTTACCTGCGACAGGAAGTCGTTTAATCGGAAATATTGGAGCCTTTTTTGAACCCATTATTTTATCTTTTATTTTACTACGAATTGGTTATTCCAATCATTTTATGGTTACCGAATATGGAATCTTAAATGGTTATATTATGCCTATTTTATTAATGCCTTCTTTCTTTACCACGGCCATTTCACAAGCTTTAATTCCCACGATTAGTAAAGCTTATAGTCATGGACATTTTAAGTATGCGAAAGGTAAAATTAAGCAAGCCATTGGTTTTTCCTTACTAATTGGAATTCCCATGACCATCTTATTTGAATTAATACCAGAATTTGCTTTACAGTTTATTTATAACACCACCGAAGGTGTCACTTATTTACGTGTCCTCGCACCTGTCTTTCTTATTTTTTATGTTCAAGCACCACTAACCGCTGCCTTACAAGCAATGGGAAAAGCAAAAGAAGCGATGGCAGGTACCTTACAAGGTATGATTTTAAGAACGGTCCTCCTCCTCTTTCTCTCCACCCTTCACATTGGAATGTATGGACTGATTATTGCCAGTAGTGTGAATATTTTATATGTAACTTTCCATCAATACAAATATGTAAAAAAATACTTAAATGTGTGATATAATAGTACATTAGGAGTGAACACTATGGAACAAAATATATATGAAGTCATGAATGACTTTGAAAAAATTATGGAAATTGCTCAAAAACATGCGGATCCATCTCATTCAAAATTTATCAAAAAAGAATATAAATATTTAGAAGAATCTTACCGTTATTATAATCGTAAATATAATCTTTCTTATTGTCCATTTGAAAATAACTTAAATCAAATCAATGGAAATTATAAACAAGGTACCAAATATATCGCAAGACACTTCTTTTATCCTATTAGTAGAAAATATGTTGGTACTATACTTACACAATTTCCATATCTCACAAAAAAAGAGGAAAAAGCATTAACCACAACCTGTTTTCAAAATATTGCTCATACGAAAAAAGGTTGGGAAATCAATCCCTACACCAGTTATATAAAAGAAACAAAAGAATTTTGTTCTTTGAGCGATCCGTTAGATTTTTTGGGTTCCGATGTCTTTTTATACGAAATGAGACAAACTCCTGTGGGAAGTGTCGCAATGGATCGTGTGTTATTAAAATATCAAACAAAATTAATTAAAGACATGAACGATCACGGATTTATCAATCTTCTTCTTTCTCATGAACAAAAGAAGCATCATGTTCCGATTGTAAAAGAAAATCTCTGTCAATCTTTTCTTCAATTAAATACAAACACAAGTGATTCACTTGCCCTATTTATCTTTTGGTTAAACAAATACATCAAATACTTAACTCTTCATCACCAACATGCACTACCAACAAAATTCGAAGAATGTCTCTTTCGAAATAAAAGACCCCCAAGATATTATCCTCGTCTCTTTATGGTAGTGACAGGCAAAAGTATGAAAGACTATCAAAAGACATTAGATCAACACCTAAAACTTCAACGAAAAATTAATGAATTATATCGTTTAAAAGATACTTGTCTTAATTTACTACTTAGAATGGAATATGAAAAGGATCGTTTATATTTATCGGATAACAATGATTTAGTTTTAAATTATGTCAATATTTCTACTAATATTCAAGTATCCTTTCACATAAACGCAGAGAAATTAAATCGTAAATATCTTGAACAAGTCCCATTTAAAGAAAGTGAACAAACCTCTCAATCTTTACCTTCTAAAACATTAAAAAAGGAATATAAACAATCGAAATTTGAACATCTAATTTAAAAGTGAGTTTTATTGTAACTCACTTTTTTTAATAATATAAGTTTTATTCTTTGTATAAAACGCATAAAATACATCGTTTAAGGCAACATGATTCTTTTCTAATAAACGCGAAATCCATCGTTCGTCCTTGTTTAATTCTTTTAAAACCAATTGATCAATCACACCATCTACAATAAGAGGAAGTGGATAATCCTTACATTGTTGAAATACTGATAGCTTCCCATTATTCTCTAATACGGCATAATCAACTTCTTCAATACTTTTAATTTGTTGTTCACGTAATTGACTCATTAAATCATCTAAACTATATCGTAATTTTGTCATACGGTGAAACTGGATCTTTCCATTTTTAATTACGACTGTTGGATCACCATCAATAAACTTTCTAATCTTGGAATTTTTTAAAGATATAAAACTTAATACAACTTGAACGAATACTAAAGTAAGAATCGGAATAACCGAAACTAAAATTGATGAATTTGGTCGTTCAATAGACATCGCTGCTAGTTCCGCAATTAAGATCGAAACAATTAAATCAACAATACCTAACTTTCCTACTTCTTTCTTTCCCATAATTCGATAAACTAAAATAATAAAAAAATATAGAAATAATGTTTTAAAAAACATGATCCCGTACATATCCATCACCTATTAAATATTGAACAACCTTTTTCTTTTTATACAAGAAATTTTTACTTCTTTTTAAAATATATAAAACATATAGTATAACAGGAGGAATTCTCATGAACATTATTTATTTAAAAAACTTTATGAAAACGTTAGGTTTATGTATTGGATTATTTTTAGTCATCACTCTATTAGCAACGGCATTAAACTTTTTTAATGTGATTACTACTAATACCATGGGAATTTTTAAAATGATTATTCCCGTGATTGCATTGTTAATTAGTGGAATTTACTTAGGAAGTAAAGCCAAAAATAAAGGTTGGAAAGAAGGATTAAAATTAAGTGTCTTTATTATTCTTCTTCTCCTCTTCTTCCATCTTGTTTGGATGAATGAAACCTTTGGAATGAAAAACATTCTCTATTATGCGATTCTTTTAATATCAGGAATGGTTGGAAGTATGGTAGGAATCAACATAAAAAGGAAAAACTAACTATTTTTCCTTTTTGTATACTTTATTAGTCGTAATATTCATTACTTCATCCGCATAAACAAAATGATAATTTCCCATTTGTAACTGTTCTTTCACATCATCATTCATGATATCCAACAAGTGATACGGTACATAAGCTTTTATTTTTAAATCTGTATCTTCTTCTGAAGAAAGTGAAGAAAAACGCTTATAAATATCTGATTCTTTCATCTGATATTCTTCCGCTAAAGTTTGAAACAATTGTTTCGTTATTTTTTCTAAATATATCAAATAATCAGAACTATGAATATCTATGTTATCTTGATAAGTAACATAATAAGATTGATAAAAAGACTCTAACTGACCCAAATACCACTTATAAAAGAATAAAATATCATCTAATGGAATATCTTTATTTTTAACATAGTTTAATAGATGAATCGTATAATTTTTTAATAAACTAGAACTAAAATCCCCATACATTTCTCTTCGGATATTCGCACGATCTGTCGCATCGATATTTTTACCATGAAGCTTTTTATAATATCGGTTTAAATCATCATTTTGTTTAAAAGATAAAAATTCCATCGTATTCATGACATCGTATAACTCTTTCGATTCTCCTTCAAACAAATGAATCATCTTTTTCAAATCGTTGTGTAAAATGGCATCTTGAATTGCGATGGTTCCCTTTGAATTCGAAAATAAATACGAATTAATAAATAAGCGATATAAATCTTCTTCTAAAGGATAACTACTAAATTCACTTTCATAATTAGTAGATGCAAAAGCTTCTTGAATGACATAATTACCAAATCCTGGCTGACATTCCAAAGAATGACATGGGCATGGATTTTGTTCCATATGTGATAATTCATGAAGAAAAGAATTTTGAGCAAGTGTTTGAAAATACATTTCTTCTCCCATAATTTGTGAACGAATCACAGAATCGTAAACCGTAATCATATTATAAGCTGTATTATAAGACATTAAGGCATCCGAATCTTCTTTCGTTTCGACGATTGCTAAAGAAGATAAAGAATGAGAAAAAGCTTCTAATTCTTCATGATCACAACGTTCTTTCATATCCGTAATCACTTCTTTTAAAGAATATTCAAAAGCATCTAAATATTCTTCACCCAATTCTTTATATTCAGGAAGAGCCTTTAAAAAAGGCTTAGAATTTTCCAAAATCATATCAGTAATATTCGATACATCCTGATCTAAAACAGAAGTATGATTCTCAGAACAACTATAATCAACACCTTTATAATCTTTCCAGTCTGAATACGATTGACTTAATTCATAAATTCCTTCGTATTCATATTCTATTTTAACGTTATTAATTGCTTTTTCAAATGCGGATTGATCTTCAATCGTCGCACTCATGGTTGTCATCGTTCCGCCTGTTAATAATATTAAGAGAGAAGCTTTCGCTTTCTTCGTTAGTTTCATAGTTTTCACCCCAGTAGACCTATTGTATCACTTTTTATGGTTTTGTCAATTTCTTTTCTCACAAAAAAGACACTTCATTTTGTGCCTTTTTGATTATATTTCATATGGATTATCATAACTCCCATTTCCATCAAGAATTTGAACATCAGGACCAATCATAATCACTGGGCGCACACCGTTCGCATCCGACACGCCATAATTAATCACAAAGCCATCGATGCTCACGAGCCACGCATTCGATGCACTATATGGCGTAGTTGTCCAAAAATATTGTGAATTTAACAAATAACTTGAACTGCCACTTGCCAGATTATATTCATCCAATGATAATAAACCAATAGGTTTCTGTATACTTGATAAATTACTAGTACAGGTTGTTCTTGATGAAGATGAAGAAGTTGTTGTTTCACTACACCATGTTTGATTTACAAGTAAATCTTTATGTTCTAACTTTGGATAAAAATAATTATTTAACCAATCAT
>DVKJ01000038.1 GCA_018716065.1 Candidatus Pelethosoma merdigallinarum
GGGGTATTATGACCAATCAAGAAGGTTTTAATTTATGGGAAACCAAAACACCAACGAATGAAGACGTTCAGGTCGTTTTTACTCCTGCTTCTAATGTTCTTAAGTATCAGTATCAAGTCATTCAAGATGGAAAAACAAGTGACCCCATACCTGTAAATAATAATCGTCCAGTAACCATTACGATGACGGATACTGGAAAATATCAAATTCGTATTTTTACAGAAACAGCAACGGAAACCAGAGAGATTGCTTCCGGTATTTATCAAATTGATAAAGAAGCTCCTGTCTTAGATGTTGGAGAATCTTTAATTCAAATGGAAGAAGGATCTACTTTAAAACCATTAGAAGGTATTCAAGCGTATGATGAACAAGATGGAGACCTTTTAAAACAAGTAGTGACCAACTATGAAGATTTAGATTTTACAACTTTAGGAATTAAAGATTTAGTTTACACGGTTAGTGATAGTGCTGGAAATACGGTAACAAAAACCGTTCATGTTCAAGTAATCGAAAATAATCAAAATATTTTATTTGCGACACAAATTGGAATCTTTATTATATTACTTGGTATTTTATGTAGTATTCTTTATTATCGTCGTAGTGTAAGACTAGAAAAAAGAATTAGTCGCTATAGTGTTGAACCTTTACAGGATAATAGCTTATCCGTTTTAGATAATATGGAGATTCGTTATGATCGATTGAATCATAAAATTGGAAATCTTCTTAGTAAATCGGTCTTCTGTACGAAATATGCAAAACGCTATGAAAAGTATTTGGGAATATTAGATAAGAAATATACTCGCGTGATGGATATTGTCGCTACTAAATTTATTATGGGAATTCTCTTTTTAGGAATTGCAATCTTCTCAAAAACGATTCAATATGAAGTTCTTCATGTCTATGAATGGATCTTTCCGTTCTTAGTAGGGTTTATTTTCCCGAATTTGATTTATGAATATAAATATCGTGCTTATCGAAATCGTTTAGAAAATGATTTGTTACAAGCCATTATTATCATGAATAATGCGTTTAAATCGGGACGAAGTATTACCCAAGCGATTGATTTGGTCACCCATGAATTAGATGGACCGATTAGTGAAGAATTTAAGAAGATGCACCTAGAGATTTCGTTTGGATTGTCCATTGATGTTGTATTCAAACGTTTTGCAGAACGTGTTCAATTAGAAGAAATTACTTATTTAACCGCTTCTTTAACGATATTAAATAAAACAGGTGGTAATATTATCAAAGTATTCTCATCGATCGAAAAATCATTATTTAATAAGAAAAAATTAAAACTAGAATTAGCGTCTTTAACAGGAAGTTCTAAAATTGTTGTCATTGCTTTATTCTTAGTTCCAATCTTATTCATTGTGTTTGTTAGTATATTAAATCCAACTTATTTTGTACCATTATATACTACTAAAATGGGAATTGTTCTCATGATTATTATGATATTAATGTATCTTGTATATATTTACTTTGTTCGAAAGATTATGAAAGTAAGGATGTGATCACATGAAAGATAATATTGTACGAAAAATCTATCGTTATCGTCGTATTAAAGCTGTACAAGACGAATTAGATATGTTAGGCGATCGTGCGAAAATGAATGCGATCACATTCTATAACTTTCGTTATTTAACAACCTTGATTGTCTTTCTACTGGTACTTTATAATACTAAACTAGGGTATGTAACCGCACCGATGGCGATGTTAATCTATTATTATTTATTCTATTATGTATTTATTACAAGACCTAAAAAAGAACGTATTCGAACATTGGATCATGATGCCTTATATTTCTTTGAAATTTTAACATTAACGTTGGAATCTGGTCGTAACCTAGAAAATTCATTAGAGATTACAGTGATGAATGTCGATTCTGAATTATCTAGAGAATTTAAAAAAGCTCTTGTCGAAGTCAAATTTGGTAAATCTTTATTAGAAGCTTTAGAAGATATGAAAAAAAGGATTCCATCGGAAACGGTCAATAATATTATTCTAAATATTACGCAAACGAATGTCTTTGGAAATAGTATTCTAGAAACCATGTATCACCAAATTGATTTCTTACGTGATAAACAAACCTTAGAAATTAAGGGTGAAATTAATAAAATACCAAATAAAATTAGTATTATATCTGTTATTTTTGTGGTACCCCTTATCTTATTAATGATTTTGGGACCTTTCATTATTGAATTTTTACAAATATAAAAGAAAAGGAGATTATGGATATGTATCATTTTATCGGAATAAAAGGGACTGGCATGAGTTCACTAGCGCTTGTTATGCATAGTTTAGGTTATGAAGTACAAGGAAGTGATCGTGAAACTCATTTCTTTACAGAAGATGCTTTACGAGAAGCAGGAATTCCTATTCTACCATTTGATGAAAATAATATTCGTGAAGATTTATTTATCATTCAAGGAAATGCCTTTCATGAAGATCATGTTGAAGTAAAACGTGCGATGGAATTGGGTTGTAAGATTTATCACTATGAAGAAATGGTTGGAAAACTAACAAGAATGTTTGAAACGATTACCATTGCTGGATGTCATGGAAAAACAACGACAACTTCCATGCTTGCTCATGTCTTAACAGAGTTAGCAGGGTGTAACTACCTGATTGGTGATGGTCATGGTTATGCGGCTAAAGAAAATAAATACTTCGCTTTAGAAGCTTGTGAATATCAACGTCACTTTTTAGCATATACACCTACTTATGCGGTGATTACCAACATCGATTTGGATCATACCGATTATTATAAAGATATTGATGATGTTCGTGATGCTTATCGTGAGTATGCTAGTAAAGCTGAAAAAATGGTGATTGCTTGTGGGGATGACCCTTATACGCATTCTTTAGAAGTGACAAAGCCAATCTTCTTTTATGGATTAGACGATGATAATGATATTCTTGCAAAAGACGTTGTTTATAATGAATCTGGAATTCACTTTGATGTAGAAGTAGAAGGAAATTATTATGGACACTTTGATCTACCGTTCTATGGTAAACATATGCTGCTAAATAGTTTAGCGGTGATTGCGATATGTGCTTATGAACGATTTGAAGCCAAAGAGGTAGCCAAAGCGCTTAAAACATTTAAAGGAGCCAAACGTCGTTTCAATGAAGAAGTGATTGGTGATGTCGTACTGGTAGATGATTATGCGCATCATCCAACCGAAGTTCGATCTACTATTCGAGCTGCTCGTCAAAAGTATCCAGACAAAGAAATTGTTGCCGTACTTCAACCACATACCTTAGCTCGTGTTCGTGATTTTGGAGAAGAGTTTGCAGAAAGTTTAAATCAAGCCGATGTTGCTTATGTTTTACCAGTCACACTAGATCGAGGAGATCGATACGAAGATTATCCAAACATCGATGAAAATATCATATTAAATAAATTAAAGAATGGACATCTCATTCATACGAATGAACCAGAGTTACTTTTAAAACATAAGAATGCCGTAATCTTATTTATGAGTCCAAGAAATATTTATGATTTAAAGAATGCATTAAAAGAACTATTAGAACAAAATATTAACAAATAGCACTTTTTTTTACAAAAGCACATATTCCATTTAATCCTTTAAAATAAAGGGTAAATCAAAAATTATAAATTTTACACAATCTATGGGAGGGGGGTATTTGAGATTGACAAATACACCTCTTTTTTTTGTATAATGAATAAGTAAGGTAGAAAAGTACATAATAAAGGTAGGAGATGAACTTTATGCGTACGCGTCAAAAACAAAGAATTATTATAGGAACCCTATGTGCGGTAATTATTGGACTAGCTGTAGGGTATGCGGTCTTAAGCCAACATTAAATATTCAAGGAACCAGTGGTATTACATCAGACTTTAAGATTGTATTTACAGATATTGAAGAGATTAACCAAATTCCTGAAAGTGGAGATTATTATGATAACATTGTACTAGCTGAATTTGGGCGTTTTTTGGGTATAGAAGGAACTACCCATGATATTACCACCTTAAAAGCTCAAGTGGTTAATGCTCATCAGATTGATCTAAATGTTGATATGAAAAAACCAGGAGCAACAGGTGTGTATGAAATTAGTGTAGAAAACACGGGTAAACTAGATGGATATATCAGTGATATAACAGGATTAGATGAAGTAAATGCCGAAGATCCAACCGATATTCAATTTATGTTATTAAACTTCAAAGAAAATCAAAAAATTCGAGTAGGAGAAGTTAAGAAGTTCGTACTGATAGTAACTTGGGATGAAGAGGCAACAACGATTCCAAATACTAGTAAGAATCTAACTCTAGATTTAACTGTTACTCAATACTCTGAACAACAACAAGATCGTTCGGATATACCAGAACTTAGTGGTAAAACAGAATATGCCATAGGAGATGAAGTCTACTTTCATCCAGTCGTAGGACAAAGATGTTATAGTGATGAAGCATGGACATTAGATGATAAATCAAGTACTTGTTATAGATGGAATGTCATTAAAGCCAGTGACTCAAGTAGTGATACCGTAGAATTACTTTTAGATCATGATCTTCCAGGTGATACGGCATGGATAAGTTTAGAAGATTATCAAGCAGCTGGCGGAACATCCGAAGAATATGGAGAAGATGGAAATAACAAATATGGACCACTTACAGCTTTAAAACACTTAAAACAAGCAACGGATAGTTGGAATGGAGTAGTAACTTTAACAAGCACCGATAATGTAACAAGAGAAAACGGTAGTGGAGGAAACTATACCATCAACTATGAGGGATATAAAGCGAGATTAATTAGTGTACAAGAAATAGTTGACATTGCAGGAAAAGAAGATATTTTTGAAGTTGTACAACCGACTTCTTTACCAACATGGCTTTATAGTAATATGGCATTTGTAGTCAATGAAGATTATAATTTGGATATTAGTGATATTTATGAACATATAGGTTATTGGACTGATTTAGCCGTTTCTGAAACAGCTGGCTATTCATGGACTGTCGATTATGGTTATCGATTGTATACATATCTTATTTCCACTAATAATGATTTTGGTGTCCGCCCAGTTGTGAGAATCTTAAAACCTAATCTTTAGGATAGACAGTTTAAAATAAAACTGTTTTCTTTTCGACAAATTTCTATAAAAAACTATGAAAAGCATGTTATAATAATAATAGGATAAAGGAGGCTATTATGGACGAAGATTATAATTTTTATGATGAAGATATTAACCAACCTAATTGGCCTAAAGTAGTAATTGCTTTACTTTTAATTGTGGTTGCGGTTGCTAGTTATTTTGGCTATCAAAAGTTTATTAAAGGAAAAGAAAAAACAGTTCCGGATTATAGTATTTCCATTACGGATCCTTTAGTTCAAGAATTATATTATCGTTATAATTTCTTTACGGAAACCGTTACCGATTTTACTTTACGTATGGGAAGTCATTTATATGGATACTATTATTTAGATAGTGAATATACACCTAAGACTATTTCTCCAGAAGCAATGTTGGTAACAACTTTCCAAGAACTTTTTAATAACCAGACATTACGTAATAAAGAAGGAGATACGAGTCCTTTAGAAATTGATGGAGAAACGGTTCGTAAAACAATGAAAGAGTTATTTGGTGAGGATATTGTCTATGAAGATCAAAGTCTTACCGAGGACGATGCTTATTATTGTGATCGTGGAACGATTGTGTACCACGCCGATACCGATATGTATCAAACAGAGGGGGATACGCTTTGCTCAACAACCAATACACCGATCATAAAGACAAAAATTAAAAGTGCGGAAAAGAAAGATGATACGATTACCATTGTAGATGAAATGGCATACTTAGTACCAACGAGAGATGAAGATGGTGCGATGCAATATGAAGTGTATGATAGTATAGATACGAATGATCTTACTTATGTAGATACGGTTTCTACAATAAGTGAATTTGCTTTCTATAATTATAATCACTTACACCAGTATCAATATACGTTTAAAAAGAATGGTGAAGAGTATCAGTTAACAAAAGTAGAAAGAATTAAATAGAGAGGGGAAAGTATGAAATATGCGTGTTTATCCGATATTCATGGAAATATCGAAGCTTTTCACACATGCATAAAAGATGCAGTTGAAAAAGGAGTAAATGGTTTCATTTTAGTAGGAGATTATATTACTGATTTTCCTTTTGAAAACGAAACCATAGAGATGATTCAAGAATTAGAACAACAATATCCTTGTTATATTATAAAAGGAAATCGTGAAGATAGTGTGATTCATCAATCAGAGAATCACGAATATAAAATAGGAAGTAATGAAGAAAGTATTTATTATACCGCTTTCTATCTTACAAAAGCTCATATCAATTATTTAAAAAAATTACCAGATGTGATTACCGAAAACTTTGGTCATTATAAAGTTTCTATTAGTCATAAGATGGAACAAGCGGACGAAGCAGATGTGATTATTAGTGGACATACGCATCTTCAGTCATCTATTTATGATGAAGGAGTTTTATATGTAAATCCTGGTTCTGTAGGAGAAAATGCTGATGGAAGGCTAGGAGCTACTTATTCCATTATTACCTTTGGTGAAAAAGTTGAAGTGGAAGAAAATATTGTAGAATATGATCGTGAGAAAGTAGTCGCACAATTACGCGATAGTTATATGAGTCATCTTCGTGATCATTGGGGAGAATTAAATTGTAAAACTATAGAGAATGGTTATTCCATGACATTAAATTACTTAAAGAATATGATTACCATTGCCGAAAATCATGGATACTCTAATGATTTAGACGAAGTTCCACCTCATCTTTGGAATGAAGGGTTTGAACTTACGATGAAACAGATGGAAGAAATGAAACAAAAGAGTTCTATGTAGAACTTTTTTCTTTCTATTAAAAGTGGAATATGGTATAATGTAACAGCGAGGAGTTCGATAGAATGAAAATAAAATATGAAAAATTAAGACAAGATTCTAAAACCAATGCCCGTCATGGTAAACTATATACGAATTATGGAGTTGTGGAAACACCTATGTTTATGCCTGTAGGAACACAAGCAACTGTTAAGACATTAAGTCCAGAAGAATTAAAAGAAATTCACAGTGGTGTTATTTTATCTAATACCTATCACTTATGGTTACGTCCAGGTGAAGATGTTGTTCATAAAGCTGGTGGTCTTCACCAATTCATGAACTATGATGGACCTATTTTAACAGATAGTGGTGGGTTTCAAGTTTTTAGTCTAGCAGATAAAAAGAATATTACTGAAGAAGGTGTTTTATTTAAGAGTCATATTAATGGTGAAAAATTATTCTTAACACCTGAAAAATCGATTGAAATTCAAAATAAATTAGACAGTGATATTGCGATGAGTTTTGATGAATGTATTCCTTATCCAGCGGACTATGAATATGCAAAACAGAGTACGGAAAGAACATTACGTTGGGCAAAGAGAGGAAAAGCGGTTCATAAAAATGAAAACCAATCTTTATTTGGAATTGTTCAAGGTGGAGAATATGAAGATCTTCGTAGATGGAGTGCCGAAGAAACCGTAAAACTAGGGTTTGATGGTTATAGTATTGGTGGAACTAGTGTGGGTGAAGATAAGCCAACAATGTATAAAATGATTGATGATGCGATTCAGTATTTACCAGAAGATAAACCACGTTATTTAATGGGTGTAGGAGATCCTATTGATATTTTAGAGGGTGTCGAACGTGGTGTTGATATGTTTGATTGTGTTCTCCCTACGAGAATTGCTAGACATGGTAATGCTTTCACTCATCATGGCAAAATTAATTTAAAGAATGCCAAATATAAAGAAGATTTTACACCACTAGAAGAAGGTTGTAATTGTTACGCTTGTAAACATTATACGAAAGCTTATATTCGTCATTTAATTGTTGCAAATGAAACATTTGGTCAACGATTATTATCAATTCATAATTTACGTTTTTTAATTAAATTAGTGGAAGATCTTAGAGAGGCGATTGACAAAGATCAATTTTCAGAATATAAAGAAAACTTTATTAATCATTATCAAAAGAAAAATAGTTAAGAATTTCGAATATTTATTCTTTGTTTATCGATGTAAAATAGTGTAAAATTATAAAAAAGATGAAATATGTCAGATTTAAGAAATTGGTAAGAATGATTTTACCAATTTTTTGTTTTCTCTAAACAGATTTTAGATATCTGTAAAAAGATCTTCTCAGAAACCTTAAAAGTGCCGTTTGACCCTTGATTTTGAATGTGTTATAGTGTCTCCAGAAAGGAGGAAAATATGAATATATTAGCAAAAGATCAGAACTTTAAAAAGTTATTTGGTAGTGATGAACACATCAATATCTTAACGAGATTCTTAAGTA
>DVKJ01000039.1 GCA_018716065.1 Candidatus Pelethosoma merdigallinarum
GTTATTACTGAAAGAATGATCGTGAATAAAATCATCATTTTTTTATTCTTGGAGCTATTATTCCACTTTCTCTTTAGTTTACGATATTTCATACAACCACCTTATATTATTGTACAAAAAAAGAAGGGAAATATCAACCTCAGATACCCCCCCCCATGTATATTGATTTAAAAAAATAAATAGAGAATTCTCTCTATTTATTTAGCAGCTCCTTTTGGAACTTGTTGTGTGATACAATGGATATTTCCACCACCTAAGAGAATTTCTCTTGCATAGATTGGTTCAATCACACGATCAGGATATAATTCTTTTAATAAAGCGATGGCTTTTTCGTCGTTTGGATCATTAAAGATTGGAACAGCAACAAATCCATTTCCGGTATAGTAATTAACATAAGATGCGGCTAAACGATCTCCTTCTTGACGTGGAAGCGTTCCATCAATGGCATCAACACCTAAACTTTCTGCTTTGGTAATCAAAATTGGTTTTGGTGTATACATTTTATGAATTTCTAACTTTCTACCTTTGGCGTCTGTTTCATTACTTAAATAATCATAAGCTGCTTTACTAATCGCATATTGTGGATCGTTTTCATCATCTGTCCAAGCTAATACTACAACACCTGGGCGAACAAAATTACAAATATTATCTACATGACCATTGGTTTCGTCATTATAAATTCCATTTGGAATCCATAATACTTTTTGACAATTCAAATATTCACATAAAGTTTGTTCGATTTGTTCTTTCGTTAAATGACTATTACGTCCAGCAGATAGTAAACATTCTTCTGTAGTCATAACCGTTCCTTCACCATCTACATGAATAGATCCGCCTTCTAAAATGAAATCATCTAAGCGATAACGATCTACTTGTTCTAATTCACTCATTTTAAGTGCGACTTTATCATCTTGATCCCATGGGAAGTAAAGTCCATCTACTAATCCTCCCCATGAATTGAATTTCCAATCAATCGCACGTTTATTTCCTTTATCATCCACTACAAATGTGGCACCACAATCACGCATCCAAGAGTCATCATTGCTCATTTCTACTACTTTTACATAGTCAGCGAGCATATGACGTGCATTAGAATATTGTCCGCGAGATACACACATAGTAATGGGTTCATATTTACCAATCGTATTAGCCACTTGCACAAATACGTGTTGTGCAGGTTTTCCTCCTAAACGCCAGTTATCTGGACGTTCAGGCCAAATCATATAAGTACCTGAATGTTCTTCGAACTCTCCAGGCATTCTAAATCCGTCTGATGCAGGAGTAGTATCTAATCTTTTCACTATTACCCTTCTTTCTTTACTCTACTTGCAAGTATTTCTTCAATGATAAATGAAACAACAACACCAAGAATAACTGGTAAGTTTGCTTCAATAGAAGCCCATGTAAAATCAATAAATAATGTAAATATTACACCAGCAATTAATAATACAAATGGAACCCAAGTAATGACATTAAGCATAAAATTATTACCTGGAACTTTATATGCTCTTTCCGTTTTGTCTGTTTTACGAAGTTTTAAGAATGCTGGGAACAATGGGATATAACTAATTAATAATGTTACTAAACTGAAACTAAAGAATGTCCAAAATAAGTTCGAAGCTTCCTCACTAACTTGTCCCAAAATAATTCCGATGATAACAACAACAGACGCAACGATACCATTCATAATAGAAGCCATATAAGGTACACCAGCTTTATTTGTTTTACTAAATACTTTTGGAAGCCCACCATCATCAGCAGAATATTTAGCTACGCTATTTACACCAAATGACCAAGAAATAATATTGGCAACCATAGTATAAATAAACATTAATCCAACTACAATGACAATAATGCGAATAAGATCTGCATTTACACCTAATGTTGTTAATAATATCGCAAATGAATCTGTAATACCAGCAACTTCTGCTTGTTCTGTTGTCATTGCAATGTTAATACCTGTTGCAGGTAAAATATAGAAAATAGCCATTAAAGCTCCACCAATAATTAAAGCTTTAGGAATTTCTTTTTTAGGATTTTCCATATCATCTGTATAAGTTGCGACAACTTCGAACCCTAAGAAGTTGAAAATAATTACAGAAATAAATGATAATCCTGCCAAGTCTAAACTTGGTAATAAATCTGTTACACTTTGGATAGGGTTAGCACTCTCTCCTGTCTTAAGGAATACATAAATACCTAATAAACCTAATCCAACCATAAATAATATTTTAAAGAAAGTTCCAATGTTAACTAACCATTTACTTTCTCCAATACGTTGTGTACCTAAAAGTGAGACTAACCATGTATAACCAAGTTGTAAAATTAATAACCACATTACAGATAGTTCAATTTCAAAAATACCAGCGACTACATCTGTAACAGCAACCGCTAAAGATGCGATCCATAATGGGAAATTAATCCAGTAATTCCAAGCAACACGAGCTGCCCATTTTTTACCGAAGGCTTTTTTTACCCAATCATACATTCCACCTTCACTATCAAAGGTACTTCCTAATTCTGCTGTAATTAAACCATATGGTAAACAGAATGCGATAATTAATAAAATCCACCAGAAATATTGAGAATTTCCGATAGCGGCAGTAGGAGCCACACTTTCAGCAACTAAAGTAATACAAACGGTTGCAAGTATGGCGTCTACTAATCTAAATTTTTTCTTTTTTTCCATATATAAACACCTACTTTATTTACTCTCCTAAATTCTTTTTACAAATGGCGATTGTTTCATCGCGTTTACCCATAAAATATACGAGTAATGCACGAATAGAAGTTAAACGATTTTCTGCTTCATCGAAAGCAATGGAACGATCAGAATCCATCACTTCATCTGTTACTTCTTCTCCACGAGTAGCTGGTAAGCAATGCATGAATTTCGCATTCGCACCTGCTTTATTCATCATTTCCATATCTACTTGATATTTTGGATAGAAGATTGCCTTTCTTTCTTCTTCAGGTAATTCTGACTCATATAAACCATACCATACATCGGTATAAATAAAGTCAGCTCCTGGAATCGCTTCTTCTTCGTTGTCCGTAACTAAGAAAGTTCCTCCACTTACTTTACAATTTTCTTCTGCGATTTTTTGGAAGTGCTCATTTAGTTGATATCCTTTTGGACCAAAATGAACAAAATGCCCTCCTAATTTTGTTACAATCATCATCAAAGATGCACATACTTGTGTCGCATCTCCAACAAACACCACTTTGCAATCCTCAAAACGTTTCCCTTCTGGTAAATGTTCCAACATTGTTGTTAAGTCACCCATTTCTTGAGTTGGATGATTGTAATCGCTCATTCCATTAATTACTGGAATATCCGCATACTTTGCTAAGTTGGCAATCGATTCATGTTTTTGAACACGAGCCATTAAAATATCAACCAAGCGTGATAAAACTTTTGCTGTATCATAATACGTCTCATGTTTTCCTAATTGAATTTGCCCAGGGGCTAAATATTGAGCATGTCCACCTAGTTGGGTCATCGCCGTTTCAAAGGAAACACGAGTTCTTGTTGACGCTTGTTCAAAAATCATTCCAAGTGTCTTATGATACAATACATTCAATGGATACCCTGCTTTTAAATTCTTTTTAATCAGAATTCCTAATTCAGCAATATCCAACAACTCTTCTTTCGAAAAATCACTTGTATCAACGTAATCTTTCTTCATACCTATCCTCCTTTTACTATACATCTTAAGTATAACACAAATTAAGCTTCTGTATACTTTATTTCTTTTATTTTTGTCAAATAATGTAAAAATTATTGTTTATTTTATTTCCGCCCATAATTTATCATATTGTTTAATAGAACTACCAATATTCTTTACAAAGATTCCATTTTCAATCACTTCACTTGGAATATTAGAAGCATCATTCTCTAAATAATCATCTCCTAATAATTTTTGTGTTTCTTGATTCACATTTTTATAAGGATAAGACTCAATAATCTTTTTCATGACATCGGCTCTTAAAATATAATCTATAAATTCATAAGCTTCTTCTTGATGTTTCGCACCTTTAGGAATGGCAAAATTGTCCATACTTAAAGCACTACCTTCTTTAGGATATATAAATTCAATATTGTTGTTTTCTTGATAAGCCAGTGCGGCTTCCGCATTCCATAATACGGCAATATCACTTTCTCCAGTAATTAAAAAGTTTTTAGGACTATCACTATCAAAGGCTTTAATATTTGGTTTTAATTGTAATAACCATTCTTTCGCAACTTCTAATTCTTCTTCATTCGTCGTATTCATGTCATAACCATTTGCGAGTAACGCAATACCTATAATAATGCGTTCATCGTCAATCAATGTAATATTATTACGATATTTTTCATTTAACAAATCTTGATAAGAAGTAATGGAATCAGTGATGTGATTGCGATTGACTGCTATAACGGTAGAAGCCATAACAAATGGTAAGGAATATCCATTTCCTGGATCAAAAGATTGATTTAAATAAAATGGATCTAGATTATCAATGTTCTCTAATTCATTCCAATGCATAGGTTCTAACATTTTTCTATTCGTCATAATTTCAATCATATAGTCACTTGGAAAAATTAAATCATAGGTTCCTTCCTTAGCAGAAGATACTTTTGCCAAACATTCTTCATTGGAAGAATAAGTACTGTAATTGACTTCTATCCCCGTCTCTTTTTCAAAATCGCGAATGACAGAATCCGGAATATAAGAAGACCAGTTTAAAACATTGACTACTCTTCCCGTTTTGTTCGTACAACCAGATAATAAAGAAAGACTCATTACGCAAATGATCAACACAGTTATTCTCACTAATTTCTTCATACTGTAACCTCTTTCTTTAAGCGTCGTAATTGAACAATTGTAGATATAGTTAACAAAATAAAGACAATTCCTAACATAATCGTAATTAGTGCGTTAACATCAGGTGTGATTCCGGTTTTAATCATCGAATAAACTTGGAGTGGTAAGGTATTAGCTCCTGGACCTGCCGTAAAGTAACTAATGACTACATCATCTAAAGAAAGCGTAAGCGAAAGTTGCGCACCACTTAAAATACCTGGCATTAACATCGGTATCATAATCTTTGTAAATGTTTGAAAACGACTCGCACCTAAATCACTTGCCACTTCTTCAATATGAGAATCCATTCCATCTAAAACCGAACGTACACTGATAATCACAAATGGAATACAAAAACAGATATGAGCAAGAATCAAGGTAAATAAACCTAATTCTAAACGTAATAAGGTATATACCGACAATAAAGCAATTCCTAATACAATTTCGGGAATCACAACCGGAATATAAAGAAGTTCATTCACTAAACTTTTTCCTTTAAAATTATATTTGTGTAGTCCATATGCCGAAATCGTTCCAATTACAGTTGATACAACGGTACTAATACCCGCTACGATTAAAGTATTACCTAAAGATTCTAAAAGTGTTCTATTCTGTAATAAATCTTGATACCAATGAAGGGTAAATCCTTCAAAAACAATATTTAAACGAGAAGTATTAAAAGAAAATAAAATCAGTACTGCAATCGGTAAAAACAAAAACAGAAAGACACCAACTAAATATATATTTTCAAATGTTTTTTTCATTAGGCACCTCCTAAATCATCCATTTTACCACCTAACTTACGATAAGCAAGAATTAAAAGGGATGTAATAAGAACTAAAACAATGGAAATAGCCGCACCAAATGGCCAATTACGAGCTGTTAAAAATTGATTTTTGATTAAGTTTCCTAGAATCATGATCTTTCCCCCACCAAGAATATCTACAATAAAGAAATATCCTAAGGCAGGTGTAAATACCATTAAACTACCATTGAACAATCCTGGCAATGTTTGTGGCACAATAATTTTAAAGAAGATTTTTATTTTAGAAGCTCCTAAATCACTAGCTGCTTCTAATAAAGATGGATCAATCGTACTAACAGAGCTATATAATGGTAAAATCATAAAAGGAAGTAACGTATAAGTCATCCCTATTAAAATTCCTGACATATTATACATGAGTGATAAAGATTCATGAATAACACCTGTTCCTAGTAACACTTGATTAATTACCCCTGATTTACGAAGTAACACTAACCACCCATACATACGAATTAATGAGTTTGTCAAAAAAGGGACCATGACTAAAGTCATTAATATTTTTTGTGTACGTGGCTTTTTATGAGAAACCGCTAAAACAAAAGGATAGGAAATTAATATACAAATAAACGTAGTAAGACCAGCAATTAAAATCGATTTTAAAAAAACATTAATATATACTTGATCAAACACTTCTATATAGTTTTGAATGGTAAAAGTAGTAATCATTCCACCATAAGAATCACTCTTAAAAAAGCTAATCAAGAGAATATAAAGCAAAGGTAATGCGATTAATAATGCTACATAAACAATGACTGGGATAAGAAAGAAATAACGCCATATTTTTTTATTGTTCATTGTCACTAGATTTTCTCTTTAATACAATCGCATCTTCTATATCCCATGTCATATAAACCATTTGTCCCTTAGCATATAACTTATCGTTTCCTAAATACATCGCATTAATCATCTGTTTACCAACACGAATCATTAAATTGGTAACCGCTCCATCATAAATTTGATCGATTATCTTTCCTTGTAATGGATTTTCTTTCCCACTTTCTAACGAAATTTTAATATTCTCTGGACGTAAAATAATATCTAATTCATCTCCTACTTTCCAATCACTAGAAAGTATTTTTAAATCTGTTTCGTGAACACGAACCCAAGTATATTCTTTCTCTACTTTAGTAACTACACCTTGAAACAAATTAGAATCTCCTAAAAATTGAGCAGTATATAAACTATTAGGATGTTCATATATGGTAACCGGTGTATCCACTTGTTCAATCTTTCCATCTTTTAATAACACAATACGATCACTCATGGTAAGAGCTTCATCTTGTGAATGTGTTACATAAATAAAAGTGATTCCTAATTTCTTTTGTAATTGTTTTAACTCCAACTGCATACTTTTACGAAGTTTTTGATCTAAAGCCGACAATGGTTCATCTAATAATAATACTTTAGGATTATTAATAAGTCCACGTGCAATCGAAACTCTTTGTTGTTCTCCACCGGAAAGTTCTTTTGGTTTTCTCTTCTCATAACCAAGTAAATGAACGAGTTCTAACATATCATGAACTCTTTTTTCAATTTCTTTTTTAGGAACCTTTTTCATTTTCAAACCAAACCCAATGTTATCTTCTACAGTCATTAACGGAAATAAAGCATAGTTTTGAAAAATAGTATTCACTTCACGATGTTGTGGATCAAGATTCGTAACTTCTTTTCCGTCAATATAAATATGTCCTTCAGTTACAGGATCTAAACCAGCAATGGACCTTAATATCGTTGTTTTACCACATCCAGAAGAACCTAATAACGTTAAAAATTCTCCTTCATATACATCTAAATCAAAATCTTTAATAACATTTTTCTCACCAAAAGATTTTTTTAAGTGTTCAATTTTCAAAATAATTTTTTTCATTCTACACACCTACCCTATAATGACATTTTACTACATTTTTCCACAAAAAAAAAGAAATAGATTCATTTTCTCTATTTCTTTCCGGTTGAACCAAAACCACCTTCACCACGCTCGGTATCATCTAACTCTTCTACTTCTACGTAATTGACTTTCATATAAGGTGCGACTACAAATTGAGCAATTCTTTCTTGGGGTTCAATCGTACGCTCTTCTTTAGAATGATTGTGAAGAGCAACCATCACTTCCCCACGATAATCCGCATCGACAATCCCTACTTTATTGGCAGGAGCAAGTCCTTGTTTACAAGAAAGACCACTACGAGCATAAATAAATCCTCCATACCCTTTCGGAATAGCCATAGAGAGTCCGGTTGGTACAAACACCGTTTCGCCTGGGGCAATGGTTATATTTTCTTCCATACAAGCATATAAATCACTTGCGGCTGCGCCATCACTTCCATAAGTAGGAAGGGTCGCATTTTCTCTTACTTTTTTTACTTTTAATTCCATTGATTTCTCTCCTCTTTCATATATTGTTTATCATGTAATATAATTTTGTTTTGTTTTAAAGATGCAGGTACATCAATAATTCGTTGATTGGAAGATCCTCTAAATCCTAATAGAGGATCTTTTAAATTTTCAACAAACTTTCCATCCACTAACACATCAATATTTTCTAAAATATCTCTCGTATATGGTAATTGATGACACATTTGTTTTAAAATTTGTTGTTCAAATAAGAATCCAGAAAATAACCAAATGGTTTTCTTTGGATAAACCTTACGAAAAGCTTGAATTGTTTTCCATACTTCTTCTTGATTTTCTGGTTCTAAAGGTTCGCCACCTACAATCGTTAACCCTTCAATAAAATCAGGTTTACTACTATCGATAATTTCTTGAATGGTTTCCTCGGTAAATGGTTTTCCAAAGAAGAAGTCCCATGCTTCTTGATTAAAACATCCTTTGCATTTATGACGACATCCAGAAACATAAAGACTTGTTCTTACGCCTGGACCATTCGAAACATCATATTTTTTTATTTTGGCATAATACATATTCTCACCTACAAGTGTAACACACGATCTTTAATTTCCTTTGTTTTTCCAACATTCCAGAAATTTTCTCCTAAATAACCACATGTACGACGGGTAACATTCATTTTATTTTTATCTTTATTATGACAATTTGGACATTCCCATTCTAAATCATCATTAATAATAATTTCTCCATCAAATCCACAAACATGACAATAATCACTCTTGGTATTAAATTCTGCATATTGAATATTATCATAAATAAACTTAACTAATTCTTCCATAGCTTCTAGGTTGTGCTGCATATTTGGTATTTCTACATAACTAATGGCTCCACCGGAAGAAATTGTTTGGAACTGACTTTCGAAAGAAAGTTTACTAAAGGCATCAATTTCTTCACGAACATCAACGTGATAAGAATTGGTATAATATCCTTTATCGGTAACATCCTCAATGGTACCAAATTGTTCTTGATCTACACGAGCAAATCGATAACACAAACTTTCCGCAGGTGTTCCATATAAGGCAAATCCTAAGCCAGTTTCTTTCTTCCATTCATCACATTTCTCACGCATGTGTTTCATCACTTTAACTGCAAAATCCGTTCCTCCGTGTTCTTGATCGGTGTGACTTACACCAGTCATTAATTTCGTTACTTCGTAAAGTCCAATATAGCCAAGTGACAACGTAGAATATCCATTCTTTAATAATTCATCAATTTTTTCATGTTTATCTAAACGCGCAATGGCTCCATATTGCCAATGAATTGGACTCACATCAGAACGCGTTCCTAATAAGGCGTGATGACGACACATTAAAGCTTCTTTACACAACTCTAAACGTTCATCAAATAGTTGCCAAAATTTCTCTTCATCTTGTTCCGCAACAATCGCAATTTGTGGTAAATTGATACTAACTACACCTTGATTAAATCTTCCTTCAAATTTATAATTTCCATCTTTGTCTTTCCAAGGTGATAAGAAACTACGACATCCCATAGGTGAGAAAACATTTCCTTCATAATTCTCACGCATTTTTTTCGCACTAATATAATCAGGATATAAACGTTTACTAGAACATTTAACCGCTAACTTGGTTAAATAATCATATTTTCCACCCTTTAAACAATTATGTTCGTCTAATACATAAACAAGTTTTGGAAACGCTGGTGTTACATAAACACCTGCCTCATTTTTAATTCCTTGATAACGTTGTTTTAATATTTCTTCAATAATCATCGCATTCTCTTTAATATAAGGATCTCCTTTTTCAAGATTTAAAAATAAAGTAACAAAAGGAGATTGTCCATTGGTTGTCATTAACGTATTAATTTGATACTGAATCGTTTGAACCCCACTAGCTAATTCATCCTGTAAGCGTTCTTGAACCAATTCTTCAATTTGTTCTTTTGTTAATTCTTTTTTATGCTTCTTTTCGATTTGCTTTTTAAACTTCACATAACTTTTGTGTAAATACTTTCCTAAATGTTTAATTTCTACCGATTGTCCACCATACTGACTACTAGCAACTGCCGCAATAATTTGTGTCGTAACGGTACAAGCCACTTGGAAACTCTTAGGACTTTCAATCATTTTACCATTCATAACCGTTCCATGGTCTAACATGTCTCCAATATTAATCAAGCAACAATTAAAAATAGGTTGTAAGAAATAATCCATATCGTGGAAATGTAATATTCCTTTTTCATGCGCTTCAACAATTTTTTCTGGAAGTAAAATACGTTTCGTTAAATCTTTAGAAACTTCTCCCGCAATTAAATCTCTTTGTGTAGACGCAACATAGGCATTTTTATTAGAGTTTTCTTCCATAACATCTTTATTACTATTTTTAATCAAAGATAATATGGATTCGTCTGTCGTATTGCTTTTACGAACTAAAGCTCTTGTATAACGATAGGTAATATACTCTTTTGCTAAAGCAAATTTATTAATAGACATCAATTTTTCTTCAATGATATCTTGTATATCTTCTACTAACATACGTCTTTTACGAAGACTTTCTATATATTTAATAATGTTCTTTATTTGCGTTTCACTCACGCGATCTTCTTCTTTTACATTCGCATTTGCTTTATTAATGGCAATACGAATTTTTGATGGATCATAATCTACTGAACTACCATCACGTTTAATAACTTTCATAACATCCTCTCCTACCCTCACGATCCCATTGTAACACTTTTTTTAAAAAACACTTTGTTGCATTTGCAACAAAATAAAAAATATGTTAAACTTTTTTTAGGTGATAAAATGGCAACGTATATTTTTAAAGGTATTTCGGATCAGGATCAAAAAAAATTGTTGACACAATTATACGCAAAGACTCTTCATTATTCAAAAGGGAGTATCGTTTTAAACAATGTTGGGAAAACTGAAATGATGGGAATTATTAGTGAAGGAAGTATTAATGTTATACGAATTGATTATAACGGAACAAAAACAATTATTGATTCTTTAGGCAAAAATGAAATTTTTTATGCAGGAACTTATCCATCTGATAATAATGAACTATCCATTATTGCCAGTGAAGAGAGTCGTGTTACTCTTTTTGAATATAGTACCATGATGAATCTAAAACCACGTTATCAAGAACAACAAAGAAAGATGCTTGATAATTTCACACAAATCATTATCGATAAATTAAATCAAAATATGGAACGAATTCAAATATTAACAAAAAAAACGATTCGTGAAAAGTTACTTGCTTATTTTCAAAACGAGTCAAAGAAATATCATCAAAAAACATTTAAATTAACACTGAGCTTAACCGACCTTGCTGATTATCTAGCAATTGATCGAAGTGCGATGATGCGAGAGATCAAACATTTAAAAGAAGATCGAATTCTATCTTTAGATAAGAAAAAAGTTACACTATATGTGTAGCCTTTTTCTTATGATAACTTTTCAATTTCTTCCATGGATAAATCCGTGATCTCTTGAATAAATTCTAAGGATTGCCCTTTCTCTTTCATCTTTTTGGCAATCTCTAATTTTTCTTTTTTTGACCTTCTTGATAAATCTCATGACGAACGGTATTTTCATAATAAATTCGATCTTCTTCCATCGCTTCCCATAACGGATCTCCCTTTTTGATGATTTTTACCGTATTCATTAATTCTTTTTTTCTTCTTTTGTCATTAGATCTCCCACCAATCTCGGGTTTCTTCTAGATTTTCGGCCATAAATATATTTGCCCATTTCACAATCGCTTCATCGGTTCCATTATACCTCTTTTCTACACATTTTGGTATATTGATGAAAAGAATACCATATATTTAAAAACAATTTTATAAAACTCATCATAGATAAATAAAAAGAGTGTAGATGCACTCTTATAACTTTTCTAGTTTTTCAATCGATAAACCTGTTGACTTAGAAATAGTATTAACATCCACACCTAATTCTTTCATCTTTTTTGCAATCTTTAACTGTCCTTCTTTAAGTCCAGATTCATGTCCTTCTTTAAGTCCAGATTCATGTCCTTCTTGGTAAATCTCATGACGAACGGTATTTTCATAATAAATTCGATCTTCTTCCATCGCTTCCCATAACGGATCTCCCTTTTTGATGATTTTTACAGTATC
>DVKJ01000040.1 GCA_018716065.1 Candidatus Pelethosoma merdigallinarum
TATTAAAGGTATATTCTGCCTTGAACATAAAATATGAATTAAAGGCACCAACAATAACTGAGCTAAATAAACTATTAAGTAGTATAAAATATAGTAATATAATATGTGACTAGTTGGAATCTCAAATAAAAGCATCGTTAACCCCTTGAATTTATTAGGAAAAACGATGTTTTTTTACATCTTGAAGTGCAAAACTCGGGTTATAACACATTTACATGGTTTTGTGATAAAATAAAATTGTCGAAAGGAAGATACTATGAAAAAAGTGGAACTCTTGTCACCAGTTGGGAATAGGGAATGTTTTTACGCCGCTATCCGTGCAGGGTGTGATGCGGTTTATTTAGGTGGATATTTATTTGGCGCACGTAGTTACGCAGGTAATTTCTCGAATGAAGAATTAGAAGAAGTTGTTAAAATCGCTCATATTCATGGTGTACGTGTGTATGTGACAGTCAACACTATTGTTTATGAATCCGAAACGCAAATGTTTTTTGACTATGTTGATTTCTTGTATCGCATTAATGTAGATGCTTTAATCATTCAAGATTTAGGAATGATGGATGTGATTCATCAAATGTACCCTGATTTTGAACTTCATGCTTCTACACAAATGCACGCTCATAATCTTGAATGTGTTCAAGTTTTAGAAGAAGAAGGACTTTCTAGAGTGGTTCTTGCTCGTGAGACTTCCATTGATCAGATCCAGAATATTCGTAAGAACACAAAAGTGGAACTTGAAATATTCGTGCATGGTGCGTTATGTATTAGCTATTCTGGACAATGTTTAATGAGTAAAATGATTGGTGGACGTAGTGGAAATCGTGGAACTTGTGCAGGAAGTTGTCGTCTTCCTTATGAACTTTTGGATCACACACGAGAAAAGCGAGTCAATAAAGAAGATTATGTACTAAGTATGAAAGATTTAAACGCTCTTGAACATTTACAAGAGCTTTTAGAGATCGGTGTTGATAGTTTAAAAATCGAAGGACGAATGAAACGACCAGAATATGTTTACTTAGTGACTTCTATTTATCGGAAAGCTATCGATTCTTTTTATGCATCTGGTAAAGTTCAAGTTACGGAACAAGATCAAAAAGAATTAAAGAAAATATATCATCGCTACTTTACCAAAGGCTTTCTCTTTCATGAAGATAATCAGAAGATTACAAATGAATATCGTCCCAATCATATGGGAATTCCCATTGGGAAAGTGATTCAAAAAAAGAAAAACAAAGTAGTTATTCAATTATCGGATTCCATTCATATTCAAGATGGTATTCGTATTGTAGGAAAAGAAGATGTGGGATTTACCATAAATCAATTTTATATTGGAAATCGATTAGTAAAAGAAGCCTTTAAAGGAGCTGCTATCACAGTAGAAGTAAAACATGGACAAGCAATCGAAGTAGGTAGTAAAGTGATGAAAACAACCGATGTGAAACAACTAGAAACGATTCAAAAAGCAATGAAAGAATATATTCGTCGTATTCCAATTGAAGGAAAATTAGTTGGAAAAATAGGAACTCCCTTAACGTTACAAATTAATGATGGGAAGCATCAAATTCAAGTTCAGAGTAAAGTAAATTTAGAAAAAGCGAAAACGGAACCTCTTACAGTGGAACAAATCAAAAAACAATTGAATCGTTTAAAAGATACGTGTTACGAATGGAAAAAACTAGATATTGAAGTCGAACCAGATTCTTTTATGACCATGGGTGTGTTAAATCAATTACGTAGAGAAGGAATGGAACAATTAAATGAAAAAAGAATAGGGAAACGGGAAGGGCAAAAACAAGAATATGTAGGAACCTGTCCTGAAGTTCCAATAACAAATAATCATACTGTTCAAATTCAAACCGAACAACAGTATCAAGAAGTAAAAGGAAAATACGATGCGATATACGTAGATGATTTTTCCTTGTATCAAAAATTATCTAGTGATCCTAAAGTCATTTATCGCCTAGAACGAGCAGGTACTCATTATCCACCAATGAAAACCGCTTTGATTACTGAATTAGGTGGTTTAGGAAAGTATCAAAATACAATATCTGATACCTCTTTTAATGTTGTAAATTCTTATACACTTGCCTTTTTATATCGTCATGGAGTAAAACGTGTTACTTTATCGTATGAATTAGAAGAAAATCAAGTAGAAGAAATGATTCAAGCTTTTCAAAAACGCTATCACTTCTCACCCAATGTAGAAGTCGTTATTGATAGTTATCCGGAAATCTTAATCAGTAAATTTGATTTATTAAAAAAGTATCATTTATCAACTCCTGCGTATTTAAAAGATCGTAAAGGTGCTTATTATAAAGTAACGAACAATCATGGACTCACACATATTTATCATTCTGATAAAATAAAATTAAATGAAGATCGTTTACGAAAAATCGGAGTTACTAATTTTTGTATTCACAAATAGTATCTTCTTCCAAAAAAGTATGATATAATGATTTTATATTTAAAGAACGAGGGTGAAACAATGAGTAATGTAAAAAACGATGCCATTTGCTCTATGGATAAAGATTTCGCACAATGGTATACAGATGTATGTCGAAAAGCAGAATTAATGGATTATAGTAGTGTCAAAGGGTTTATTATTTATCGTCCTTATGGATATGCAATTTGGGAAAATATTCAAAAAGAACTAGATCAAAAATTTAAAGCATCTGGTCATGAGAATGTATATATGCCTATGTTGATACCAACTTCTTTACTACAAAAAGAAGCGGATCACGTAGAAGGATTTGCGCCAGAATGTGCGGTTGTTACCAAGGGTGGATTAGAGGATTTAGAAGAACCACTAGTCATTCGTCCAACGAGTGAAACGTTATTCTGTGAACACTATGCAAAAATCGTAAATTCTTATCGCGATTTACCAAAAAAATATAACCAATGGTGTAGTGTTGTCCGTTGGGAAAAAACAACAAGACCATTCTTACGTGGAAGTGAATTCTTATGGCAAGAAGGTCATACCATTCATGCGACGGAAGAAGAAGCAAAAAGTGAAACCTTACAAATGTTACAAATTTATAAAGATACTTGTAAAGATTTACTTGCTATTCCAATGGTTACAGGTCTTAAAACGGAAAAAGAAAAGTTTGCCGGTGCCGAAGAAACTTATACCATTGAAGCCTTAATGCACGATGGAAAAGCTCTTCAATCGGGAACCAGCCATTATTTTGGTCAAGGATTTGCCAAAGCTTTTGATATGAAATTTTTAAACAAAGAAAATAAACAAGAATACGTATATCAAACTTCTTGGGGTGTATCTACCAGATTAATAGGTGCAGTTATTATGGTTCACGGAGATAATAATGGATTAGTATTACCTCCAAGAGTCGCACCAACACAAATTGTAATTGTTCCCATTCGTCAACAACAAGAAGGGGTCTTAGAACAAGCTTATAAACTAGAAAAAGAATTAAAAGAACAAGGACTTCGTGTACGTGTAGATGCCTCTGATAAATCTCCTGGATGGAAATTTAGCGAAGCTGAAATGCGTGGAGTTCCACTTCGTATTGAATTAGGACCAAAAGATATTGAAAATAAACAATGTGTTGTTGTAAAACGTAATGATGGTGTAAAACAAACCATGAGTTTAGATGATACATTAGCTCAAAAAATTCAAGATCTATTAGATCAAATGCATGATGAAATGTATGCCAAGGCAAAAAAACACTTAGAAGAACATATGACACGTGTAAACACAATGGATGAATTTGTCGATGTTTTAGAAAATAAAACTGGATTTGTTCAAGCACCATGGTGTGGGGATACTGAATGTGAATTAAAAATCAAAGAACAAACAACCGCAACGAGTCGTTGTATTACAGAAGAAGAAGTACACGATGAAACTTGTATTTGTTGTGGTAAAAAAGCAAAGAAGATTGTAAACTTTGCAAAGAGTTATTAACAATATACATGGGGGGGGGTATCTGGTATTGATATTTTCCTTCTTTTTTTGTACAATGAAATCAAGATAAACTTGTATTACAAAAAGGAAGGGAACAGATATGAGATTAAAAAGGAAAATAAAAAAGAAATGGAAAAATATCGGAACAAATCAAAAAATTATGTTTCTTTTTGTTGTGATACTTTCTTTCATAACGGTAGGTTATGCCGTAATTAATCAAGCATTAAAAATAACTAGTTATGCAAGTATCGATAAAGGAGACGGCATGATATTTACCAGCATTGGTATAAAAGCAAATAATGGAGCAACCATAGAGAAAGATGCCTCTATTAAAACGAAAACATTAGTGAATACCCAAGTAAGTTTTCAAAATGCAGGATCCATTACCTTTAACGTATCTGCCCAAAATCAGGGAACTACAGATGCGAAATTAATTGAAATCAAAGGATTAGAACAAAGTAACATCAAAGAACCAACATGTATTCAAGTATCGGTACAGGATCACAATGTAGGAGACCTTGTTTATCCAAATCAAGTTAAAAAATTTACCATTACCATAACGAGTACATGTTCAACTTATTCAAGTAAAGAACTAGACTTACATTTTGTTTATGAAAAACAAGAAACGATTAATGGAGTGTTACCAGTCTATGATTTAGGAGATAAAACGAATGATTTATTAGATAACAGTACAGACGGCACTTATAATTATATGGATGGAACGTATCTAAAAGGAAATCAAGATTCTAACTATGTGTGGTTCGATGGTTTTTTATGGCGAATTATGGGAAAGAATGCGGATGGCAGTATTCGTATGATTACGGAAGAAAATGTTACATCGATTCCATGGGGGGCACATGATACAGCTAAAGACTATGACAATAGTTATGTAAATGATTGGTTGAATAATTATTTTTATCCAAAATTAGAACACAAAGATTTACTCGTAAATCAAACATGGTGTAGTGAAACAACAACGGATGATGAATCTGCACGTACAACTTGTACAAACAATCTATCTAAAATACAAAAACCAGTAGGATTAATATCAATAGATGAGTATAATTTAGCAAGTGCAAGTTCAAGTTATTTAGTAAATTCACAATGGTTTTGGACATTTACACCACGTGGTACATCGTCTGTGTGGGATGTACTCGATAATGGAAATGCGGATATCTACGGTGTCGTGGCGGGTACGGGCGGTGTCCGCCCAGTTGTAGGAATTTCCTCTGGTGTGATCATTACCGGAGGCAATGGTGCTTTAACGGATCCATATATCATTGAAGAATTAAGTGATGTAACAGGAAGCTTAAAAGATCATAGTCATGTAGGAGAATATGTAACGTATGCTGGAAGAAATTATCGAGTAGTAGAAACATCAAGTCAAGGAACAAAATTAATCTTAGATGGATATTATGATAGTAATAATGATGGAACAATAGCCAGTTCAGATAAAATGCAATACGGAACAAATTGTACGTTATGTACAACAATAAATGAGGATACATTTATCAATTGGATTAGTAATAATAATGAAACAGATAAAAACAAGCTAGTCTCAACCACATGGTATCGAGGAGGCTATTGGGAAGGAGAAGATTATAAAACAAACTTAGAAAGTACAGCTAATCCATATGAAGGAAGAGTAGGATTAATTAGAGTAGGAGAAATGTTATCGGGGCAAAGTGAAACAATTATTTCCAAATATCATACAACAAGTAATAGTGATACAAATGCTCAAACTTATTGGACAACTACGCCATATAGTGCATGGGATGCGTGGCGCGTAAACACTGCTGGTAATGCGTACCACTACAATGATACGGATATGCTTGCTATTCGTCCAGTTATCATGATTCATCCAGGTGTACCTATTACAGGAGGACAAGGAACACCAAATGAACCATATACATTAGGAGAAGCTCCACTAACAGCTGCTCAATATTTAATTAAAAATAAAGTAAGTAGTGATATTAACACGAGTCCAACGAATGGATTATTTGCGATTGGAAATAGTGGAGAATTAACAACATCATCTTCTCCAAGAGAATATCGATATATTGGTGCAAATCCAGATAACTATATCCGATTTAATAATGAATTGTGGCGTATTATTGGAATCTTTGATGGGCAATTGAAAATCATTAGAAATGATTCCATAGGAAATATAGCCTGGGATAATAATAGTATTAATGATTGGAGTACTGCTACATTACAAGTCTATTTAAATAATGATTATTATGAAATGATTCGTGTTGAAGACAAAAAAAGATTGATGAATATACATGGAAATTAGGTGGAAGTTCTACTTTTAATGATGTAACAACACAAATGTTCTATGAAAGAGAGCGAGGAACAGAAGTATATGAAGGGAGACCAATCGAATGGGCTGGGGAAATCGCTTTAATGTATCCGAGTGATTATGGATTTTCAACCAGTGGAGGAAGTACAAACAATCGAAATGCCTGTTTAGCAAGTGCGTTATATAATTGGAATAATGTTGAAGATTGTTATAAGAATGATTGGTTATATAATAAGGATTATCAATGGACATTGACTACGCTTACCATGTATTATTATCATGCTTTTACTATTATTTCGAGTGGTTTTGTTAGTCATGATACAGGTGTATATCACCCATTTGGAGTGAGACCCACCCTTTTTCTCCAGCCTACTGTAGAAATGGCTTCAGGTACAGGGACAAGTTCTGATCCTTATATTTTGAAATAAGTGTTTATAAAAAACACTTTTTCTTTTGAAAAAATGACAGAATAGGAAAATTCATGATACAATAATGAAGGTGATGCTAGATGAAGACTATTTATAAAATGAATGATTTGGGTAAGATGGAAAAGAGTGAAACTTTTGAAACGAATAATTGGGTTCATTTAACGAGTCCAAGTGAAAGTGAGATTGATGAAATTAGTTCTACTTTTCACATTCAAAAACGTTTATTATTAAAACTATTAGATCGTAGTGAATTACCACGAATTGAAGTGTCTCATAATAATGTTTTAGTCGTTATTGATCTTCCTTATACCGTAGAATATGCAAAAAAGAAGAAATATCGCGTTATGCCTTTAGGAATTATCTTAATGAAAAATGGTATGATTACAATTGCTAATCAGGAGCACCCTCTAATTTTAGATGTGAAACAAAATCCGCCAGTCGATTTATCCTTAGAAAATAAGAAAAATTTTCTACTATATTTAATAGGGAAGAGTGTAGAATATTATTTAAAATATTTAAATGAAATTCAAGAAGATATTCGTGCGAAAGAAGCAATTCTTGTAAAAGCAACCAATAATAAAGAATTGGTTCATATGCTTACACTAGAAAAAAGTTTAGTTTATTTCATCACTTCTTTAAAAGGAAATCAAGTGGTATTGGAAAAACTAGAAACATTACCTATTATTTCTTTAGAAGAAAAAGAATTAGAGCTATTACGTGATGTTAAAATTGAAACGAATCAAGCCATTGAAATGACAAATATTTATCGTGAAATCTTGGATAGTACAATGGATACTTATGGTACGGTTATTTCGAATAATTTAAATGATGTTATGAAGTTTTTAACTTCTATTACCTTAGTTATTTCTATACCAACCATGATTGCGTCCTTTTTGGGAATGAACGTCCCTCTGGGAGAAGTTGGTGTAAATCCATTATCCTTTTTATTCTTAGTTCTTCTTTCGATTATAGTTTCTGTTGTTTTGATTGTTATTTTACATAGGAAGAATTTGTTATAATGAAAGTATTAATATCTAGTACTTTTTCAGAAGTGAAAGAAGAAGATTATATTATTCATAAAGAATTTAAAGAACAAAACGTTTCCATTCCATTTGAAAAACAAGTATTTAAACATTGTTTATTTGAAAATGTGAATTGGGATAGTGAGATTTATCGTGTAGAATTTGAGGATTGTGAATTTAAAAACTGTGATCTATCCAATTTGGATTTTAGTAATATTTGTATCCAAGATTGTTCTTTTAAAGATTGTAAAATGATAGGAAGTAATTTTAGTGAAAGTGTATTAAAGAAAGTAATATTTCAAGATTGTATTTTAAAATATAGTAATTTTTCATTTACTAGATTAGAAGAGGTTACGATTAAAAATGCTTATTTGGTAGGTAGTAGTTTTAATGAAACAAGATTTAAAAAGACTACAATTACAGATAGTCATTTAGAAGAATGTGAGTTTTTCCATACTTCTTTAAAAAATATGGATTTTACAACCAATCAAATTACAGGAATTAAAACAACGATGGATGCTTTACAAGGATTAAAAATTAATGAATTTCAAGCATTAGAACTGATTCATCTTTTAGGTGTTATTGTTATATAGGAAGGTGATAGAATGATTTATTTGGATTATAGTGCGACGACACCGGTCGCAACAGAGGTATTGGATACGTTTGTAAAAACATCAAAAAATTATATAGGGAATCCTAATTCTTTACACACACTTGGTGTAAAGTCAAAAAAACTAATGGATCAAGCAACGCTTCAAATAACGCAGTTGTTAGGAGTTCAAAAGAACGAATTAATTTATACTAGTGGGGCAACGGAATCAAATAATTTAGCAATTAAAGGAATTGTAGGAAAGTATCCCAATCGTGGGAAACAAATTATTACAACTTCTTTAGAACATTCTTCCATTTTAGAACCTCTACACCAATTAGAAAATCAAGGTTATCACATTCGTTATGTTCATCTTTTACAAGATGGTACAGTAGATCTTGTTCATTTAAAAAAACTATTAGAGGAAGAAGATACAGTTCTTGTTAGTATTGCGATGACGAGTAGTGAAGTAGGTATTCTTCAGCCGATTGAAGAGATCGGAGAAATCATAAAAGAATATCCAAAGTGTTTCTTTCATTCCGATATTACGCAAGCTCTTGGAAAAGTTCCAGTATCTTTACAGAATGTAGATTTAGCTAGTTTTTCTGCTCATAAATTTTATGGATTAAAAGGAATTGGTGGACTTGTAAAAAAAGAAAAAGTGGAGTTAAAACCTTTATTTGATGGAGGAAAAAGTACAACGAGATACCGTAGTGGAACACCCGCACTTGCCCTTATTACCTCTTTAGCCAAAGCTCTTCGATTAAGTTTAGAAACGATAAATGTAGAATATGTAAAACAGTTAAATGATAAAATACAAATGAAATTAAAAGAAATACTTGATGTTCATATAAATAGTACTTCACAAAGTATTCCGCACATTTTAAATATCAGTGTTCATGGGGTGAAACCGGAAACTTTGTTACACGCATTAGAAGAAAAAGATATTTATATTTCTACCATGAGTGCTTGTTCAAGTTCTCAAAGTGAATCTTTAGCTGTTAAAAGTGTGACTCATAATACACTGGATGCGACTACCAGTATTCGTATTAGTTTATCGGTTCATACCACTCAAGAAGAAGTGGATACCTTTCTTAAGGTATTCAAAGAAGTTATATCAAAATTGAGGTTGAGATCATGAGAAAAATATTATTTACGATTTTATGTTTCTTTTGTCTTTTATCTATGACCCAAGCAAAAGAAAAAGTTGATGTTTATTTATTTTATGGAGACGGATGTCCTCATTGTAAAGCTGAAAAAGAATTGTTTTCGAAGATGAAAGATTCGGACATTGAAATCCATGAATTGGAAGTATGGGAGAATGAAGAAAATCAAAAGTTTTTAGAAAACGTTATTGAAACAATGGATTTATCAGTATCAGGAGTTCCTGTTACGATTATTGGTTCTTCTTATATAACTGGTTATATGGAAGAGTACGAATATACCATTAAAAGAATGATTGATACTTGTAAAAAAGAAAATTGTAAAGATTATGTTTCGTTAATTAAAAAAGGAGAGACAGACGTTCCTAAAGCAGAAAAAGTAGGAGTATCCATGGATGATCGTGTTCAATATAGTATTCAATATTCCTTCTTTGATTGGAATGATAAGTATTTAATTGGAGCTTTGATTATTGCCTTTTTATACTTTTTGTTTATCTGTTTTAAAATCTTTCGAAAAAGGCGTAAAAAACAATTGACTAATCATTAAAAACTACTTATAATAAGACCTTAATTGGAGGTCTTAACCATGGAAGAAGTAAAATTAAAAGAATTCGCGACACTTGTTTTTGATGCAAGAAAAAAATTAGATTATGTATCTTTAATGAAAGCTCGTAATTATCACGAATCAATGACCGTAACTCAAAAAATGTATCCTGTTTATATCAAATTATTTCGTGAACTTAACTATTTGATTGATCAATATAATTTGGAGTTTTCAAAAATTCACTAGTATTTATATGCATGGGGGGGGGTATTTGGTCTTGACAAATACTTCTCTTTTTTGTACAATGATATAAGAATAGGAGTGAATTTATGAGAACACGACAAAAACAAAGAATAATCATTGGAACACTATGTGCGGTAATTATAGGACTAGCTGTAGGGTATGCGGTACTAAGTCAACAATTAACTATCAACGGAACAGGAGGAATCGCATCGGATTTTAATGTTTTATTTACAGATATTGTGGAAGGAACGATGAATGGGGCGACAACAATAAATAAACAAATTACAGATTCTACCACGGCAACATTCACGATTGACCTTAAATCGCCTGGATCCAATGGTGAATATTTGATTACGGTAGAGAATCGAGGAACGATTGATGCGATGGTAGAGAGTATTAGTGGAATTGATGAGGCCAATCAAGCCGCACCAACTGATATTACTTTTAGTATTTCAGATATCGCAGTAAATGATAAGCTTCCAGCAAAAGAATCTAAAGTGTTTAAGGTAAAGGTAGACTGGAGTAGTGCATCAACTTCTATTCCAAGTACGAATAAAAATTTAACACTAAAAATTAACTTTGTGCAAGATGCAAGTAGTACACCAACGCCTAAAACTGCGGCAGAATATTTAATTAATAATAAGTTGAGTAGTGATATTAATACAAGTCCAACGAATGGTTTATTTGCGATTGATAATCAAGGAGAATTAACCACATCAGATTCTCCAAGAGAGTATCGTTACATTGGATCCGATCCAGATAACTATATCCAATTTAACAATGAATTATGGAGAATCATAGGAATCTTTAATGGTCAATTGAAGATTATTAGAAACGAATCATTAGGTAAAATGGTATGGGATAGTAATGACATTAATGATTGGAGTAAAGCATCCTTACAAGTCTACCTAAATAACGATTATTACGGAACGATCGATCCAGAAAACCAGTCCAAGATAGATGGTGATTATATATGGAAACTAGGAGGAAGTAATTCTTCTAATGATGTAACAGCTCAAATGTTTTATGAAAGGGAAAGAGGAACAACGGTATACAGTGGAAACCCAACAGAATGGGCAGGAAGTATTGCCTTAATGTATCCAAGTGATTATGGATTTTCAACCAGTGGAGGAAGTACAACAAATCGAAGTAGTTGTCTAGCAACAGTATTATATGGTTGGAGTGATGCAGAAGATTGTTATACAAATAGTTGGTTATATGATAGTTCAACTATGCAGTGGACACTAACCCATGTTGCGTCATATTCAGAGAGCGTGTTCGGTGTGTACTATTCCGGTTATGTGCTTTCCAGCATGATTGCGTACGATTCGAATGCGGTTCGCCCTACATTATATCTCTTGTCTGATGTAGAAATTGCTTCTGGTACAGGTACAAGTTCTGATCCGTATATCTTGAAATAAATAAAGTGAGAAAAAAATAGTTTGAAAGAAGTGTTTACGACACTTTTTTCTTTAATTTGAACAAAAAACATTTGTATTTACATATAATTAATGGTATAATGTATATGCTTTCTAAAAAACACATGTAATGGATTTAAATGCCTAGTGCCAATTTGGTGGTGTTTAAAGTTGAAGTTACAGAGGAATAACAAAAGGAGGAAGATAAATATGGCAGTAGTGTCAATGAGTTATTTATTAGAGGCAGGGGTTCATTTTGGACACCAAACCAAACGTTGGAACCCAAAAATGAAAGAATATATTTATGCTGCAAAAGATGGTATTTATATTCTTGATTTAGCAAAAACAACGGAAAAATTGGAAGAAGCTTATGAAGCGTTAAAAGGAATTGCTTCAAATGGGGGAAAAGTATTATTTGTAGGTACTAGAAAACAAGCCCAAGAAGCCGTTCGTGAGGAAGCGATTCGTTCTAATTCATATTATGTAACGGAACGTTGGTTAGGAGGTACTTTAACAAACTTCCGTACCATTCGTAAACGTGTAAAACGTTTAGAACAAATTGAAAAAATGGAACAAGATGGTACTTTTGATTTATTACCTAAAAAAGAAGTAATTAAATTAAAGAAAGAATATGACAAATTAAACAATTTATTATGTGGTATTCGTGAAATGTATAAATTACCAGATGCTTTATACATTGTAGATCCATCTAAAGAGGATATTGCGATTCGTGAAGCTCGTAAATTAGGAATTCCAGTATTTGGTATTGTCGATACAAACTGTGATCCTGATATGGTTGATTATGTCATTCCTGGAAACGATGATGCGATTCGTGCGGTTAAACTAATTACAGGAGTTATGGCTAATGCGGTTGTAGAAGCTACAAATGGAGATTTAGTAGATTATGTAACAGAAGATGATTCTAAAAAAGGTTTAAAAGCAGAAGATATCATGAAAAAAGCAGTTGATTCTGTAAAACGTAAAGAAGAACGTCGTGGTGGAAGATTTAATCGTGGTAATGATCGTAAAGGATTCCGTAAACCATTTGGAAGAAACAACAAAAATGAAAATAAAGAAAGCAAAACTTCTAAACCAGAAGTAAAAGAAAATAAAGAAGTTAAGAAAGAAACTCCAAAAGAAGTAAAGGCAGAAAAGAAAGAAAGCGTTGATTTATCAACTTTAAAAGTTGCTGAATTACGTGAAATGGCAAAAGAAAAGAACATCAAAGGTTATTCAACAATGAAAAAATCAGAATTATTAGATGCTTTAAAATAAGCTTTAGGAGGAGATATAGATATGGTTACTGCTAGTTTAGTAAAAGAATTAAGAGAAAAAACAGGAGCAGGTATGTTAGATTGTAAAAAAGCTTTAGAAGCAAACAATGGTGACATTAATGCATCTGTTGATTGGTTAAGAGAAAAAGGTATTTCAAAAGCTGCTGGAAAAGCAGATCGTATTGCTGCTGAAGGATTGGCTTCTATTTTAGTAGAAGGTAATACTGCGGCTATCGTAGAAGTAAACTCTGAAACGGATTTCGTTGCTAAAAATGAAGAGTTTAAAGGTTTAGTACAAGCTCTATTAAAAAGCATTATTGAAAATGATGTAAAAACAGTAGAAGAAGTACTTGCTTTACCTTATGAAGATGGAACTCTTAACGATTATATTATTAATAAAACGGCAACGATTGGTGAAAAATTAAGTTTCCGTCGTTTCGCACGTGTTACAAAAAGTGACAGTGAAAACTTTGGAGAATATATTCACATGGGTGGAAAGATTGCTGTATTAACAGTTGTTGATGGAGCAACTTCTGAAGTAGCTCGTGATGTTGCTATGCACGCAGCTGCTATGCGCCCAAAATATGTATCACGTAATGATGTTCCAACCGAAGAAGTAGAACATGAAAAAGCAATCTTAAAAGAACAAGCAATGGCAGAAGGAAAACCTGCAGAAATTGCTGAAAAAATGGTTATGGGTCGTGTAAATAAATTCTTTAAAGAAATTTGTTTATTAGAACAACCATTTGTAAAAGATAGTGATGTAAATGTTGAAACTTATGTTAAAAATAATGGTGGAAGCATTCAATCTATGATTCGTTTCGAAGTTGGAGAAGGAATGGAAAAACGTGAAGAAAACTTCGCAGAAGAGGTTATGAAACAACAACAAGCTAGTAAATAAGAAGTATGTAACAATACTTCTTTTTGTTTCCAATAGGAGGAGAAAAATATGGAAAATGATACATTAGAACATTTATTTTTAGGTTGTTTACAAGTAGAAGATCAATTTCAAAGAGTAGTTGTTTGTAGTGTCAGTGAAGAGGGAGTTATGGATCTTAGAACCAATAAAAAATATCCATGGCCTCATTTATCTCGTAGGGAAAGCGAAGTCATTAGAGGAATTGTTTATTATCCTCGTACGGAGATTAAAGAATTAGTAAGCTTATCTATGCTTCAAAAGTATCTAGGAAAAAAATTAAATCGAAAAAATCGTGTAGAAATGATTGATGATTTAGTGAATATTTATGATGAAATGATGCATCCAAAAGGAAAACAAAAAATAAAAAAAATAGTGTGAAAATTAGTATTGACAAAATTATTTTTATGAATTATACTGATAATGAAGTAGTAATCATTACTACTTAGAGGTGACATATGAAATATTCTCATCAACGTGAAGAGATCCTTACGATCATAAAAGCCTCTCAGGGTCATATGAGTGCGACTGATGTGTATAGAAAAGTCAAAAATGTAATCCCAAATATCAGTTTAGGTACTGTCTATCGTAATTTAAACGCACTTGCAGATCATGGATTTATTCGAAGGATCATCATGCCTCATGAGAGTGATTTGTATGATTATAATATAGAATCTCATTCACATTTATATTGTTTAAAATGTAAACAATTATTTGATTTGAATCCCGATGTAGATAAAAAAATGAAGCATTTGGTAGAGAAAACGACCGGTCATCGTATCACAAAATCAAGTGTTGTTTTTGAGGGCATATGTCATCGCTGTGTTTTGGAGGAAGAAGGTTAAGAATGGAATTAAAAGGAACAAAAACAGAACAAAATTTAATGACAGCCTTTGCAGGTGAAAGTCAAGCACGTAACAAATATACTTATTATGCAAGTAAAGCTAAAAAAGATGGTTATCAACAATTAGCTGCCATTTTTGAAGAAACTGCTAATAATGAAAAAGAACATGCTAAATTATGGTTTAAATTAGTTAATGGAGGAGAAATTCCAGGAACATTAGATAATTTAAAAGATGCAGCTTCTGGTGAAAATTATGAACATACAGATATGTATCCTACATTTGCCAAAGTTGCTCGTGAGGAAGGATTTGATCATATCGCATTCTTATTTGAAAGTGTTGCTAAAATTGAAGAACAACACGAAGCTAGATATCGTGCAATGATTGAAAATATTAATAACGAACGTGTATTTAAGAGAGACGAAGAACACTTCTGGATTTGTCGTAACTGTGGACATGTTCATTATGGCGTAGAAGCTCCTGAAGTATGTCCTGTATGTGCACATCCACAAGCTTACTTTGAATTACGTTCAGAAAACTATTAATCAAAAAAGTACTTCGGTACTTTTTTGTGCTATAATGGAATCAGTGGGTGATATTATGGCAAAAATTATGATTGTAGAAGATGATCAAACGTTACGTGAAGAAGTCAAAAGTTTACTAGATCATCATGGTTATGAAACGATAACCCTTACCAATTTTACAGATCCTGTAGAAGAAATTCTATCGTCAAACCCTGATTTAGTTTTATTAGATATTACATTACCTACTTTAAGTGGGGAACAAATATTAAAAGAAATTCGTAAAAAATCAGATGTTTTTGTTATTATGTTGACAAGTAAAAATACAGAAATGGATGAAGTATTAAGTATGAGTTATGGAGCGGATGATTACATTAGTAAACCTTACCATCCCACCATTTTACTTTTACATATTGAATCCATACTAAAGAGAAGAGAACATCATGAAGATACATTAAAGTACCAAGATGTCATCGTGAATCCTTTAAAAAGTACTTTAGAACGAAAAGGACAAACATTATTGTTATCCAAAAACGAACTTGGTATATTTGTCTATTTATTAAAACATGTGGGAACGATTGTTACTCGTGATGATTTAATGAATTATTTATGGGATACGAATGTCTTTATTGACGATAATACTTTAACGGTTAATATGAATCGTTTACGTAAAAAGTTAGAGGAAATCGGTTTAGAAAATGTGATTGAAACAAGAAGAGGACAAGGTTATATTTTATTATGAGAATAAAAGATCATATCAAAGATAAAATCGTAGAGATTACTTTATTACTTGGTTTTGGAATTCTTGCTGGATTTTTATTAATTGTTTTTCAAGTAACGCCAACACTCATTTATTTATTAGGTATTCTTTATGTGCTTGTTTTACTTTCTCTTTTTACGTATGAATATCTTCGTCGTACTTTCTTTTATCGTACCTTTTTAAATGCTTTAGAACAGCTAGATAAGAAATATTTAGCTTTTGAATTAATGCCTAAACCGAAATTTTATGATGGTAAAATATTGTATCAAGCTCTATATGAAGCTAGTAAGGCCATGAATGAATATGTTCGTCTTTATGAAAAAAATACGATTGATTTTAAAGAATATATTGAATTATGGGTTCATGAAATCAAAATTCCTCTATCAACTTGTATTTTAATGATGCATAATCATCCCGAGTTAAAAAAACTAGCTCCAGAAATACGTCGTATCGAAGAAGATATTGATCAAGTATTGTATTATGCTCGTAGTAATGCGACGGAAAAAGATTATTTAATTAAAAAGACTTCTTTAGAAGATGTGGTTAATACGGTAATTCGAAAACATAAAGAAAATATTTTATTACGTAACATTCAAATTGAGATACAGAATGTAGATGTAGAAGTTTTTAGTGATGCGAAATGGTTAGATTTTATGTTAGGCCAAATATTATCTAATAGTATTAAATATAGTAAAGAAAAAGATGCGAAGATTTGTTTAAGCACGATTAATCATAAAGATGATACCACTTTAGTGATCGAAGATAATGGTATTGGTATTAAACCTTCAGATCTTCCCCGTATCTTTGATAAATCCTTTACGGGAGAAAATGGTCGTATTGGGGCTAGTTCAACTGGAATGGGACTTTATTTATGTAAAAAATTAGCTTCTAAATTAGGTTTAAAAATAGAGGCACAATCAAAAGAAGGGGAGTATACAAAAATTTATATACACTTTCCGAAAGAAGAATTTTATCAAGGTACGAGAGACTAAACTTACAGAAGTGTAAGTTTTTGTTATTAAAATCAATGAAATATTTAAAAAAATTCCTCTATAATGAAGGGGAAGGGAGAAAGATTATGGAAACAATTTTAAAAATAGAAGATATTGAAAAATATTATGGCAATCGTTCAAATTTAACGAAAGCGATTGATGGAATCTCACTAGAAGTCGAACATGGTGAATTTGTGGCGATTATGGGAGCGAGTGGAAGTGGTAAGACAACTTTGCTAAATGTCATCTCTACCATTGATCGTGTAACAAGTGGTCACATTTATGTTGGAGGAGTAGATATTACAACTCTTAAAGGAAATGATTTAAATCGTTTTCGTAGAGAAGAATTAGGTTTTATCTTTCAAGATTTTAACCTTTTAGATACTTTAACGGCTTATGAAAATATTGCTTTAGCGTTATCGATTCAAAATGTAAAACCAAAAGAAATTGACGTGCGTGTTCGTAGTATCGCTCAAAAACTAGGTATTAGTAAGGTATTATCAAAATATCCTTATCAAATGAGTGGGGGACAGAAACAACGTGTCGCAAGTGCGAGAGCTTTAATTACGAATCCTAAATTAGTACTTGCCGATGAACCTACGGGAGCGTTAGATAGTAAAAGTGCGAAATTATTACTTGAACGTTTTAGTGAATTAAATCAAGAATTACAAGCGACTATTTTAATGGTTACTCATGATGCTTTTACAGCCAGTTATGCATCACGTGTGGTCTTCATTAAAGACGGAAAAATATTTAATGAATTAAAACGTGGAGATCAAACACGTAAAGAGTTCTTTGATCAAATCATCGATGTAGTCACACTACTTGGAGGGGATTTGAATGAAGCTCTTTAAGTTATCAATAAAGAATATTAAAAAAAGTTTTAAAGATTATGCGATTTACTTTTTTACCCTAATCTTAGGTGTATCTATCTTTTACTTATTTAATTCGATTGATAGTCAAACCGCCATGATGAATATTACAGAATCTACTCGTGAGATTATTGATCTTATGATTAATATGTTATCAGGAGTTAGTGTCTTTGTATCTTTTGTCTTAGGTTTTCTAATTATTTATGCCTCTCGTTTCTTAATGAAACGTCGTCATAAAGAATTTGGTATTTATATGACACTAGGTATGGGAAAAGGCCAAATCTCAAAAATCTTATTATTTGAAACCATCTTAATTGGGTGTGTTTCCTTAGTAGTTGGTTCTGGTATTGGAATTTTACTTTCCCAACTCATGAGTGTTTTTGTCGCTAATATGTTTGAAGTAGATATGACAGAATTTACCTTTGTTTTTTCTTCATCTGCTTTAATTAAAACCATTATTTACTTTGGTATTATGTATGTACTCGTTATGATTTTTAATACCATTCAAGTTGGTAAATGTAAATTAATTGATTTATTATATGCGAATAAGAAATCAGAAAAGGTACATATGAAAAATCCTTGGGTTTGTACGATTGTCTTTATTCTTGGTGCAGGTTTACTAGGATATGCATACTACTTAGTAACCGCTGGTGTAAATCAAATTCAAGATCCAGGCGATATTTTCCCACCAATCATTATGGGAGTCGTATCTACCTTCTTAATTATTTGGTCTTTATCCGGTTTAATTTTAAAAATTGTCATGTCAATGAAAGGACTTTATTATAAAGGATTAAATAGTTTTACCTTAAGACAAATTAGTAGTAAAATTAATACTACGGTATTCTCTATGGGAATGATTTGTTTAATGCTATTTATTACGATTTGTGTTTTATCAAGTTCTTTATCTTTAAAAAATTCTCTAACAAAGAATTTAAAAGAACTTGCACCGGTTGATATCGAGTTAAGTAAAACGGTTGATATGCCAGATTCTTACATGGAAGATTATGGCTATACACAAGAAGAAATTGATGCCTCTCATTATACGGTGATGGAAACATTAGAGCGTATTGGGTTTGATGCGGATAAAAAGTTAAAAGATGTGGTTGATATTTATACCTATGCGAATTCAGAATTAACGGTTCGTACTTTACTTGGAAGTGCCTATGATCAAGTATATCAAACATATCCTCATCTTTATTATGATTCTGCCGAAGAGTTTATAAAGATTAGTGATTATAATAAAGTAGCTAGGTCTTATGGTCATGAAACTTATGAATTAGAAGATGATGAATACATGATTGTTGCGGATTTTGATAGTTGGATTAGTATTCATAATCTGGCTTTGAAACAGGGTGTAGCAATTGAAGTAGGGGGTAAAACCTTAACACCAAAATATTCCGAATGTAAAAATGGATTTATTCGTATTTCTTCTAATCATATCAATGCAGGAATATTTGTTTTACCTGACAATATTGATTTTACTGGATTTGATAAAAAGAATTTTGTCATTGGTAACTATAACGCTGTTGATAAAGAAGGAAAACAACAAATAGAGAATGAATTGACTTCAGAAGAGAATTATCAAACGTTATCAAATCAACATTTAAATTTAAGTGCTAGTAGTAAAATATCAATTTATGAAGCCAGTGTTGGTTTAGGAGCTTTAGTCACATTCATTGGGCTTTATTTAGGAATTATCTTCTTAATGTCTAGTGCGGCGATTCTTGCTTTAAAAGAATTATCAGAAAGTACTGATAATAAAGAAAGATTCTTAATGTTACGAAAACTAGGAGTCGATGAGAAGATGATTCATCGAGCTTTATTTAGACAAATCGCGATCTTCTTCTTATTCCCACTTCTTCTAGCCATCATTCATTCCTATTTTGGAATTCAATTTGCCAATTATTTATTAGCTGGTATGGGAATTGATGGATTATTAGAATCCATTATTATGACAGCTATCTTCTTAATCTGTATCTATGGAGGTTATTTCCTTATTACATATTTCTGTAGTAAAAGTATTATTAGTCATAAAGAATAAAAATAGAAGAGTGATCTTCTATTTTTCGTTATCGATTTTATCTATGATTGTGTTATATTCATTTAAAAGATGATCGTTGGTGAATATTAGCGTATCGTTTTCAATCGTCCATTCAGAAGCATTCCCTTTTAAAAAGCCAATTGCTTCATCATAAACATTTAATATATTTGTTAAATCACTAAAAATATCTTGTAGTTCTTTATCCGTACGTAACTCTTCAAAGTCTCCCATAAGATCTTGATTATAAATATCTACATAAACAGAATCTAACTCTAAATTTTTAATATAAGAATCTTTTCTGGTGTCTGTCATTAAATCTTTGTATTCTTTTTCAATTTCTTCTAAAGAATCTCTTTTTTCTTTTAAATATTCGTTTGTCTTAGTAAATTGAGGCCCATCTAATTGATAATTCTCTACTGTTAGGACTTGAACCAATGATTCATCTTGTGACCACTCTGTAAATGTACTAGTTAGAGTTACAAAATCACGAACATAACTTTTGGCAGCTTGTTCAATTTTTCCATAGTCTCCTTTCGTTACTGTTTTATTCAAGTGTTCATTGATTTTGTCCATATCGAGTTCTTCCACATCCAGTAATTCATAAACGTTATTCATTTCTTGTAGTAACTTGGTGTTTTCAATATAGCTAGTAACAAATAGATATCCAAACCATACAACAAATAAACCAACTAAAACACCAACAATCATACCGATTTTCTTTTTCATTTTCTTCCTCCTTTAATTATTAAATCGTAATAAATATCCATCTGGATCTTGAATTAAGAATTCTTGATCTTCACATAGTGTCCCATCAACCATATAAGAATGAGTTTCTACATCTAAGAAGAGGGGATACCCTTTTTTCTTGATTCTTTTAGCCATTTTTTTTACATCAGATACCGTCATAGAAAGATTGATACCACGACCAAAAGGATATTCTAAAGGTCCTGTATTCCAATGTTCATTAATTTCCTCAATCATGAGTTGATTTTCCTCTAACTCTAAAAAAGCAAATTTATCATTTTTTCGTTCATATACAATGTGAAATCCTAAATCCGTATAGAACTTCATACTATTTTGAATATTAGAAACACTAAGTTCTGGAATTAAAGAATTAAATTTCATTTCGACCACCTTAGTATTATTATATCATCTCTTTCACATATTTTTAACTTTTTTAAAAATTATACTTGTCAAACGTTTAGAGATATGATATTATTATACTGTTACGTGTTATGGCGATGTAGCTCAGTTGGCTAGAGCACCTGGTTCATACCCAGTAGGTCGGTGGTTCGAATCCACTCGTCGCTACCAATTTTGATTATTATACTAGGTTTTAAGCTTAGTTTTTTTTTATTGGGAATATCTAAGATAAGTATTCCCATCTTTTTTATTTTAAGAATAAATGGTATAATTATCTAAACAGCAAATAGTAATTTGAAAGTGAGATAATTATGAAAAAAATATTTGAAAAGAATGAAACTTTATTTTGTATATTATTAATAGTATTCTATATAATAGTAAATTCATATTGTATACAAAATTTTGGAATAGAAGATTATAGAAGTACAATTATAAACACAATATTTTCGTTAGTGTTAATTTTTGTGATAGTAAAACTAAAAAGAGTTTCTTATTATGGACTAACAAAAGTAAGAAATTTAAAAAGATATTTATATTTTATACCATTATTATTGATTATATCAGTTAATCTATGGAATGGTATTAACATCAATAATACACCAAACGAAATAATATTTTATATTTTAACAATGCTTAATGTTGGCTTTTTAGAAGAAGTTATCTTTAGAGGTTTTTTATTTAAAATGATGGAAAAAGATAATGTTAACAGAGCAATAATTATAAGTGCCATTACTTTTGGGATAGGTCATATTGTTAACTTATTAAATGGTTCAAATTTAATTCCAACTTTAATGCAAATATCTTATGCAATTTCAATAGGATATTTATTTGTTATTATATTTTATAAAAGTAAATCTCTTATTCCTTGTATCATAACCCATTGTTTAGTAAATTCACTTTCTATATTTAATGTTGAAAATACAGTATCATTATATGTATCATCTATGTTTTTAACAATAGTACCATTAGTTTATGCAATTTATATAAATAAAAGCATAAAAAAACAAGACATATAAATTACAATTTATCGATTAAATATTTATAAAAAATTACTTATATTTGTTCAAACTTAATTAAGTTTTACAAATGTTGAAAAGTCTTAGAAATAAAGGCTTTTTTTGATGCTTTATACTATATCATTAATTAGATCTTTTTAATAATACCGTCTATTATAGAGCAAATACCAATGTTCTTACAAGATGATAACCTAACAGTAAGTTATATGAGTTTACTGCTGATGCATTCCTTTATTTATAAGTATTTGTACAAGCGTAGGTATAACTTGTTAGAAAAATTCATCAATTAAATTTTCTATGTATTTTTCTTGATATTTTATAATTTCTTTATCTGTCATTTCAGACGTTAATTTTTTTCTAAAATTCAGTTGTTCGTAATAATTCTTTTTTACTTTTTCCATACGATCTAGCTTATCATTGACCGAATTCATATATATACAATAGAGTATCGAAATAGCCAACTCAATCACTGGAAAGTTTATTTTTTCGTGATTTAAAATAACATATAAAGGCCAAAACATAAGGAGTGTAGCTATTCCCCTTCCTAAATTAAATAGTGTTTTTTTCATTTTATTCTCTCCTAACTGTTTGTCAATCTCTTTTTTTCCTTTTTTCAATAATAAGTTTCACATATTCTTTATCTTCATCAGTTAAAAAATCTTTATATTTAGAAAAAAGTGGTTCTAATTCATCAAAAGAATTTTCTTGTTCATTTAATTGTAAATTATTTCTTTATCCATATATTAAAATTGACATTATTTCTAAAAGATTATATAATTATGTAGGGGTCGGGTTAAAACCAACTCCTACGAGTTACTTTTTTAGTTTTTCTGGTTAGCAACTGAAAACTTAAAGTAACTTTTATTTTCTATAGTCTTATAGAAAAGGGCAATTCGTCCATCTCCTTGATTACATATTAAGTATATTATATCTGGCACACGATATCAATGTTTTTTTGTAATTAAGGATTTTTAATATGCTAATATTTTAGATATGATCTTATAAAGAGTCTTGTTATAACGAACAAGACTTTTTATGTTAAAATAATTGACAAACGTACGTTCGTGTGATAGTATATCAAATAATGATAATTAAAAATGGAAATTAGGAACTGAATAAAGATTATTTGTTCTCCATTTCAAAATCATGTTATAATCGGTTTGAGAGGTAGTAAAATGAGAAGTAAATTAACATATCATGGGCGTCATAGAATGAGTGAACGAGTTGCTAGAGTACAAAACAAAGTTTCTTTAGTAGGGAGAGCTTCTAGGTTAGGTAAGACAAAGAATATGTATTTTGGAAAATTCCATCAATTTTTAGATAGTAAATCAAAGAATGGGAAAATAAAAGTTTATCAAGAATACATTTACATTTTAACAAAAAATTCTAGGAAACTAATTACCGTTTATCCTGTACCTAGAAAGTATTTACCAACGGAACAATATGAAATTACGAAAGAATTATATACGAAAACGATGAAGATAAATAGTCATGTGAATGAAGAAGTGATCATTACTACAAAGGATGGAATGGCTATTCGAGGTACGATAAAGAAAGAGTTTATTCCAACAAAGATGAGATTTGTTTCTTTTCATACAGGTGTTCAAAGTATTTCATTTCCGATTGACGATATTGTCGAAATTGTTTCACTGACTTCGATTGAGACTACTTTACTTGAAGAGATAGAAAAGAGAAAAAATAATGATTAAGACACTTTCAAAATAAGATTTAGAAAGAACTTCTGAAAGAGTCAAAAAGGATAAGAAAATAGTAGAGAAGACATTCTTATCATCTTCTGCTTTAAAACAGTTCCCACTCAATCAAGATAAAGTCATTTTTTCTATGAAAATCTGTTTGATCGATTTAACAAACGGGACTAATTTGAGAATTGTATATAAATAGGGTACATTTAAAAACATATAATTTGGAAATGATAAAACTTATGAAGGAAAAATCAAAAAAACTAAAGATAAAATTGACATAAAAGTTATTGATGATTTTGGATATGATAATGAAAAATATAAAAAATTAAAATTGAAAACAGATAAGATAAAATTTAAAGTCGTTCCCAAAAGTAAGATTTTAAGATTATTTATAAAATAAAGAAGTTGTTTTATTAGTTTAGGTATAATAATTTATATTATTTTAACAGGCGTTGATAGAATTGCATGCAAAGTATCTGATTATGTATATATTCCAATAGTGATAATTGAATTTATAAAAGATAAAAATAAATAGTAATTTTGTATAAGAAAAATTTATAATAAATTGAAAGAGAGGTAAATGGTTATGGATAAAAAATTGATAAATAAATTATTAACAATAGGAAGCGTAATTTTATTGGTGTTAGCCATGATATTTATTTGCTTATGCCTTTTTTTAGATGAAAAAAATAATGTATATTTATTTATTTCATTATTTAGTCTTATCTTGTCAAGTTTATTTAATATTATAAAAAGACAATATACAAAAGATTAAAAAATTATAATTTATAGATTTATGAAGATGATTTAAAGAAATAAAGAAATATTGTTGAAAAGATAAGAATTGCTCGTATGAAGTTGATCATATCAAAATAACGAAAAATTATTATAGTTATACAATCATTCCAGTTTACATCATAAAATAAGTTATTATTCTTTAATTATAGTTTATATAAAATAAAAGTCACAAAACTGTGACTTTTTAAAGTATCTATAGTAAAATAGATGAAGAAAATTATATTTTTAAATTTAATAATAATGGGGAACCATGTTTTGCAGTGAATACCTTTTTTATTTTGAATACTACTTCTTTAAACATTTATTAGATTTACACTCAAAAACCTTAATTAAAAATTGTTCCACATATCTTTTTATTTTCTGTAATTCATATCCTCTTGCTTGACATGTATTCCAATTTCTTCTTTTTGCATTTTCAATATTTATTGTTGTATCATCAACAAATAATATATTTTCAGGTTGCAGTTGTAAATTTTGTTCTACTAAAACAAATGCTTCTTCAGTGTCTTTTCTAAGGTGTGTTAAATATGATAACCATACATAATCGAATTTAGATAAATTAACTTGTTTATCCAGTATTGGATAGGCACTATATATTAAATCGGAAAATATACCAATCAAGCATCTTTCTTTTAATGAATGAGCATATGCAACTACATCCTTATAATATCCCACACTAAGATGTTCTTCGATAAATTTGTTTGTAAATTCTTCTAAAGTTGTTTCAAATTTGCCTAATGTTTCTATTCTTTGTAACCATTTTATTTTACTATTTTCATCGTTTTGTCTACTAATAAATATGCCATTTTCATCTACTAATGTTTTAACGTAAATTTCCCATGCCTCTTCATCACTTAAATTATGGGCAAAGCTTTTAATTGTTCTAATAATTGCCTCTTTATCGTTATTAACATCGGGAAATTTATTCATTATAACACCACCCCAATCAAATATCACTATTTTATCCATCGATAATCGCCTCCATTTAAATATATATCATCTGCAATACAAATATAATATCATTAAAAATGAGAATTTAGCAAATTGTAATTAGATCAATGTTTTTTGCTAATTGATTATGATCTTTAGTTATATTAGTTTATATTTACTATATATAAACTGTTTTAAAAATTAAAGTGCAAAATTATTGAGTTTTCTTAAATTTAAATTACATTTGAATAAAAAAGATGAAAGATTAGAGCTTTAACAATAATATTTACTAAACTTATGATATAATATATATGTATATGGGGTACTTGTGAAGGATTAACGATGTGTTGGCAAAGCCAGTAAGCATATTTTATATGTGAGCATTCATCTCGCCTGGGGTATCCCATTATTTTTTTATTTAATTTCTAAATTAAAAAGATCTATAGTATGCTTATATTTTGAAAGTGATAAAAAAGAGTAAAATATTTTCGATACATAGGGAATTAATGATTGGTATAAATTAACATTTGAAATTTTGAACTGAGTTTTAGAGTAGAATAATGTGCATAAGTTATTTCGCTAGATGCGTTAAGATATTTAGTTAATTATTATTTGTCCGTGCTAATTTGTTATTAACTAGACTTTGTGTCTGGTTTTATTTTGTTCTTTTTACCTTTTTAATTTTAAATATAAATGTTATAATTGTTTTAATAGGTGTACAAATAGTAACTTTGGAAGTAGGATGTAATGTGGGAATTATAGAAATATTATTAACAAGTTTAGGAGTATCAATGGATTCTTTTGCAGTATCTATAAGTAAAGGTTTATCAATGAAAGAATTTGATAAGAAAAAGGGACTAATTATTGGATTATATTTTGGATTATTTCAAGGACTTACGCCATTAATAGGTTATTTACTCGGAACTACATTTCAAAATTTAATAACAAACATTGATCATTGGATAGCGTTTTTATTACTCGGATTTATAGGCGGTAACATGTTAAAAGAAGGATTATCCGAAGAAAGCGAAAAACACAATGATAAAGTAAATTTTAAAACGATGCTACCATTAGCCATCGCAATAAGTATTGATGCATTAGCAGTAGGAATTACTTTTGCTTTTCTAAATGTAAATATATTATTTGCTATTTTATCAATTGGAATCATAACATTTGTAATGTCATATATAGGTGTTAAAATCGGAAACAAATTTGGAAATAAATATGAAAAGAAAGCACAAATGTTAGGTGGGACAATCTTAATTTTAATTGGGTTAAAAATATTATTAGAGCATTTAGGAATATTTTAACAAAAGACATTTCATCGTTTAATGATCAAATAATAAATGTTATAATTGTTTTAATAGGTGTACAAATAGTAGTTTGAAAGTGAGAAATAAATATGAATAAAGAGAAAACTGGAATATTGATGATGATACTCGGAAATGTATTGTATTTATCATATATTTTTTTCTGTGGTAATGAAACCACACCATTTGGTGAATTTAGTTCAGGATTATTACTAGGATTATCAATAGGAATTAATTTAACAGGAATAATTTTATTAGTACTATATGTTTCAAAAAATGAAAAAAACAAATGATTTTTATAAGAAATGTTAGGAGGTAGTGTATGTTAATTACAGGAATTTTAATTACGATAGTTGCCATTTTTATGATGATGAATCCTCAGTTCTTTATGAAACTTAAAAGCCCTAGAATTCCCGATAAATGGTTAAAAAATCCAAAAATGAAAAATGTTCTTAGAGTATGGGGTGGCATTTTTGTAATAGTTGGGATTTTATTAATTGTTTTTTCAATTATTTAACAATTAAAATCGTATTTACTAGATAGAAATATCTAGTTTTTTGTATCAGAATCTTTTTCTTATAACTATGAAATGTTATAATGAAATTAATAATTAGATCGGAGAATAAGGAAAGTTGTGATAATATGACTGTAAAACGAATTTCAAACAAAGATTTAGAAAGAGCTGCAGAAAGAGTCAAAAGTGATAAAAAATATGGTAGAGAAGGAATTCTTATCGCTTCGGCTTTAAAACAGTTTCCATTGAATCATGATAAAGCAATCGTCTCAATGAAAATTTGTTTGATAGATTTAACAAATGGAACTAATTTAATGAGAAATTTAGGTAAAGATGGAGGCATTTATGATTTGGCAGAAAAAATCACAAAAGTTGATTTCGATAAACGAGTATCTTGTGGTGATTTAAGTTTAGTCAATGAATTAGCCAAATGGACAAAAGAAAAACTTGGTAAAAATTTATTCTCGTTTATTAGTAAATATTGTTTGTATCATAATGTACATTGTTATAATAGAGATGACTTTGTAATTTATGACTCGGTATTGGCAACGCAAATGTATCAATATATTTCTAAAGAAGATTATCAAATGTTGACAGGACATACTCTATATAAAAACAGTATAAAAAAATATAAAAATAATTTTCAATATGAAGAATACAAAAAAGTCATCGACTTTATTTTGAAAGAAAATAAGATATCTGTAGAAAAACCTCATCGAAAGATCGATTGGTTGATCTGGTATGAAAATCGTTAAGTTTATTTGAATAAGGAATATAGAAAGGGAATCATTATTAAAATTTTATTTAAAAGTTAACTAAAAAGGCAAAAGATTTATTTATTTTGTGAACCCTTGAACTGTTTCCTGTTAGAAATAACTTTTACATTATAAAATGTTAGTGTGAAAGGAGAACATTTATGAATCAAGAAAAAATAGGAAAATTTATTGCTGAATGCAGAAAAAAGGAAAATATGACACAACAGGAATTAGCGGAAAAATTAAATGTATCAGATCGCACGGTTGGAAATTGGGAAAATGGAAGAAACATGCCTGACTTATCTTTATTTACACCTTTGTGTAAGGAACTACACATTTCATTAAATGATTTGATGAGTGGCGAGAAAGTGAAGGAAAAAGAATATCACGAAAGATTAGAAGAGAATATGATTCATACCATAGATTATACGAATCAAAAAATAGAAAAGAAAAATAATCTTATCGGTTTAATATTCATCGTATTTGGAGTTTTAATTGCCATTACTGCAGTTGCTATATTTCCTAGTGAAAGTAGTTGGGGGAGTATTTATTCCATTTTTGGAGGAATTGTATCTTTAATAGGGGTTAGTCGGTTTACGAAACGATTAACTCATGGAAAAAGATTAATTTGTAACTTTGGCTATTTTGTATTATTTGTATTGGTATTAATAGCTATTGATTACATTAGCGTGATTAACATTCATCAAGCACCGAGATTTTCAATTGTAAAAGTTTCAGGAGATAAAGCGGTATACTATGACACTCCATTTTATGATGTTATTCGATGTCATGTAAATGAGGATCATGAAACGTTTAAAGTCATTAAAAATCAAAAATATAATTCTGATAATATAGAGCGTTTTTGTAAAAGATAACATATATAGTGTGAAAGCGTGATATACTAGAGATAGTAAGGAGATGGTGGAATATGAGTTTAACCATAAATATATATTATACTGGAAAGAATGGTAGTGCGAAAGCATTTGCTAAAGAAATGATTTCTACTGGAATTGTTGATGCGGTACGTAATGAAAAAGGAAATGAAAGATATGAGTATTTTTATCCTGAAGATGACCCAGAAACGGTATTGTTAATCGATTGTTGGGAAAATCAAGAAGCTTTAGATTTGCACCATAAATCACCAATGATGAAACAAATCTCAGAGTTAAGAAAGAAGTATCACTTAAGTATGAAAGTAGAACAATATACAAGTTTTTCAAAAGACAATCAAGATTTTGAAACGGTGATTCGAAAGAGAACTGCAACAAGAAAATTTCAAGATAAAAAAGTAGAGGAAGAAAAGATAAATAAAATAGTGAAGCAGGAAGATTAGCCCCAACGGCTAAAAATAAACAACCACAAAAAATTTATGTGGCTAGGTCTAAAGAAGCTTTAGATAAAATAGATCAAGTAAGTCCATGTCGCTATGGAGCGCCTATTGTTTTAATTGTGTGTAGTGATAAAGATGTTGCTTGTGTGCTAGATGATTACTCAACTTATGAAATGGATGCTTGTATCGTCGCAACCCATATGATGTTAGAGGCCACGAATATTGGTCTTGATAATATATGGATTGAAAGGTTTAATAAACAGGAATTGAAAAAACAGTTTCATCTAGAGGACCATATAGAACCTATTTGTTTAATATCAATCGGATATAAAGCAGAAGATTGCCCTGATAATCCATTTCACCATCAGAGAAAAGACTTAAAAGATACGGTTAAATTCATATAATGAAGTTTATCTTCTGTATTTTTAAGAATAAACATATGACTAGATAGAAATATCTAGTTTTTTTGTATGAAGAGTCTTTTTTTCGCAGAAGTGAAGTGTTATAATGAAGGTGATATAAATACGATATTTAAAGGGAATGAGATATGAAAAAATATTATTTGTTTGAAATGAATATGAAAAGTATAAATATTCTTGCGGTGATTTTATTATTAATTTTATTTATTGTGACACCTATTATAAATCCGAGTTATAGTATGATAGATATTGATTTAGGTTTGTTCTTGATTACTGTTATTCCGTATTTTATTCTTCACGAAATTATTCATAGTATTGCTTATGTACTATGGGGTGCTGACTTTAAAAAGATTACTTATGGTGCACATTTAGAAAAAGGTATTTTGTGTTGCCTATGTAAACAAAATATCTCTAAAAGAAATGTTCTAGCCTCTCTTCTCGCCCCATTTATTGTGATTGGAGCCATCACTTATATCTTAGGTATGGTAACATCGAATAATCTACTGATTCTTTTATCGATTGCCAATATGTCTGGGAGTGCTGGCGATTTAGTGATGTTTTATAGTTTGATTCATATAAAAAATTTTGAATTTAGTGAGTATGATAATCCTTTAGCCTTTGGATTATATACGAGTGAAGATTTAAGTCGAAAAAAACGATGGGGTTTAAACTATATTGGTGAAGCTCATCAATTAGAAAAGACAGTAACCAGAAAAGTGACGATCAGTAAACCTAGTCTGATTTTTTTCCTTATTATTTTGCTTTTATTGATATTTAAATTCATAAAATATATCATATAATCTGAATAATAAATATGGAGTGTGATGGTTTTGAAAAAATATATTCAAGCAATAGGTATATGGTTTTTGATTATACCGGTTGCGATTTTAAATGGTGGTCTACGTGAACATGTTTTAGTTAAATTAGGCGATATCGCTTTACCATTGAGTGGAATTATTTTAAGCATTTTCATCTTTTTCATTGCGTATTTATTCATACCTAGAATTAAAAATTGTACATCAAAAGATTATATTGTATTTGGTGTTATTTGGTTTATCTTAACTAATTTATTTGATTTGTTTATGTATATTAGTGAGGGTGGAGATATTCGCGATTTATTAAAGTCTTATAATTTCCTTGATGGTAATCTATGGATTTTAGTCGTTATTACTGCCTTGTTGTCACCATTGTTAATTGTAAAAATAAATAAAAGGGGATGTAAAAATGTATAAAACGGTTGTGATTGAATATTCACCAAAAGCAGATGATATGGCAAAGAAAATAGAAACCAAAGCAAATGAGATGTCGCAAGCAGGATATGAATTCATCACTATGTCGATTACAGGAACAGCCAAAGCAATTTTAGTGTTTAAAAAGAGTTCGTAGAAAGAAAATATAATATGAATTTTGTAATTGGAATCGTGATTGGGATTAGTATTGTGGTAGGAGTATGGATACTAATGAATGATTGTAAAAAAAGGAATTTTTTAATGACTAGATGAAAATATCTAGTCATTTTTGAATTTTACATGATATAATGAAGTAGAAGATAGTGGGAGTGTTTTATGATGAAAAAAATTTATAAGAAATGTTTGTTATTATTAATAACGATGAGTTTGGTTGTAATCGGGGATGTTCATGCGGCTTATAATCCATATAGTTCATCTGGGCCTTATGGAACGAATTGTACATGGTATGCGTGGCAACAAGCTTATGAAAAAGCAGGTGTTGCTTTACCAGGATGGGGTAATGCGAAAGATTGGTATACTGATGCTCAAAATGCTGGATATAGTGTAGGAACCACACCTCAAGCGAATTCCATCATTGTTTGGGGTGGATGGACACCTTATGGTCATGTTGGATACGTAGAAAGAGTCGAGGGGAATACGCTATATGTTTGGGATTCTACAGGACCATGTATTGACGAAAGTGATCCGGCTTATATCGAGTGTATGAAAGATAGTATGTACGAAGATACCGATCGTATTTGTAAACAAAATGCTAGAAAAGGTGCTTGTCAATATACGATATCGCCGGATCAATATGGGATCACAGGATATATTTATTTAAATGTTGCTCCTCAAACAACCTATACGGCACCATCAACCACCCCAACGGTAACAGAACCAGAGGTAGTAGAAGTACCAAAGTCTAATAACACTAATTTAAGTAATATCGAGCTTAGTGATGGAACTATAGAGTTTAATAAAGATGTTTTGGAGTATAAAATAAAAGTCAAAAATAAAGTAAACAAAATCACAGTGAATGCCCTTGCAGAAGATGAAAAGGCAACCATTGATGGTATAGGTGAACATGATTTGAAAGTAGGATTGAATGAACTAAAAATAACGGTTAAAGCGGAAGATGGTAGTGTAAAAGAATATGTTCTTAAAGTAACAAGAGAAAAGAAAAAAGTAGTTAAAAAGGAAGAAAAAAAAGAAGAAACGAAAGAAAATCAAATACCAATGATTTATGGTATTGGTGTAGGTATTCTTGGTGTAGTTTTGATAACGGCTGGATCCATTTTGATCTATAAAAAGAAAAAAAGAAAGAAATCAAAAAGTGATAAAACAGAAAAAGAAAAAATCGAGACACAAGTGATAAAGGAATCTGAGAAACAAAGTGATACTCAAAAGCAAACTGAACAGAAGAAACAGGACTAGATAGAAACATCTAGTCTTTTTGTGCCAATTACTTTTGTGGATAGAATTTTGATGATATAATAAAAACATCATAGGAGAGGGGAGAGAATATGAAACAAGTGGTTAAAGAAGGAACCAATCAAATTATTGGGAATGTTATTTTAAAAAATGCGGAAATTATCTTTAAAGGAACAGATAATGTTTTTTACTGTAAAAACAAATTGATTTTAGAAAATTGCAAAGTTCGTTTTACAGGGAATCATTCTTTAATTTATATTGATGAGAATGATTATCCAATGTCTTTAAATATGCGTGTAGGAAATGATTCGGTAATTTATATAGGAAAAGATTGTTATGTTAATCGTACGAGTCATTTATATGCGACGGAAAGAAAAAATATTATTATTGGGAATCAACTTTTATTATCATTTGAAACTTATTTTAGAACTGCAGACCCTCATATCATTTATGATTGTAATCTTTCAAAAAGAGTTAATGAGAGTAAAAGTATTTTAATCGGAGATCGAGTATGGATTGGTCAACAATCTTTATTATTAAAAGGAACTGTGATTGGCTCTGGTGGTATTCTTGGTGGACATACCGTGATTGCGAATAAAAGAGTTCCATCTAATACTTTATTTGCTGGTAATCCTGCTTGCAAGGTAAAAGAACACGTCTTCTTTGGGTATCACTATTCTACTCATGATTTTACAGAAGAACAAGAACAACAAAGCCTTTTGTACCAAGAGGAAGATAAGAAACAGTTTGTCTATGAGAAAGATAAATATACTTGTTCTTTAGAACAAATCGATCAACACTTACAACACCTTTCATGTGTTCAAGATAAAATCAATTATATCGAAGAAAATATCATTAAAAATAAACATAAAAATCGTTTTTATCTTTCTTAATGTGATATAATTTCTATATAGAGGAGAATGAAAATGAGAAAAATATTAAAACAACGGAAGCTATTTTTCCCATGCCAGTCCTTATGATTGCGACTTATAATGAGGATGGAAGTGTTGATGTGATGAATGCGGCTTGGGGAATGATGTTAGAAAGAAATCAAGTGGTACTTAATCTAACTGAAACCCATAAAACAGTACAAAACATCAAGTCTAGAAAAGCATTTACCGTAAGTATTGCTGATGCAAATCATGTGGTAGAAGCAGACTATTTTGGTGTGGTGTCTGGAAATAATACCCCTCATAAGTTTGAAAATAGTGGGATGACCGCAACAAAATCTAGTTTGGTAGACGCACCGATTATTAATGAATTTCCTATTTGTATGGAATGTGAATTTATCGAGTATCAAGACCAAGAATATGGTTGTGGAGTTGTTGGTAAAGTAGTTAATGTTAGTGCGGATGAACATGTGATGAAAGATGATAAAATCGATATTTCTTTAGTGAATGCGATTGCGTTTGATCCTTTTACTCATGGTTATTACAAAATAGGAGAAAGAGTAGGTAATGCCTTTAAAGATGGTTTACAATTAAAAAAATAAAACAAAAAAATAACGGTTATATTTTCCTATAAGAAAATATAACTTGCTTTATAGTGGCTTTTATGATATATTAAAGAAGGTGATACATATGATTAAAAGAGAAAAATATCTAGCTAAAATAAGAGAATTTTATGATGTAGATTTAATCAAAGTTATAACGGGGATTAGAAGATGTGGTAAATCTGTATTATTAAAGCAAATAATGGATGAATTAGAAGAACAGGGTATTTCTAAAGATCATATTCTATATATTAATTTTGAAGATGTTACGTACTCTTTTATTGAAAATTATTTGGATTTAAATCAATATGTTCAAGAAAAGATTCAGGATCAACAAAAGTATTATTTGTTTTTTGATGAAATTCAAATGGTCGATCAATGGGAGAGAACGATTAATTCTTTTAAAACCACTTTAAATGCTTCTATTTTTGTAACAGGATCAAATTCCAAATTATTATCTGGTGAATTGGCTACATTATTATCTGGTCGTTATGTTTCTTTTCAAATTATGCCCTTTTCATTTCAAGAGGTTGTAAATTTGAAAAAAATTGAAGATCCACAAGACTTAGAAAAAGCCTTTAATGATTACTTATTGTGGGGAGGAATGCCACAAAGGTTTGAGTTACACTCTTTAGATGCGATGAAGACCTACTTATCTGACGTTTTTGATGCGATTGTTTTAAAGGACATCATTAAGAGAAACAGTATAAAAAATGTGACATTATTTCAAAGAATTATGGAATATTTGGTGACGAATCCAAGTCAAACTTTTTCTCCTTCTAATATGATAAAAGAATTTGAAAAAGAAAATATTCCTGTTTCTTCTAAAACCATTTATGAATGTTTAGATTATGCGGAGTCGGCTTTATTGATGTCTAGAGTATCTACCTATGATATTCGAGGTAAGCGTATATTATCTCGAAAAGATAAATACTACTTAATGGATTTAGGATTGGGTCAAATTTTAAATATTAATAAACGCACACAATTCGGTACGTATTTAGAAAATATCGTTTATAATGAATTAATATATCGTGGATATCATGTAAGTGTTGGAAATAATAACGGAAAAGAAATTGATTTTATTGCTACAAAACATAATCAAAAGGAGTATTATCAAGTCGCTTATACTCTCGCACATTCGGAAACTGAAAAAAGAGAGTTTGAGGCTTTAGATTACATTAACGACAATTATCCAAAATATGTGATTTCAATAGATAGGTTAGATTATTCTCAGAATGGAATTATTCATAAAAATATTATCGATTGGTTATTGGAACAATAAAGCGCAAAAAACTGGATTTTATTGTCTAGTTTTTTTGTGGTTATGATATAATGGGATAAGAATAGAGGATGTTTATGATAGAGTTTAAAAATGTAACTAAAAATTATAAAAAGAAAAAAGTATTACATCGTATTTCATTAAAAATTAATCAAGGAGAACTTGTGTGTTTAATCGGTGAAAGTGGTTGTGGGAAGACAACGACTTTAAAAATGATTAATCGTTTGATTGAACCTACGAGTGGTAAGATTTTATTAAATGGCAAAGATATTAAGGAAATGAATGTCATTCAATTACGTCGTAATATGGGATATGTGATTCAACAAACAGGTTTATTTCCTCATATGACGGTGCGTGAGAATATTCAATTGATTTCCAAATTAAATAAAGTAGATTCTAAAGTGATAGAAAAGCGTACGTTAGAAATGATGGAAATGATTGGTTTAGATCCTAAGGAATTTTTAGACCGTTATCCAACGGAATTATCTGGTGGACAACAACAGAGAATTGGTGTAGCACGTGCGTTTATGACCAATCCAGAAATTATTTTAATGGATGAACCTTTTAGTGCGTTAGATCCAATGACTCGTAGTTCCCTTCAAGATGAATTACTTCATTTACAACAAGAGTTCAAAAAAACGATTGTCTTTGTAACACATGATATGGATGAAGCAATCAAACTTGCGGATAAGATTTGTATTATGGATGGTGGAAAAGTGATTCAATATGATACGCCAGAAATGATTTTGAAACATCCGAAGAATGATTTTGTCCGTAACTTTGTCGGAGCGAAACGTATTTGGGACTCACCAGAACTAATTAAAGTAAAAGATATTATGAATCCGAAACCGATTATGTGTTCTAAAAATCTTTCTTTGTTTCAATGTATTACAAGAATGAAAAGTATGAAAGTAGATACACTCATGGTTGTTGATGAACATAAAAAATTCTTAGGTTGTTTATTTGCTTCGCAGTTAACAGAAAATAGTGATCTTCATGCTCCAGCCATTCAGTTTATGGAACCTCATACAGTCACATTGCAAGAAAGTGATTCGATTGTGGATGCTTTAAAGATCGTTGAGGAAAAGAAATTCTTTACCTTACCAGTCGTAAATCATCAAAATCAATTAGTTGGTTTAGTTACACGTAGTAGTTTGATTACTTCACTAAGCCAACAATTTATTCAAGGAGGTGAAGAAGCATGAGTTTTTTTACCTATGTCATGAATAATTATGATCAAATTTTAAGTTTGTTAGTGGAACATATAAAATTAACTTCGATTGCGGTACTATTCGCGATTATCATCGGTGTTCCTATTGGTATTATTATTAGTTATGTAAAGAAATTAAATAAACCAGTATTAGGTGTTGCGAGTGTCATTCAAGCAATTCCTAGTATGGCTTTATTAGGATTTGCGATTCCCTTTTTAGGAATTGGAACTCTTCCTGCCATTGTGATGGTAGTATTATATTCCTTACTTCCTATCATAAAGAATACTTATACGGGAATTAATAGTATTGATTCTAATATGTTAGAAGCCGCAACAGGAATAGGACTTACACGTTGGCAAGTATTATATAAAGTACAAATTCCTTTAGCTTTACCGGTTATTATGGCTGGTATTCGTATCTCAGTGGTTACGGCCGTTGGATTAATGACGATGGCAGCCTTTATTGGTGGTGGCGGACTTGGTTTCTTAGTGTTCTCTGGAATTCGTACTGTTAATAACAATCAAATTTTAGCTGGTGCGATTCCTGCTTGTTTACTAGCCCTTTTTGTCGATTATATTGTCGGGTTAATCGAAAAATTAGTGACGCCAATTAGTCTTCAAAAAACAAACGACTTTAATAAAAAAATGTTAATGAAAAAACGTCGTCATCAAAAATGGATTTTGTTGGTTACCGCTCTTATTTTAGGAATCTTATTTTTAGTAACTAGTATTGATTTTAGTTCTAATCAAAAAGAGATTACGGTTGGTAGTAAAGATTTTACTGAACAAAATATTTTGTGTCATATGGTAAGTGATGCGATTGAAGAAAATACGGATATTAAGGTCAATCGTCAGTGTAACTTAGGAGGAACACAAATTTGTTTTAGTGCTTTACAAAATCATAATATTGACTTATACATTGATTACACAGGAACGGTTTATGGTGACACTTTAAAATATAAACCAATTAGTGATATTGAAGAGGTTTATAATACGGTAAAAAAAGATTTAAAACAAAAATACGGAATTGAAGTATTAGATCAAATGGGATTTAATAATACTTATGCGCTTGCGGTACGTAAAGATACAGCTGATAAATATCACTTAACGACTATGAGTGATTTGGCACGTGTATCGAATCAATTAGTGATTTCACCAAGCTTAGAGTTTATTAACCGTGAAGATGGTCTTGTAGGGGCAACAAATACTTATCAATTTCATTTTAAAGATGTGATTGGTATTGATGGTAGTCCAAGATATACGGCACTTGCGAATGGGAATAGTGATGTCATTGATGCCTTTTCAACGGATGGTCTTCTTAAAAAGTTTAATTTAATATTATTAGAAGACGATAAGTCTTTCTTTCCACCATATTATGCGATTCCTTTAGTTGATGAAGAGACTTTAAAAGAATATCCAGAACTAGAAGAAGTGTTAAATGAATTAGGAACGAAGTTAAATAATGAAATTATGAGTGAACTGAATTACGAAGTCGATGAACTTGGACGTAATCCGGAAGATGTTGCGAAAAACTTTCTTAAAAGCATCCAGTAAGGGTGCTTTTTTGTGTAATTTATTAATTGTTCTTGACAAGTCTTAAAACATCATGTAGTATAAGTTCGACCATAGTAATAGAAAGTAGGTGTAAAAATGACAGAAGAAGTACAATATTTAGATTATACTTTAGAAAAGTATGATGAAGTGATTGAAGATTCTAAATTAAAACTTAAGAATTTACGGAAACTATATGCACACAATTATGATGCGATGTTGGACGAAAAAGAAAGATTGGAACATGACATTGAAGTCATTGAAAAAGCAAAGAATAGTCCTTATTTTGCTCGTATTGATTTTGAAAGTAAAAATCATTTTGAAAAGTGTTATATTGGTAAAAAAGGTGTGATTGATTATGATCACAATATCATTACCGTTGATTGGCGCGCTCCTATTGCTAGTCTTTATTATGATTCTAATGTTGGTTCATGTCAGTATGAAGCACCAGAAGGCATGATTCAAGGACAGTTGAAGTTGAAGAGACAGTATACGATTGAGAAAAAGAAATTAATCCAATTTAATGATGTAGATACGGTGAGTAATGATGAACTATTAAAACCATATTTAGATGTATCGGCAGATGTTCGTCTAAAAAATATTGTTTCTACAATTCAAAGTGAACAAAATCAAATTATTCGTGAAAAATTAGGACAAGATATGGTTATTCAAGGAGTGGCTGGAAGTGGAAAAACAACCGTTGCGCTTCATCGTATTGCTTATTTAGTTTATAATTATCGTAATCTTTTTAAAGCGAAAGATTATATGGTCATTGGACCTAATAAATTTTTTGTTAATTATATTTCTGATATATTACCTGATTTAGATGTCAATGGAGTTATAGAATCTACCTTAGATGAATTATGTCTTAATTATGTAAAAGAAAACTTTAACATTTATCACTCATTAGATATTTTAAAAGATGATGATGAAGAATCGGCATTTAAAACATCCATGAGGATGAAAAAAAGAATCGATGACTATTTTCGAAAACTAGAAGTGATTCCTCTTAAAGATTTTTGTATTTCTAATAAAAAAATGATCGATCGAAAGGTTATTTTATCGATGTACAAAGAAATAGATAAAAAAAGATACAAAAGTGTGCAAGCACAAGTGGAACGAATGATTTTATTGTTAGAAAAATATATCGATCAACATATCAATACCATAATTAGTCAGTTTATAAAAGAAGGAGAAAGTCAAAAGTTAATTAAAGAAATCAAAGAAAACAGGACTTCTCACTTGAAAAAGTATTTTACGGTAATGAATAAGAAGATTAAAATGATCTATATAGATATTTTAACTGATTTAGGATGGAATACTAGCAAAATAAAAAAGAACGAGGTTCAAATCGAAGATCTTCCGTCTCTTTTGTATATAAAATATAAACTGAATGGAAGTGAAGACTATCACCATTACAAACATATTGTCATTGATGAGGCTCAAGATTATGGAGCATTTACTTTTTATGCATTAAAGAAAATGTTTCAAAATGCATCTTTTAGTATTTATGGTGATCTTGCACAAAGTTTATATGCTTATCGTAGTTTAAGTGATTGGACGGAACTACAAAATATTTTTCCTGCATTAGAAATTGTACGTTTAAATAAAAGTTATCGTACAACCATAGAAATCATGGAAGAAGCCAATAAAATTAATCAACTTTTAGGTTTGGATCAAGCAATTCCTGTCATCCGTCATGGTGAAGAAGTAGAGTATGTAAGTGATAACATTATAAAATTAACCAAGCAAATTAGTCATCAATATAAAACGATTGCGATTATCACCAAAAATCAAGAACAAGCTAATCATTTATATCAACAATTAAAGGATCATTTAGATGTCACTTTAATTGATTCTTCTCATTTAACTTATAATAGTAGTATTAATATCATTCCTAGTTATTTATCAAAAGGGTTAGAGTTTGATGCAGTAATCATTGATCAAATAGGTCAATATAATAAGGATTATGTTTTAGATATGAAATTATTATATGTTTCCATGACGCGAGCCCTTCACAAATTATATATGGTAGAAAGCAAATTAGATAACGAATAATATTAAAATTGATTCGTCTATTATAGAATAGAAACATTTTATGTCATAACTCTCTCAGAAAGGTTTCAAAGTGAAAGAGTGTCATATCTAGTTTTTCATTCTTCAAAACGAACGGTTATGGATGTGAATCGTTTCAATCAGGAAGTAGGTAAATAAGCCTACTTTTTTGATATTTCTTTGTTATAATCATGCCAATATTTGTTATAATAAAGAAGTAGAAAGAGTGATAAAATGAAGAATAAAGTTGTAATTATTGGTTGTGGAAGTGTAGGTATGAGCTATGCTTATGCATTAATTAACCAAAAAACATTTGTAACTGATTTGGTATTAATTGATATTGATCATAAAAGAATGGAAGGAGAGGCCATGGATTTAAGCCATGGTATTCCTTTCGCACCTTCTAAAATAAATATTAAAGCAGGTTCTTATGAAGATTGCAATGATGCCAAAATCGTTTGTATTTGTGCAGGAGCGAATCAAAAGCCAGGCGAAACAAGATTAGATCTAATTAAACGAAATTATGATATTTTTAAAGGGATTATTCCTGAAGTCATGAAGAGTGGTTTTCATGGAATCTTTTTAGTGGCCACCAACCCTGTTGATGCGATGACTTATTTTACCTATCGTTTATCAGGATTACCTTCTAATCAAGTCATTGGTTCAGGAACTACCTTAGATACATCTAGATTACGTTATTTAATTAGTGAACGTTTACAAGTCAACGCTAAAAATGTTCATGCGTATGTTTTAGGAGAACATGGCGATAGTGAATTTGTACCTTGGAGTAGGGCAAGTGTAGGTTTACAAGATATTCAAGAATATATTTCACAAGAAGAACTAGATCAGCTTTGTGATGAAGTACGTAATGCGGCTTATGAAGTGATTGAACGAAAAGGTGTTACGAATTATGGTATTGGAATGTGTTTAGTACGTATTACGAATGCGATTCTTGGTGGTGAAAACTCTATTTTATGTGTATCTAGTTATCACGAACAAGAAAATGTTTATATAAGTACCCCAAGTATTTTAGATCAATCAGGAATTCGTGAACAAGTCGTATTCCCATTAACAAAAGAAGAAGAAACCCAGTTACACCATTCTATGGACATTATTCGTAAGTCTATAGAGTCGATTGAAAAATAAAGGTTATGTTTACAAGATGATAAGTTTGTATATATTTATCATCTTTTTTTTCGTGAATTTTTAAACTAAATGCAGTTTTAAAAAACAAAATTTAATTTACAAGACTTATTACCGGTTTAGAATAGGCAACCGGAAATAAGTCTTTTAATTTCCTCTAATACTAGATTGCACTAATTAAAT
>DVKJ01000041.1 GCA_018716065.1 Candidatus Pelethosoma merdigallinarum
AAACATCGTCAAGAAGAAATTGATGTTGTAGCAAGTAATCATGATGACTCCGAGGCTATAGTCGGTGAGTGTAAGTGGAGAAATGCAGACAAATTAAATCATGAGATGATTGATACATTGATTACTAGAGCTGCATTACTTCCTAAGGTAAGAAAAACGTATTTGTACTTTTTCGTTAAGGAATCTACGGATAATTTTGAGAAGTATGCTAGAGAGCATAATGTTAGAGTTGTGAAATATCAGGAGTTTTTTAAATAGAAAGCCGATTGAATACTTGTTCTCTTTTATTTAGAATTATTGATATATAAATGTTAGTGGATGTAAGGAGATTTAAATGGCAACTAAATCAAAAGAACTTAATTTTGAAGATAAGTTATGGAAAGCGGCAGATGCGTTAAGGGGAAGTATGGATGCATCTGAATATCGTAATGTTGTATTAGGTCTGATTTTCTTAAAATATGTTTCTGATGCATTCGAAGAAAAACATGATGAATTATTAAAATCAGATTATCCAGAAGATGCTGAAGATAAAGATGTATATGTTGGAGATAATATTTTTTGGGTACCTAAAGAAGCGCGTTGGGAAAATATAGAGAAAGCTGCTAAAACGCCTCAAATTGGTGAAGTTATTGATAAAGCAATGGATGCGATTGAAAAAGAAAACGATACTTTAAGAGGTATTCTGAGTAAAAACTATGAATCTCAAGATTTGGACAAAGAACGGCTAGGTGAAGTAGTTGATTTAATATCAGATATAGACGTTGGATCTAAAGATTCACGTGACAAAGATATATTGGGGCGTGTTTATGAATACTTCTTACAGCAATTTGCTAGTGCAGAAGGTAAGCATGGCGGTGAATTTTATACTCCAAGATCAATTGTTAGAACATTGGTTGAAATGATTGAACCATATAAAGGCCGAGTATATGACCCTTGTTGCGGATCTGGTGGTATGTTTGTTCAGTCCGAAGAATTTGTAAAAGAACATGCTGGAGATATTAAAGACTTAGCTGTCTATGGTCAAGAATCTAATCCAACTACTTGGAAATTAGCAAAAATGAACTTAGCTATTCGAGGTATTGATAGTGATTTGGGGAAACATCAAGGGGACACATTTACTAATGATCTCCATAAAGGTATGAGATTTAATTTTATTTTAGCTAACCCACCATTTAATGTTAAGAATTGGAATGGAAACAAATTAAAGGATGATGCTCGCTGGAAATACGGTGTACCTCCTGTAGGTAACGCAAACTACGCCTGGATGGAACATATCATTAGTAAATTAACTCCAGATGGTAAAGCAGGTTTCGTTTTAGCAAATGGTGCCCTTTCTACGTCAAATAAAGCTGAACATGCTATTAGAAAAGCTATTTTGGAAGATGATAAGATTGATGCAATTGTTGCACTCCCAGATAAGATGTTTTATTCTACCGGTATTCCTGTTTCTCTTTGGTTCATTGACATGAATAAAAATTCTGAACATGAAAATGACAGAAGAGGTAAGACTTTATTTATTGATGCTCGTAATATGGGTGAAATGGTTGATCGTACTCATCGCGAATTTAATAAAGAAGATATTAAAAAAATTGCAGATACTTATCATGCTTTCCGTGGTACAAATGATCAAAAATATGAAAATGTTGCGGGGTACTGTAAGGTAGCTACGTTGGATGATATTGCTAAAAATGATTATGTTTTAACTCCAGGTCGATATGTTGGCCAGCCTCCACAAAAAGATGATGGTATTCCTTACGAAGTTAAGATGAAACAATTAACTGGTGAATTAAAAAAGCAATTTGAAGAAAGTGATAAGTTAGAAGTGCAGATTAAGGATGTGTTAAAGGAGTTAGGGTATGAAATATAAGGTTACTTATTTGAGAGAAGTCGTATCTTTCATTTCAAAGGGAATTGCGCCAAAGTATGTCGAAAAGGATTCCATTGATTCGGTACGAGTGGTTAATCAAAGATGTAATAGAAATAATAGAATTTCATTGCAAAACTCTAGATTAAATAATTTAAAGATGAGAAATGTTCCGAAAATCAAGTATCTACATAAAGGGGATATTTTAATTAATTCTACAGGTGTTGGTACTGCTGGGAGAGTTGCACAGATAAAGGAAAACTTTGACAAACCTGTCACTTTTGATGGACACATGATTTTGATTAGAGGAAACTCACAAATAGATTCTTTGTTTCTAGGTTATTATTTAGAAAAGAATCAAAGAGTAATAGAACAATTCGCTGAAGGCTCTACCGGTCAGACAGAAATTAATCGTGAACGATTATTGGATGAACTTGTGATTAAATTTCCAACATCAGTTGATGAACAAAGAAGATTAGCAGAAAAATTTAGACTATTAGATCGAAAAATAGATCTAAATAATCAAATAAATGATAATTTAGTCGAATTTGATTTTTAAAATAATTTAAGCATAAGTTCTTGTTTTATATTCTGTAGTAGTTGCTTCTCGTATAGGTTGTATATTATTTCTTGATAAATAGGTGCAAAAGTTTTATCAAACTTTTTACATGACGTAATATCAATATTCACAATTAATTTATTAATTGTGGTTGGACTGATATTGGGTTGAGCTGACCCATGTCCTAAACTAATTATTCTATTCATAATATCTTTTTGGAGAAGTATACCCAGTACACTTACCTCAGATAATTTTGGAAAAATTAGTCCCACTCGTTGGTTAACATAACCTTTAAAGTTATACGGAACTATTCCAAATTTCCCTAATGTAGCCCCGGTTAAGGCAATTACAATTTCACCACCTGTAATATAATATTTCTCTGCTCTTTTTAACTTATCTAAATTGTTCACCTTAGATAAGTTTTCTAAATTAATTGTCATATTATTTATATCTTTTATTTTTATTATCGGTTTTCCATCATCAGCCCAATCGTTTTTATTAAATGCAAAGCCAGAATAAACTCTAAATATTTTACTAATCGTTTCCTCTTTACTTTTATCAATAACTATTTTATTAAAACTAGCTTTTATTAATTCAAGTAAATTATCATTTATTCTTCTTAACGATGATATATTGTATGATTTTATCAAAAAACAAGGAGATAAAATTATGCAACAAGGTGAAGTTCAACGAGTAATAACTGACATGTTGCCATATTTGAATAATAGTCAGTTAATTAAGTTGAAAGAGTCCATGAAAAAGTTATTAAGCAAAAAAGAATCCAATGAATTAAAGAATAAAGTATTACTTACGAGGTACTTCTCATCTAAGAGAGCTGAAGGATGTTCAGAAAAATCGTTGAAGTACTATAAGGCAACTTTAATTCAAGCATTAAATTCTATCGGTAAAAATGCTAGAGAAATAATAACTGATGAGTTAAGAAGTTATTTGATGGAATATCAAATACAACATAGGTCTAGTAAAGTAACTATTGATAATATTAGACGTATACTTTCTAGTTTTTTTAACTGGTTAGAAGATGAGGACTATATTATTAAGAGCCCAGTTAGAAGAATCCATAAAGTGAAAAGTGTAACTACTGTTAAAGAAACCTATACAGATGAAGAATTGGAAAAATTGCGAGACAGTTGTAGTAATATTCGTGATCTTGCAATGATTGATTTTTTGGCTTCAACAGGGATACGTGTTGGAGAATTAGTTCTGTTGAATAAAGATGATATTAATTTTAATGAAAGAGAATGTATTGTATTTGGCAAGGGAAATAAGGAAAGAATTGCTTATTTTGATGCTAGAGCTAAATTACATCTGAAGAAATACATTGAAGAAAGGATTGATAGTGAAGAAGCTTTATTTGTATCAATTAGGAGACCAAATAAGAGATTAACTATAGGTGGAATTGAGTCCAGATTAAAAAGTCTTGGCAATAAGGTTGGTATATCACATGTTTATCCACATAAATTTAGAAGGACTTTAGCAACAACCGCAATAGATAAAGGAATGCCAATTGAACAGTTGCAAAGATTATTAGGACACAAGCGTATAGATACAACGTTGCATTATGCAATGGTTAAGCAACAGAATGTGAAAATAGCGCATAGGAAGTACATAGGATGAAAGTGAAAATTTCAGAAATTGGTGAAGTAATAGGTGGAGGAACACCATCTACAAAGAAAGCAGAATATTATAAAAAAAGGGGGATTAGTTGGATTACACCTAAAGATTTAAGTGGATATACAAAAATGTATATTTCGCATGGAGCTAGAGATATCAGTGAATCAGGCTTTAAAAATTCTAGTACCAGAATATTACCTAAAGATACAGTTTTAATTAGTTCGAGAGCTCCAATAGGATATTGTGCTATTGCTGCAAATGACTTAACTACTAATCAAGGTTTCAAGAGCATCATTCCAAATAAAAATAAGGTTTTGCCCAAGTATCTTTATTATCTAATGTTGAGTAACAAAGATAATCTTGAACAAATAGCATCAGGTTCAACGTTTAAAGAAGTATCAGGCAATGCAATGAAGAATTTCGTTGTTGAGATTCCTAATTTAGAAAAACAGAGAGAAGTAGTAAATATTATTGATCCTATTTCAAAAAAAATAGAGTTAAATAATCAAATAAATGATAATTTACTTAAGTTAGCTAGAGAACAATACAAAAAAATAATAGCGTCATCAGTACTAGTTGAAACTAAATTGAAAGATTTTGCAATAATTATTATGGGACAGTCACCAAATAGCAAAACGTATAATGAAAAAGGTATTGGAATTCCACTTTTAAATGGTGCAGCAGACTTTAGAGATGGCATACACCCAAAAAAATGGACAACCGATCCTAAAAGAATAGTAAATAAGGGTGCATATATTTTTGGTGTTAGAGCTACAGTAGGTCTTACTACAAAAGTATACGATAACTACGCAATAGGCCGTGGTACAGGCTCTGCTGTTGCTAAAGATGTAACTAATGATGAATTTCTTTATTTTGTTTTAGAGGACATGTTCAAATATTTTGCAAATACTGCTTCTGGTAGTGTGTATATTAATATATCTAAAAACGATTTTGAAGAATATACTTTCTATAAGCCACAAGATAAGGAACTGGAATTATTTCACAAAATAATTAACCCAATAATGAAGAAAATTTATACAAATAAAGAAGAAAATTTAATTCTTACCCAGATTAAAAAATCATTACTAAATTATTTTTTATAAACTACTAAATTATCATTTAATCCATTAACCATGGTCAAAGTCTTCATTATTAGCTAAAATGAAATTATAAGTTTAGTAATAGGAGATCTCAGACTATGAAAAAGAGTGCATATTTATCAGAAGAGGACTTAGAAGATTTAGCACTCGATAGACTCAAAGAAATTGGCTATCAAGTTCTTAAGAGTGAAAGTTATACAAAAGCAAATTCTGAAATAGACGCTGAGCGAGGAAAAGATCCAGAAAATTCGATCTTAAAGCCCCGCCTTTTGGCGTCCTTAAAGAAATTAA
>DVKJ01000042.1 GCA_018716065.1 Candidatus Pelethosoma merdigallinarum
GAGAAAAAGGACTTGAAGAAGGGCTTAAAGAGGGACAAAAATCTGAGCAACTAAAGATTGCCAAAAAGATGAAAGATGAACATATGGATTTAGATACGATTGTTCGAATTACTGGCCTATCTATGGAAGAAATTGAAAAACTGTAACGTTTATGGATTATATTAAAAAATAGACTTTTGTCTATTTTTTAATATAATCTTAAGTTTGACAGTTGTAATAATATAAAACTTAAGATCAGGAAAATAAAAAAATTTATTCGTATAATATTACAATTTCTTGTAAAATAATAAAAAAATTATAATTGTATGAATTACTATCATAAACTATGTTTAATTTTATCAGAAAATTAAACATAGTTTAAGTACGCTTGTATATATTTTTAAAAGTTTTGTAAATCTAGCCAAAATAGAAAATATGTACTATAATAAAGAAGAGATGACCAGAGAAGAAAAATTGTTACTACTTTTAGCAATGGATCAACTAGAAAGTATAGAGGAAATAAGTAAAGGAGATTACGTGATGGAAGAGGTAAAGAAGAAGTTAGTAGACTTAACAGAAGATGCGAACTTTATAGGATTATACGACAAAGAGGAAGCAGACCGAAGAGAACTATACGATAGAACAAGGTATGCGGAAAAACTGGGACGAGAAAAAGGACTTGAAGAAGGCCGAAAAGAAGGACATGATTCTGGATTTAAGGAAGGACAACTCAAGATTGCCAGAAAGATGAAAGAAGAACATATGGATTTAGATACGATTGTTCGAATTACTGGCCTATCTATGGAAGAGATTGAAAAACTATAGAAAGCACTAGAAAAAACTAGTGTTTTTCTTGACAAAAGATGAGAATAAAGGTAATCTATACTCTAAAGAGAGGTGGTGAGACTATGACTATTCAAAGATTGTTAGAAGAAATTGATCAGTATCAACCACAAGCTAAACCCATGATTTTGAAAGCCTATTATTATGCGGAATTGTTTCACCGTTTTCAGAAAAGACAAAGTGGAGATCCTTATATTGAACATCCTTTACAAGTTGCGTTTATTCTCTCCCAACTAAAAGCAGATCCGGATACGATCTGTGCGGCACTACTACATGATACGATGGAAGACACTAGTCTTACAAAAGAAGTGATTGATAAAGCTTTTAATTCTCATGTGGCAATTTTAGTGGATGGGGTTACCAAGTTAAAGGGATTAGACTTTTCTTCGAAGAAAGATCAAGAGTTAGCCAATACCAGAAAGCTTTTATCGGGGATGACCGTTGATGTTCGTATCGTATTAATCAAACTTGCCGATCGCTTACACAATATGCGAACCCTTCAATCTAAAAGTAGTTTTAAACAAAAGGAAAATGCGATGGAAACGATGGAAATTTTTGTTCCTTTAGCGTATTATTTAGGAACTCATGCGATTCAAAAAGAATTAGAAGATATTGCTTTTTCTTATTTAAAACCAGAAGTTTTTCAGTTTTTAACTTGTGAAAGAAATCATATTCAGGAAAGTAGTCAAGATTGTTTAGAAGAAGTAGTCTCACAGATTAAACGTCGTCTACAAGAACACCAAATTCCTTCTCATATACGTGTTCGTACAAAGAGTATTTCTAGTATTTATAAAAAATTACATAGAGGGTATCAGCTTTATGAGATTCATGATTTATTAACTATAAAAGTGATGGTTCCTACCATTGATGAATGTTATCGAACGTTAGGTTTTGTTCATTCTTTATATCCACCGATGAATGAAAAATTTAAAGATTATATTTGTAATCCTAAGACCAATCGTTATCAATCTCTTCATACCACGGTTTTTGGACCTGATGATCATTTTATTCAAGTTCAAATTCGTACGGACGAAATGGATAAGATGGCATCGTATGGAATTGCGGCTTATTGGACGCAAAATTCTTTAGATATGCAGAAAAAATTAAAAGAACATTATCAATTCTTTCGCTCATTAAAAGAGCTAGATGGTTCATTTAAAGATAATCAAGATTTTATTCAAAGCGTCAAAGAAGAGTTGTTTACTGATAATATCTATGTTTATACAACGAAGGGAGATGTGATTGAATTGCCTAAAGGTTCTACACCAATTGATTTTGCCTATAAGATACATAGTGATATTGGAGATCATATGGCAAAAGTAATTGTGAATAATCATGTGGTTCCTTTCGATTATGAATTAAAAAATAAAGACCGTGTATCTATTCTTACGAATGCTAAAAGTACAGGTCCTAAAGAACGTTGGTTAGAAAGTAGTAAAACCTCTCATGCAAAACGTAAAATTAAAGAATATTTAAAAAAGAAAGTGTAGGATGATTCACTTTCTTTTTGTATATATTTTTTTAGTCTCGCTAGAAGAAAATAACGGATTGTGATCTAATTGTTTAAAAGATAGGTGAGGAAGATCTTGTCTTTTAAGACCTACTAGGGTAGGGGTGTGATAATAATTTAAATGTAAAAATTCATATTCTTGTTGATATTCGTCATCTAATATTAAATAAGAACAAGGGTGTTCCTGCAAGTAATCAAGAATTCCACAACTACGAGGAGAAAAATCGGTATTTAAATAATTTTCGGATGGATTAATAAAATCAAATATTTCAAGTCCTTCTTTTTTGAGAATTTTTTTCAATTTTTCGCGACTACTTCCATCGTGTCCTTGCCAAGAAGAAGTAATGACAATTTTTGCTTGATGTTTTTTGATAAGTTGTTTTAGAGTTTCCACTGCTTCTTTTGAAAAACAAATAGAAGTTTCAAATTGTTCCTCACCATTTAATACGCCATCAATATCTAAGAATAGAATTTTTTCTTTCATGTAAATCACCGTTATTTATTGTAACAAAAAACGTAAAATAATCATAGCTTTATTTTTGTTTTCATTATATAATAAAAAAGGTGAGAAAAATGAAGAAACAGGAGAATATTGATTTATATCAATATGAACACGAACTTGAAAAAGAAGGAATTCAATATATTGGAGGAGTAGATGAAGTTGGAAGAGGACCTTTGATTGGCCCTGTGGTTGCGGCGTGTTGTGTATTACCAGCTGATTTTCACTTAGAAGGGTTAACTGACTCCAAAAAGTTAAGTGAAAAGAAACGAGAGAAATTTTATGATTATATAAAAGAACATGCGCTTGCTTATGGAATCGGAGAGGTTAGTCCAGAACGAATTGATGAGGTAAATATTTATCAAGCGACCAAAGAAGCTATGTATATGGCGATTAAACAAGTTCAAGATCAAATTCCTTTGGAACACGTTCTGATTGATGCGATGCCACTAGAATTAGATATTCCTAGTACTTCTATTATTAAAGGAGATGCTAAAAGTATCAGTATTGCGGCCGCAAGTGTTCTAGCAAAGGTGACAAGAGATCGAATGATGATTGAACTAGATCAAAAGTATCCCATGTATGGTTTTGCATCTCATAAAGGATATCCAACAAAAAAACATATAGAAGCGATTCATCAATTTGGATTAATTGATGGTTATCGTAAAACCTATGGACCAATTAAAGAAATGGTGGGAGAAAAATGAAAGATTTATTAATCACACATATTAAAGATATTGATGGATTATCTCCTGTTATTTTGATGAATCTATGGGGAAAATCATTTGAATATAAGTTACTAGATACGTTTGAAGTAGGAACGTATTTAACAGAATTACTAACACAAGATTTACAAGATTATGAACATATTTATATTGTAGATCTAACTGTGCCAGAAGAAATCTATCCGATGATAGAAAAGAGTAAAGATCGTCATAAGTTTCTCATCTTTGATCATCACGAAACGCATAATTATGCAAGAAGTTACCCTTATGTTACATTAGACATGGAAGAATGTGGGACAACTTTATTTTACCAATATCTTCAAACACAAGGATTATCTACTAATCCTAGTTTAGATCAATATATCGAAGCGGTAAAAGACTTAGATTTATGGACTTTTGAAAAAAATCATAATACCTTATCTCCACAATTAGGTTCTTTATTAGAATTATTAGGAGAAACACGTTATATTGACGAAATAACTGCTTTATTACGCGTCGAAACACAATCATTCACATTCAGTCCCTTTTTAAATCGTCTATTAGAATTGGAAGAAGAAAATAAAAAACGTTATATTGATAAAAGAGAAGAGAGAATGATTCGAGGAACTTTATTTAAAGATGTAAATATAGGTATGGTTTATGCGGAGAAGTATCGTAGTGAAATTGGAGATGAATTATTAAAACGTCATCCTGATTTAGATGTTATAGTAATTGTTAATATGAATGGAGGAATTAGTTTACGTAGCCGTGATGTCGATGTGTCAAAGATTGCTTCTTATTTCGGTGGTGGAGGACACATTCATGCATCTGGTATTGGGATTCCTCTAGAGATAAGAAAAGAAGTTTTTAAAACTTTATTGAAAGGAGAAATTCACATTGAAGATTAAAACTGTTGTATTAGGAAAAGAAGAAACGAATGGTTATTTATTAGAAATCAATCGTCATTTATTACTTATTGATCCAGTGGATGATTATTCTAAAATTGAAAAAGAGATCGGAACCAAAAAAGTAGTAGGTATCCTTGTTACACACAATCCATCCAATGATGAGACGATAAACAAAATAGTAGAAAAATATAAGGTCAAAGTATTTGATTTTCATCATTTAAAAGAAGGTCATCATCGTATCAAACATTTTAAATTTGAAACGATAAAAACACCAGGAGTTTATAAAGATGGAATGTGTTACTACTTCGTGAATGAAAAAGCCATGTTTACTGGAGCTACTGTTTTAAAAGGAAGTGTAGGTAAAGTAAATCAACCTAAGAAGTTGTATCAATCCATTATTAAAATAAAAAAATTTCCCAATAATACCGTGATTTATCCAGCTTATGGTGATAAGACTAAATTAAAAGATGAAAAAGAGGAGAATCCTTATTTCTAATATGAAAATAGAACGTTTGGTTGTTGGACCTATAGAAACAAATTGTTACTTATTACACAAAGAAAAACACGTATTAGTCATTGATCCTGGAGAAGAGGCTCATAAAATTATCGAACATATTGGAAATGATATGGTGGATGGTATTGTTATTACTCACCATCATTTTGATCACGTTGGGGCTTTAGAAGAATTAAAAGAAAAATATTCTGTACCTGTTTATGATTTTTATAACTTAAAAGAAGGAATTCAAACGATTGGTCATTTTACTTTTCATGTATTATATACGCCAGGTCATAAAGAAGATTTAATCACCCTTATTTTTCCACATGAAAAAGTGATGTTTGTTGGAGATTTTATTTTTAAGAGAAGTATTGGTCGTACTGATTTAGAAGGTGGTAATCATTTAGATATGTATTCATCACTTGAAAAAATCAAAAAATATGATGATAACTATATCATTTATCCTGGACATGGTGAGAATACCACTTTAGGTGAAGAGAAGAAATATAATCCTTATTTTTAAAAATACTTCATTTTGAAGTGTTTTTATTTATCTACTTTTGATAATCGTAAAAAGAATCATATTATGATAAAGTGTAAAATAAAGTAAAATTTAAAAAAAGTTGAAATATGTCAGATTTAAGAAATTGGTAAGAATATTTTTACCAATTTTTTGTTTTATCTAAACAGATTTTAGAAATCTGTAAAAATAGTCTTACAGAAACC
>DVKJ01000043.1 GCA_018716065.1 Candidatus Pelethosoma merdigallinarum
TAACTCTTGACTTAACCGTTACACAATATTCCGAACAACAACAAGATCGACCAGATATACCAGAACCTAGTGGTAAAACAGAATACGCTATAGGAGATGAAGTATACTTTGATCCAGTCAAAGGCCAAAGATGTTATAGTGATGAAGCATGGACATTAGATGATAAATCAAGAACTTGTTATAAATGGAATGTTATTAAAGCAAGTGATTCAAGTAGTGACACGGTAGAATTACTTTTAGATCATGATCTTCCAGGCGATGTAGAATGGATCAGTTTAGAAGATTACAAAGCAGCTGGAGGAACGGAAGAGGAATATTCGGATGGGTGTTATTATGATGGGGTAAATGGTGAACAAATACCGTGTGGAAATAATAAATACGGGCCACTAACGGCTTTAAAGTACTTAAAGCAAGGAACGGATAGTTGGAATGGAGTAGTAACTTTAACATCTGAGGATAATGTAACCAGAGAAAACGGTAGTGGAGGAACCTACACCATCAACTATGAAGGATATAAAGCAAGATTAATCGGTGGTCAAGAAATAGCTGATATTGCTGGAAATCAAGAATGGACTCCGTCTGATTATAGTTCTTTCAATGTACCAACGTGGCTTTATAGTAATATGGCAGTAAGTGCAGATATGAGTGACATGTCAGATATTGATATTTATGAACATATTGTTTACTGGACAGATTCTGCTCGCTCTTCGAGTCCGTACGACGCGTGGCGCGTGTACTCTGTTGGCCGCTTGTACAGCCTCCGCGTTTCGACTGCGTACGGTTGTGGTGTCCGCCCAGTTGTGAAAATCTTAAAATCTAATCTCTAAGATAGATTGGGAGAGAATTTCGAATAATGTAAATAGGAAGAACTAGCTTCAAAAAAGGAAGGCAAAAATCTTCGATTTTTGTAAAGGGCGCGCCTGCGTCCTAAGGAAGCGCAAAATAGGTTTTGTGCCAGGTAGGGAAAGACTGAAAGGTTTGATGTTTGCTTTGGAGATTCGCATTCTGCTCACTCTTCGAATCCGAACAACGTGTGGATGGTGTACGATGATGGTCGTACGAACCCTAGTGCCGTGTCGAATGCGAACGGTGTCCGCCCAGTCATCATGATTCCTCCTGATGTTCAAATCACTTCAGGTAATGGAATCTTCAATAGTCCATACCAGATTTAAGATAGCAATGGAAACGATATGAGTATTCATGTCGTTTTTCAATGTAGATTTTATGTTTAGAATTTGATACAATAAAGGTGGTGATGGTTATGGTTTATACGTCTTTAGAAAATAAGAAAATCAAAGAATTACGGAAATTGAAACAAAGAAAATATAGAGATAAAACAAATCATTTTTTAATTGATGGAAAGCATTTAGTGGAAGAGGCTTATCAAACTGGTTGTTTAGATACGATTATATTATTAGAAGAGAATCAAGATGTGGTATCTTATTCTGATGTTGAAGTAATGGTGGTTACGAAAGAGATTATGAAAGTACTTAGTGATGTGGAAACACCACCGAATATTATGGGTGTTTGTCATAAACCTGAGTTATCCACAGGACAAAATAAAATCTTATTATTAGATGGTGTACAAGATCCTGGGAATTTGGGAACGATCATCCGTAGTGCCGTTGCGTTTCACGTGGATATGATTTATGTAGGCAAGAATTCAGTAGATGTTTATAATTCTAAAGTTATTCGTTCTAGTCAAGGTATGATTTTTAAAGTGCCTATTCAAGTAGTTGCTTTAGAAGAAATTATTCCTGAATTAAAAAAATTAGATATTCCCATCCTTGGTACAAAAGTAACCGGAGGAAATCGTCTAAAATCCTTTCCAAAGTTAGAGAAATTTGCTATAATAATGGGAAACGAAGGAAATGGAGTTCGTCCAGAAATTTTAGATCTTTGTGATCAGTATTTATATATTGATATGAAAGAAGATTGTGAAAGTTTAAATGTTGCGGTCGCAACGAGTATTATTTTATATGAATTAGATAAGTAGGTGAGTCATTTGAAATACGTATATCTAGGAAAAATTGTGAATACACATGGAATAAGAGGAGAGGTACGTATTTTAAGTGACTTTTTATTTAAGGACGCTGTATTTAAAAAACATCGCAAATTTTATATTGGAAAACATAAAATAGTAGAGGTTATGAATACTTATCGTAAACATAAACAATACGATATGGTTACCTTTGAAGGCATTTCTGATATTAATGAGGTATTAAAATATAAAGGAGAAGCGATTTACGTCAATCGTGATGATTTAGATATTGATGGTTTTGTCAATGAAGATTTCATCGGATTAGAAGTAAAATCAAATCGTGATCTTGGAAAAGTGATAGAGGTACTACAAGTAAAACAAGGACGTATTTTAAAAGTTCGAGGAGAGAATGGTTCTTGTTCTTTCATTCCAATGGTGGATGCGTTTGTGAAAAAAATCGATATAAAAAATGGTCAAATAGAAATAGAAGAAATAGAGGGATTGATTAATGAAGATTGATATTTTAACGTTATTTCCAGGAATGTTTGATGGTTTTTTACATGAATCGATTATAAAAAGAGCGCTAGAACGCGGGCAAGTAGAAATTCAAGTTCACGATATCCGTGCTTATTCTAAGGATCCTCATAAAAAAGTCGATGATTATGGTTATGGTGGAGGTCAAGGAATGGTATTGATGCCACAACCTATTTTTGATGCGGTGGAAGATTTACGAACTGAAAATAGTAAAGTATTATTGATGACTCCTCAAGGAAAAACCTATAATCAAGAAATTGCTTATGATTTAACCCAAGAAAAACATTTAATTATTATTTGTGGTCATTACGAAGGTTTTGATGAAAGAATTCGTACGCTAGCCGATATGGAAATCAGTATTGGTGATTATGTCCTAACAGGGGGAGAATTAGCTAGTATGGTGATTACCGATAGTGTGGTACGTTTGTTAGATGGTGTAATTGCGAAAGATTCTCATATTTATGATTCCTTTCACAACCACCTGTTAGATTATCCTGTGTATACAAAACCAGTTGACTTTCGTGGAATGAAGGTGCCAGAAGTATTATTATCGGGGCATCACCAAAAAATCGAAGAATGGCGTTTAGAAGAACAAATGAAAAGGACAAAAGAAAGACGTCCTGATTTATTAGAAAAGAGATGATAAAATGACACGTAATTATATTCTTATTCAAAATAAATACGAAAATTGTCCAGTCAAATTAAACGCCAAAAAGTTAAAAAATGGCTACCAAGTTCATCCTAAAAATCAGGAAGAAATTAAAGATGGTGTAGAAGTCTCACAAATGACCATTAATAGTAAAAACTTTGTGGAACATATTGTAAAGAAAAAAGTGAGTCGTAAATTAGAAGGATATATTCAATATATTATGTCACTTGTGGACGATGATGAGACAAGTGGAGATTTATTAGGATTTGTATTAAATGATGTAACTCGTTTTCGTGCGGTTGTCATGAATAAATATCGTCAGTACTTAGATCAACATTATATTGATCTTTTACTCAAAAAACTAGATTTATTGGAACATGAATTAAAAGTAAAATCTTATTATATGAGTAATGTTCAAGAATATACGGAAACAAAAGGAAAAAGTCGCTAAAAAAACTTGTAATTTCGTTAAATTTGTGTTAGAATGTATATCGTGTAATCCGCTGTCCACAAGTGTACGCATATAAGGAAAAGGATATGATTACAATAAAAAGTAAGGAGAGAGAGTCGTATGAATAAGATTGAAAAAATTACTAAAAAACAAATTCGTACAGATTTACCTGAATTCCGTGTAGGAGATACTATTCGTGTAGGTGTAAAAATCGTCGAAGGTAACAAACACAGAGTTCAAGCTTTCGAAGGTCTAGTAATGGCAATTCAAGGAAGAGGAATTGGAAGAACTTTTACAGTTCGTAAAGTTTCTGGAGGAATCGGTGTAGAACGTACATTCCCAATGAACAGTCCAATTATTGATTCGATTGAAGTTGTCCGTACTGGTAGAGTAAGACAAGCTAAATTAGGATATATTAGAAACTTAGTTAGTCAACCAAAGATCAAAGAAAGAAATGTAAATCAAGCAAAATAAGACTACAAGTCTTATTTTTTTCAAAAGAGGGGATGATTAAATGAAATATGTAAAAGAGTTGTTACCTTATGTTTTGATTATTTTAGTGGTTGTTCTCATTCGTACGTTTATTGTTACACCTGTACGTGTGAATGGTAAAAGTATGGATCCGACATTAGAAAATAACGAAATTGTGTTACTGAAGAAATATGATAAAAGTTTTGATCGTTTTGATATTGTTGTCTTTGATTATGAAGATAGTCATTTAATTAAACGAATTGTAGGTCTCCCTGGAGAAACGTTATATTATTATAAGAACGATTTATATATTAATGATGAAAAAGTAAAAGAAGATTTCTTACCAGAGGGTACAGAAACCTATGATTTTGTATGGGATACTAAAATTCCAGAAGACTATTACTTTGTTATGGGAGATAATCGTGAAAATTCAACGGATAGTCGTGTGATCGGATTAGTCGCAAAAGAAGATATTCGAGGTACAACGAATTTTGTTTTATTTCCATTTAATCGTTTTGGAAACATCAAAGGTGCATAATCGCACTTTTTTCTTGTTTCTCTTGACGTTTTGTTTTATAATAAAAATAGGTGATCATAAATGAAAAAAGGATTTACATTAGTAGAGTTACTTGCGACCATTACCATTTTAGGATTATTAGGTTTAATAGTAGGAATGGGAATTACCAGTGCGATTCAAGGAACACGAAAAGATAGTGCCGAAACACAAAAAAAGAATATTATCGCATCCGCAAGAAATTGGGCCGCAGATAATATTTATACCTTACCAGAAGAAGGAAATAGTATAGTGATTTCTCTCCATGATTTACTCGCAGAAGGATTTATGGAAGGGGATGAAGATAATCAAGTTGTTGATGCTGGAAACTCTGAAACCTTATCTAAATTAAATACAACCGTAACCATTTATAATAATAACGGAGATTATGAATATACTTTGGATATTCAATATGGAAAAGATAATGTAAACTTACGTGCGCCAGTTGTGATACTAAATGGTGAATCAAAGATGGAAGTAACTGGAACGTTTAACGATCCTGGAGTTTATGCATACAATTATAAAGGAGACGAATTAGGATCTGTAACAAAGCAAATACAAGATCAAAATGGAGCCATTGTATCATCGATTACGACATCGGGAACTTATACTGTTACCTATACCGTAACAGACGAAAATGGATCTACATCTATAAAACGAACAGTTGTCGTAAAATAGGAAAGAAAAACCATTTATTTTTTATGAAATTTATGGTAAAATGAAATAGAATATGGTATTGGAGGAATAAATATGGGTTTAAATATCAAAAAATGGATGACATCAGACGATGAGGTGTTTGGTGGAACAGGGCATGAAGATGCTTATTATAATAGTACCCCAGAAGAAGCTTTAGATGAAGCCAATGGTGGAACAAGAATGATTTTAATTGAACCACGTGCGTATTCAGAAGCGCAACAAATTGTTGATCATTTAAAAAATCGTAATACCGTAGTAGTTAATTTAAAACGTGTTACAAGTGACCAAGCAAAACGTATTGTAGATTTTTTAAGTGGAACCATTTATGCGATCGGGGGAGATTTACAAAAAATTGGTGGAGGTATTTTCTTATGTACACCAAATAATGTCAACGTACAAGGGAAAATTACCGATGAAACAGAAGGTAAAGATATTCATGATAATACCGATATTAACATAGAATGGTAATTTAGTATTGAAATAAAGGGGTAAGCGTGCTATAATACGTTGTAGCGCCAAGAGTGTGAGGTGATTGAGGTATGGAAAAGTTTAATCGAACACTTCGTGGCTATGATCCGGTTGAAGTCAACCAATTTCTCGATCAAGTAATTAAAAAAGTAGAGAACATGGTGGCAGAATTAAATCGAAAAAATGAAGAAATTCGAATACGCGATGAACAGATTAAAACTTTAAAAGAACAAATGAGTGACAATGAAAAGAATGCAAATAACGAACTTGTTCAAGAAAATCAAAAATTAAAAGCTAGAATTGCTCAGTATGAACGTACAGAAGAAACGTTACAAAAAGCAATTATTATGGCTCAAAAAACATCGGATCAAATGCGTATGGCAGCTCATAAAGAAAGTGAAACGATTGTTGAGAATGCCAAGAAGAACGCAACACGTATTGTGAATGAAGCACTCTTACGTGCGGAAAAAACAGAAGATGATGCAGCTACATTAAGACGTAATGTCCATACCTTTAAAAGACGTCTTAAAAATATTGTAGAGGCACAATTAGAAGTTATTGATGAAATCGATGAAATTGATTTATAAAACAAAGGATAGAGACGATTTATTATGAAACGAATAGAGAGTTCGTGGTTGGTGGAAACGAATAGGGAAATAATAAATAGATCACTCTTGATGTGACTATGAAGATAGCTCCGTAGGTGCACGTTACGCATAATGAGGTAGAGTAAATCTATAAATTAAGGTGGTACCACGTTACAGACGTCCTTAAATTTATAGATTTTTTTTGTTTAAAAGAAAGGATTTGATAAACATGGATTATAAAGATACTTTATTAATGCCAAAAACAGAATTTCCTATGCGTGGGAATTTACCTGAAAATGAGGTAAAACAAAGAGAAAAATGGGAGGAAATGGATCTTTATCACAAAATTAAAGAAAAAAATAAAGATGCCAAACCTTATATTTTACATGATGGTCCTCCCTATGCGAATGGAAGTATTCACTGTGGACATGCGATGAATAAAATCTTAAAAGATTTTGTTAATCGTCATAAAATGATGATGGGATATGATGTAACATATATTCCAGGATGGGATACGCATGGACTTCCAATCGAAACTGCGATTACTAAAACAGGAGTCAATCGTAAAGAAATGTCGAAGGCAGAATTCCGTGAATTATGTCATAAGTATGCTTTAGAACAAGTACAAACACAAATGGATGGCTTTAAAAAATTAAATGTGATTGCCGATTGGGCACACCCATATATTACATTACAAAAAGAATTTGAAGCTCGTCAAATTGAAGTATTTGCCAAAATGGCGAAAGAGGGATTAATCTTTAAAGGATTAAAACCCGTATATTGGTCACCATCAAGTGAAAGTGCCCTTGCAGAAGCAGAAATCGAATATAAAGATCGTAAAGACCCTTCTATTTTCGTTGCTTTCCCAGTTGTAGAAGGAAATGAATACGTAAAAGAAGGGGAACAACTTGTTATTTGGACCACCACACCATGGACACTCCCTGGTAACTTAGGTATTGCCGTAGGAGAACAATTTGATTATGCTAAAGTTCAAGTAGAAGATACAATTTATATCGTTGCTAATGAATTGGTAGATATGCTTGCTAAAGAATTTGAATGGGATACTTATGAAGTGGTAGAAGTGATCTCTGGAACTTCTTTTGAAGGTGTCAAATATCAACACGTATTTATGGATCGTATCTCACCCGTTATTATTGGATATCACGTAACGTTAGATAGTGGTACTGGTCTTGTTCATATTGCCCCAGGATATGGTGCGGATGACTTTATTATTGGAAAACAATATGATTTAGGACTTATTAATGGCGTAGATGATCAAGGTGTTTTAAATGCCGATTCTGGAGAATTTAATGGTTTATATTTTGAAGATGCAAATAAAGCAGTCGTTCAAAAGTTAGATGATTTAGGTGTATTATTAAAACTTAAATTTATTACCCACTCATATCCACATGATTGGCGTACGAAAAAACCAGTGATTTTCCGTGCGACCGATCAATGGTTCTGCAGTATTGATAAAATCCGTGATCAATTATTAAATGAATTGGATCACAACGTAGAATTCCACACATCGTGGGGTAAAAAACGTTTATATAACATGATTCGTGATCGTGGAGATTGGTGTATTTCTCGTCAACGTGTATGGGGAGTACCAATTCCAATTTTCTACAATGAAGATGGTAGTGAAATTGTTGATTATGATGTTATGATGCACGTCGCAGATCTTTTCCGTCAATATGGGTCTAATGTATGGTTTGAAAGAGATGCTAAAGACTTACTTCCAGAAGGATATACCAATCCAGCTAGTCCAAATGGAAAATTCACCAAAGAAGAAGACATTATGGATGTTTGGTTTGATTCAGGTTCCTCTCATACCGGTGTTTTAATTGAACGTGGACTTCCATATCCAGCGGATATGTATTTAGAAGGATCTGATCAATATCGTGGATGGTTTAACTCCTCTTTAATCTGTGGAGTAGCGGTTCATGGAAAAAGTCCATATAAAAAATTAGTTTCTCATGGATTTGTCTTAGATGGAAAAGGAAACAAAATGAGTAAATCATTAGGTAATACGATTGATCCATTAAAACTAGTTAAGATGCATGGTTCTGATGTATTCCGTCTATGGGTAGCTAGTGTGGATTATACCGAAGATGTTCGTATTAGTGATGAACTCATTGCTCAGGTAAAAGAAAGCTATCGCAAAATTCGTAATACGTATCGTTTCTTACTTGGAAACTTAAATGGCTTTGATCCTGATAAGAATAGTATTCCATTTGAAGAAATGAACGAATATGATCAATATATGATGGTTAAATTAAATGAAGTAACAAAAGACATTTTAGCTGCTTATGAAGATAATAACTATCAAGAAATTTATAAGATTGTAAATAACTTTGTATCCTTTACATTATCTAACTTCTATTTAGATTTCACCAAAGATATTCTTTATATTGAAAAAGAAGATTCAAAAGTAAGACGTAGCGTTCAAACAGTACTTTATCACACATTAATGAATTTAATTAAATTACTCGCACCAATTCTTCCATATACCAGTGAAGAAGTATATCGTTATGTACCAGTTCGTAAAGAAGAAAGTATTCACTTAGAACATATGCCAGAAGTGGTAGAGTATCCAAATAAAGAAGCAATTCTAGAAAAATGGAATGCATTCTTTGATGTTAAAGATGATGTTTATAAAGCACTAGAAGAAGAACGTAATGAAAAATTAATTGGTAAAGGATTAGAAGCTCGTGTATACTTACATGTTGCAGGTAAATACAAAGAAGTCATTGAAAGTTTAAAAGATTACTTAAAACAATTATTTATTGTTTCTGATGTTGTTTTAACCGATGAAGAATTACCAAAATATAATGTCGCTCATGTTAAAGTAGAGAAGTTTGAAGGACATAAATGTGAAAGATGTTGGAATTATTTCTCAGAAGAAGAAATGGAAGGAGACATCTGTCATCGTTGTGCCTCTGTTGTAAAATAAGGTCTTTTGGACCTTATTTTTAATACAAAAAGGATACCAAAAATAAAACGTATCCATTTAAAATAGTTTAATGTTTTTTATAATACTTTTGCATATCCTTAAAAGTTATAACCGATAATTGTTGAATTGTTTCATTAAATGTTTTAATATCACCAATTTCTAGTGGAGTATTTTGATAATTGGTATTTATATTAATTTCTCTAATCATTGAATAATAGGATAGTTTTTGACTTTCGTTGATATTTACTGGAGGATAATTGTGCTTCATAAGTTCATAATTCATAATTAATCGTGCGACACGACCATTTCCGTCTCTAAACGGATGAATATTTACAATTGCCATATGAAGTCTTATAGCTCGTTCAAATACCGTTAAGCTCTGCCATTCATTTTCGTATTTTTGTTTTAATTCTTCCATTCGTGTGGAGACTAAAGAGGGAAGTGTAAAATTAATTTCTTCGCCATTACTGTTGATTAGATAATTTTCGATTGTTTTATATTGACCTGCATTTTCTATGACATTATCTCCTACAATTTGGTGTAAAGTTTTAATAATGGTAATAATATCTGTTTTTTTATCTAGTATAGTGAAAATATATTGAAATGCATTTTGATGATTTAAGGTTTCATTAATTTCTTTTTTCTTGATTTTATCAACAACAGATGTAATATCATAATGATGGTTAATAATATTTTTTGTATCATTTAAAGTAAGCATATTATTTGTTCCCTCAATACGATTGGAGTGGAAAGTATAGAATACACCAAATTCATGAAGTAAATAGTCATAATATTGTTTTTTAACAGGTTCACTAAAATTCGTGATTGCTTGTTGAATTTTAGCTAAGTCAAAAATTCGATTTAACATAAAATCTCTCCTTCAATTTTTTATTATATCATAGAACTATTGACAACTATAAGATTCTGTTATAAATATATACTAAGGTTAGTTAGGAGAAAGACGATGGAGAAAAAAATAAAACCATATAAGCAAAGAGGGGATACCTGTACGATTGCATGTATGTTAATGGTGTTAGAATATTATCATATCATTCTCAAGATCAATGGTATATATGAACGTAAATATAATCGTGTTTATCATTCACATTACTTGACAGGAACACCGCTATCTGCTATAGCTTGGCATTTTTCAAAAAGTTGTGTTCAACTTTATGACTGATAAGCAAAAAATAGTGGTATAATAGATATAGCCAAACGAAATATAGGAAGGAGATATCCTTAATCAGCTAGTCTATCTATATTTTGTTTGGCGATAAAATTATTTGA
>DVKJ01000044.1 GCA_018716065.1 Candidatus Pelethosoma merdigallinarum
GGTTTCTGTAAGACTATTTTTACAGATTTCTAAAATCTGTTTAGATAAAACAAAAAATTGGTAAAAATATTCTTACCAATTTCTTAAATCTGACATATTTCAACTTTTTTTAAATTTTACTTTATTTTACAAAAAATCACTTTACTGATTTTTTTGACTCTAAGAGTTCTTCATATAAATTCTTTACTAAAATTATTCCATCCATATCATTCTTACTCTTTTTAGTGAAAGAGGTTAAATCTAATTTTTGATACAAACTCATAAACGCCTCTTTCTGTTTATCAGAACTATTTATAAAAGGAGTAATGACATAGTACAAATCTAATTCGTAAGTATTCAACCAACTTTCTATAATAATATAATTTTGTTCTAACAGAGTATTTTTTATTTTCTGTGCGACTTCACGTCCTTCAGCTTGTACATAAGAAGGAGAAATAAATCTTTTATTCGTATAGAGTTTATCTATAAACTCTATACTACCTGATAATTCTATGGAATGACTAGGTATCAAAATATCATGTGCATATTTGAGATAACCTAGGTAGTGATGTTCATGATCTTTTAATGTATACTCACTTATCTTACCTTCTGGATCTATAATATAAATTTTTTTCGGATTTTCTTTTAATAATAATTCATAATCATCCTTTTGTATCTCTAATGTTTCACCATTATGTCCAAAAACCATGATCTCACCTCTTTAAAATAAAGTCTAATTGTCCAACAATCGCGTGTAATATCATCTCTTTGTTCTTTTCTCTTGATTGTGGTTTTGCATTTAAAGTTAAAGTGTCATAATGATTTGTTTCAGCATGATAAATAGCAATATAAATAAAACTCGTATCCCCACCTTGATTATTTGGATCTTCTACATTCATTCTACCGGTAATACCAATTCCATAATTAGAATGAGCGAATGCACTAATCGCATGAGCCATTTCTCTTGCGACTTCCATACTATATACCGTATATTGATCGATGGTTTCTTTTGGTACACCCATTTTTACTTTGTATTCATTACTATAGGTTACCGCACTAAATTTTAACACATTACTAGAACCTTCTATATTCGTAATAGCATTCACAATCATACCACCCGTACAAGATTCCATCGTCGCAATCGTTTCGTTTCTTTGTGTTAATATTTCTACAATTTCTTTCATATTATTCTTCTCCTTTATATAGACGCTTTTGATATTCTGGATGTTTTTCAAAAAATGTAACCGCATAAGAACAAGTTGGTTGAAATAACATTTCTTTTAAGCTTTCTTCTTCTAATAAAGAAACTAATAACTGTTTACCGATTCCTTGTCCTCGTAATGTAGGATCTACATAAGTATGCTTAATCTCTAAAGCTTTAGGTTGTATAGGAATTAAGGTCACACTTCCTACTATACGTTCCTCTTTTGTTAAAGTTCCTTGATAAGGTTGATACTTCCACTTATAGTTTTCTTTCATAATACCACCCAACTATAGTATATCAAAAATAGGTACCATAAGCACCTATTTTGTTAATAAATCTTGTAATTGTTTACAACGATCAATGTCCATAGCTGGGACCCCTTCTAAACGATAAGGAATTCCTAATTTCTTATATTTTGAAGTTCCATATAAGTGATACGGAAGAAGTTCTACATTTTCAATATTTTTTAAATTCTTAATGAAATGTTTCAACTTGAGAATATGTTCCTCATCATCATTCAATCCTGGAACAATCACTTGTCGTAACCACATTTTTTTATTCATTTTTTGACATAATTCAAGGAATTTTAATGAAGTTTGAATGGGTTGACTAGTAATTTTAGTATACTCTTCTGGATCAACCGCTTTAATATCGAGAATCACAAGATCTACATATTTTAAGATTTCTTCTTCCATTCCTTTTCCGACACCAGAAGTATCAAGACAAGTATGAATTCCTTGTTCCTTACATAACTTTAAAGTTTCTAATAAAAATTCTGGTTGATGGAGAGGTTCACCACCAGAAAAAGTAACGCCTCCTCCATCTTCAAAATACGGTTTAAAACGTAGAATTTTTTTCACTAATTCTTCCGGTGTAGTGGGATTTTCTTTACGATCAGCCCATGTTTCTGGATTATGGCAATAAAGACAACGTAAAGGACATCCTTGCATAAACACAACATATCGAATACCTGGCCCATCGACAAGTCCCATCGTTTCTACGGATTCAATATATCCAACCATTAAATCTCACCATGAAAGGTACGATTAATAACTTCTTGCTGTTGTTCACGACTTAAACGATTGAAACGAACCGCATATCCACTAACACGAATGGTTAACGTTGGATATTTTTCTGGATGATCCATCGCATCCATTAACATTTCACGATTTAATACGTTAACGTTGAGGTGTTGTGCACCTTGTTTAAAGTATCCGTTCATTAACATCACTAATTTTTCCGTACGTTCTTCTAAAGAATGACCTAAAGCAGATGGCACGATGGAGAATGTATTAGAGATTCCATCTTCACATACATCTTTATAAGGAATTTTAGCTACTGAATTTAAGGAAGCTAAAGCTCCTGAAGCGTCACGACCATGCATTGGATTAGCCCCTGGTGCGAAAGCAACTCCGGCCTTACGTCCATCTGGAGTAGCTCCTGTTTTCTTACCATATACAACATTAGATGTAATCGTTAAAATAGATAATGTATGTCTTGCATTACGGATTAATGGATGTTCTTTTAAATCAGCCATTAACTCTTCTACTACTTCTTTAGCTAGATCGTCTACACGATCATCATCATTTCCATATTTAGGGAAATCACCTTCGATTTCAAAATCAACTGTAATTCCTTCTTCATTACGAATTGGTTTTACTTTCGCATATTTAATAGCAGATAAAGAATCAGCAACAACAGAAAGACCTGCCGCTCCAAATGCCATTAAACGTTCCACATTGGTATCATGTAAAGCCATTTGTCCACGTTCATAAGCATATTTATCATGCATATAATGAATGATATTCATCGCATCCACATAAGTTTTTGAAAGTTTCTTTAATACTAAAGAATAAGATTTACGAACTTTATCATAATCTAGATATTCATCATCCATTTTTTCAATACCTTCAATGATAACTCCACCCTTCATTTCATCAACTCCACCATTGATGGCATAAAGAAGCGCTTTTGCGATATTCGTACGAGCTCCAAAGTATTGCATCTGTTTTCCGATCGTCATCGCGGAAACACAACAAGCAATTCCATAATCATCACCATGAATTGGACGCATAATATCGTCATTCTCATATTGAATAGAATCCGTTAAAATAGAAATCTTCGCACAGTATTTTTTAAAGTTTTCTGGTAAATGATAAGACCATAAAACCGTTAAGTTTGGTTCTGGTGAAGATCCTAAATTAATTAAAGTATTTAAATAACGGAAAGAGTTCTTCGTAACAAGTGGTTTTCCATTCGTTGTCATACCACCTAAAGATTCAGTTACCCAAGTTGGATCTCCTGCGAATAATTCATTATATTCTGGTGTACGTAAGTGATTTACTAAACGTAATTTAATAATGAATTGATCGATTAACTCTTGAGCTTCATCCTCCGTAATTTTTCCTTCTTTTAAATCACGTTCAATATAAATATCTAAGAACGTAGAAGTTCGACCTAAACTCATAGCCGCACCATTATTTTCTTTTACGGCAGCTAAATAAGCAAAATATAACCATTGAATAGCTTCTTTTGCATTTTCAGCTGGTTTAGAAATATCAAATCCATATTTTCCAGCCATTGATTTCATTAAATTTAAAGCTCTAATTTGTTCAGATACATCTTCACGTAATTGAATTAAAGGTTCTAACATATCACCCGTTAAATTTTTGAAATCTTTTTTCTTTTCTTCAATTAAGTAATCAATACCATATAAAGCAACACGACGATAATCTCCAATGATACGACCACGTCCATATGCATCAGGAAGTCCTGTAAGTAATCCTACATGACGTGCTTTTCGAACATCTTCAGTATACGCATCAAAAACACCATCGTTGTGTGTTTTACGATATTTATTAAAGTATTTATCTACTTCTGGATCTAATTTATATCCATAGGCATCTAATTCTTGATAAACCATACGAATACCACCATATGGATTCACAATTCTTTTTAATGGTTTATCTGTTTGAAGTCCAACAATCACTTCATTTTCTTTATCAATATACCCTGGCTCAAACTCATCAATTCCAGACATAATCTTAGTTTCAACATCTAAGACACCTTTTTTAAGTTCTTCTTCTTTTAATTCATTTACTTTATTTAAAACTACACATGTTTTATCACTAATAGGTGCAAGAAAAGAATCATCACCCTCATATAATGTATAGTTATTAACAATAAAGTCTTCAACATTTATTTCATTCTTCCAAGTTTCTCCTTTGAAACCTCTCCATGCTTCCATGTTTCTACCTCCTTATGATCACAGTAATAGTATAACATAAATGAACAAAAAAATAATGTTTTTCACACTATTTTTTACATTTATTTTAAATTAGAGAACTCTACCGCACCCGAAGTTTCTTTTGTAAATATTACTTGTGGATAGGTTATGGTCCTAACATCACTGTTAATGCTTTGTGCTTCTCTAACACTTCGTCGATACTTACGCGTGTAAGGGACTTTCACACTCTAGATATATGCCATGCACGGCACACAGAAAAAGTTCAACTATTGATATCGTTGAACTTTTTCTATAAATTCTTGTTCTTGCCAAATAGGAATATTTAAACTTTGCGCTTTGGTATACTTAGATCCTGGATTGGCTCCTACTACTACCACATCTGTCTTTTTACTAACAGATCCTGTTACGTTACCACCTAAATTTTCAATGAGTGTTTTAGCTTCCTCACGAGTAGTATGTTCAAGGGTTCCTGTTAAGACAAAGGTTTTATTGGTAAATTCTGTTTCTTCGTTTATTTCATTTCCTAAGTACTTCATGTTTACATGATGGTCTTTTAATCCTTGAATAGTCTCTAAATTTTTATCTTGCTTAAAATAATTAACAATACTTTTAGCGATCACATCACCTATATCTTTTACTTGGTTTAGAGATTCAAAGTCTTGTTCCATTAGCGTATCCATGGTTTTAAATTGTTGAGCTAAAATTTTAGCGGTTTTACTTCCAACATAACGAATTCCTAAAGCAAATAATAATCGTTCTAAAGAATTTTCTTTACTTTGTTCAATACTATCTAATAAGTTTTGAATCTTTTTTTCACCAAATCCTTCTAGTTCCATTAATTCTTCTTTATATTGGTGTAAATCATAGAAGTCTACTAAACTTTTTAAATAACCCATATTATAGAAGTCTTCAATAATACGATCACCAAAACCATCAATATTCATCGCATTTCTGCTTACGAAATGAATCAGTCCTTCTATTTTTTTTGCATCGCAATGTTCATTGACGCAATAATAAGCTGCTTCTGTTTCTTTACGAACTAAAGCGGATCCACAAATAGGACAGGTCTGTGTCATTTCAAAAGGAATTTCATCTCCTGTTCGTCGATCTTCAATAACTTTAACAACTTCAGGAATGACATCACCCGCTTTTTTGATGGCCACGGTGTCTCCAATACGGATATCTCTTTCCTTGACATAATCTTCATTATGTAAAGTTGTTTTTGAAATGGTACTTCCCATAAGAATAACCGGCTCTAAAATCGCGTTTGGAGTTACTTGACCTGTACGTCCAACCGTAAACTTAATGTCTTTTAGTTTGGTCAAAGCAAGTGTAGCGGGAAACTTATATGCGGTTGCCCATTTTGGATATTTGGCAGTAAATCCTAATCTTTTTTGACCATCTAAGTCATTTAGTTTGATGACAATACCGTCAATCTCATAAGGTAAATCATTACGGTGTTCAGTCCAATAATTTGTAAAGTCTAATAATTCTGTCAAGTTATGTACAACGGTAATATTAGGGTTGACAATAAAGCCTAACTCTTTCATAAAGTGAAGCGCTTGTTCTTGGGAGTGAATATCGTATTTTTCAGCTTCTGGAAGATGGTACAAAAAGGCATCTAAGTTACGACTAGCTGCAATACTACTATCTAATTGTCTCACACTACCAGCGGCCGCATTTCTTGGATTTGCGAATGGTTCTTCTCCATTTTTGATTCTTTTTTTATTGAGTTCCTCAAAAGATTTTTTGCTCATGTAGATCTCGCCACGTACTTCAATATCTAATGGTCTAGTAAGAGAAAGAGGAATACTTTTAATGGTTTTGACATTATGGGTAATATCTTCTCCTGTTACACCATCTCCACGCGTGGCTCCTCGTACTAATTTTCCTTTTTCATATAACAAGGAAACAGATAAACCATCGATTTTTAATTCCATCACATAATTTGGATTTTTAATATCTTTACGAATACGTTCATCAAATGCCACAATTTCACTTTCGTTGAATACGTTACTAAGACTCATCATGGGAACTTCATGAACGATTTTATTAAAAGAATCAATCACCGTTCCACCTACTCGACTAGTAGGGGAATCGTTTCGTTTTAATTCTGGATGTTTTTCTTCTAACTTGATTAATTCTCTTAAATACTTATCATATTCTTGGTCTGTAATTGTTGGATGGTCTAATACATAGTAATTATAATTAGCTTGATTTAATATTTCAATTAATTCATTCATACGTGTTTCTATCATGTTTTATCACCGTACTTATTATACCAAATATCGAAAAAAAAGAGTAGTAATTTACTCTTTATTTCAATACTTTATAAGCATCTTGTTGCGCTTTTACATACCCATTCATATTTCCAATATCATAAAATACACTATCTGTTTTCCCTACGTAAAATTCTTCTTTTCGCATTAAACGGAATAGTGCGTCGGTAAATAAATATTCATCCGATACTTTTTTAATCTTTTCTAATTCTTTGAAAATACTTGGGTTTAAGATATAAGTTCCATTACAAGCTAATAAAGATGGTGTTTCACGAAGAGCTGGTTTTTCAACAATTCCTAAAATACGATCTTCGTCTCCTTCATCTAGAATTAACATTCCATATTTATTGACTTCTTGTAATTCTACTTCGCTTGCACCAATAATATTACAATTATATTGCGTATAAGCTTTTTGAAGTTCTAAAGTAATTGGATATTTACCTAGAAAGAAACTATCCCCATACATAACCATAAAGGGTTCATTTCCAATAAAATCTTTTGCTAGTAAAATTGCATGTCCACTACCTAATGGTTCATCTTGATAAATATAATGAATGTTCATGTGATCAATCACATAGTTTAATGTTTCAATCGCTTTATTCTTTCCTCGTTCATTTAATTTTTCTTCTAACTTTGGTTTATGAGTGAAATAATCACGGATCATATCTTGATCATGGTTTAACACAATACATACATCCGTTATTCCACTACGTAGTGCATCTTCTAATAAATACTGTAAGACTGGTTTATCTAATATTGGCATCATCGCTTTAGGAACGGCTTTTGTAACTGGTAAAAAGCGCGTTCCTAAACCAGCTACGGGAATGACTAATTTCGTAATCTTTTTCATTATTTATCCTTGTGAAGTGCTTCATACGTTAGGAAGAAAACGGCAACCCCAATAAAGAAAATAATAACAATCAAAACATTATGAGGATCACTCTCTAAGATATCCTTAAATGGATCCATAATACTATTTAAAAATTTTTCAATACCATCTAACATATTCTACCCCTTTCTAATGCTCTTATGACCTTTTAATATTTTTTTTATACCAATAGGATGAGCAAACGCAATGGTTACAATGGATTTATCCATACTTACAACAACACCTGTTCCAAATGTATCATGAATGACATGATCACCTACACCATAATCAATTTCCGTTGAAATGTTTTGAACAGGCTTCTTAAATAAACGATCTACGGTTGTTTCTTCTTCATCTGAATCAATATATTTCGGATCAATTTCACTAATAAATCTTGATGGTGGATTATAACTATCCATTCCATACAAGGTACGACGCTTTGCATTTAATAGCCATAAACGTTTCTTCGCACGTGTAATCGCTACATAGCAAAGTCTTCTTTCTTCTTCTAGTTCTTCTTGATCCATTAAAGAATTCGTATGTGGTAAAATTCCTTCTTCCACACCAATTAAGAAAACATAATCAAACTCGAGTCCTTTTGCGGAATGAGTTGTCATTAAGGTTACAACATCTTCATTATTTTTGTGTTCCTCAATATCGGACACTAAACTAATTTCACTCAAGAATTCTCCTAAGGAAATAATTCCATGTTCTTCTTCAAAAGATTTGGTAATCGATTTAAATTCTTCTAAGTTTTCTAAACGAACTTCCGCTTCGATTGATTTTTCACTTTCTAATTCTTTTCGCATACCACTGAAATCTAATACGGCTTCTACTAATTCTGTTAAACTAGAAGTTTCTTGTTTTTCTTTTAAAGCTTCAATAATCTTTTTAAATTCTAGTTCTTTTCCACTTTCAACCGCTTCATATAAACTTTGATTGTGAAGGGTTGCTTTTTCTTGTAATTTAGAAAGGGTACGCAATCCAATTCCACGTTTTGGTGTATTAATCGCACGTAATAAACTAGTATCATCATATGGATTATAAATTAGTTTTAAATAACTCATTAAATCTTTAATCTCTTTACGATTATAGAAGTAGAAACTTCCAATGACTTTATAAGGAATATTTTCACGAAGTAAAGCTTCTTCCATATTACGAGATTGAGCATTGGTTCGATAAAGAACCGCTATTTCATCTTTCGATACCCCTTCATGAATTAAACTATCAATTTCTTTAGCAACATAATAAGCTTCTTCTTTTTCATCTAAGGCACGGTGATACTTAATTTTTACACCATCTTCATTATGTGTCCATAAATTTTTATCTTTTCGTTGCTTGTTGTTCTTGATCACATCATTTGCGGCATTTAGAATGGTACTAGTGGAACGATAATTTTCTTCTAACAAAATGACTTTAGGATGATCATAATCTTTTTCAAAATTCAAAATATTTCGGTAATTAGATCCTCTCCAAGAATAAATACAGTTATGAACAAAAACTCCGTTTGCGACATAATTTCGCATTTCTGGAATCGATAAATCATAAACTTCTCCCTTGTAGTTCATTTCTTTGACTTCGATAATTTCATCATCAATCACTTCATCATGATCCATGGTTGCGATGACCATTCCGACACGCAAACTACCAATTGGCATAAAATTAAATACTTTATTCATATTAAGACGAATTTTACTAATTACTTGTAAATCGTCAAATAAATTTTGAATAGGTTTGATATACTCTAATACATCCTCATAACGATTACGTACTGTTTGAATTTTAATGGTATCTCCACCTACCATATTGACTGGATATCCTAGTTTTGCGAGTTTCTTGTAGTTATCCATACCCGTTGTATTAATATAAATACGGTGTGAATAATAATCTCGAGCTCCTTTCATTTGTGAATCAAAGAAGTTCAAATTTAAAATTCTTTTTTCAAGATCGTTACGAAGTTCTAAAGATGCATGATCATGAGGATAATCCATAAATAAATGACGATCGTGCATTAAACGTTCTACATTTTCTTCAATATTATCTGGCATTTTAATTTCATCTAATTCTTTTTGGGGAATAACTAGATTTTTACCACGAGAGAAGAAAGGCGCAAGAGGAATATTATATTTTTTACTATAATATTTTTCACGTTCAATCGCTTCCGCACGACTAGAACAAGTTTCTACAACCCAAGATTTAGTAGAATTGACACCATTAATACGGACACAGAAACAATTCGTAATACGATCTTTTTCTTTCATGAATGATTTCGTACGTCCAACAATCCATCCAATTAAAGGATGAAGCGCAAGATAAATATATTGTTTTTCAAAACAATGATTTAATTTGTAGAACACAATGTGGTTAGGTGTGGCTTTAATCATTTTACCACTCTTCGTTTTGACACGAATGACTTTTCCTTCATAATGTCGATGACTAATTTTGTCAACCTTAAAGAAATTCGTATATCCTTTCCCACAACCACATAATACCGAATCATTGGTTGTTAATTGATCAATTCTTCGTTGTCCACGTCTAGTCGTTACTTTTGTCGTCGCGATTAAACATTGATCGTTGTCTCCTACGACACAAATATTTTTATATTTCGCACTAATCATTTTCGTTAAAATGTATTGTGCTTCATTTGTATCTTGATACTCATCTACTAATACATATTGGAAACGTTCTTGGTATTTTTGTAAAATCATGGGATTTTTTCTAAATAATAAGATCGGTTTCATTAATAAATCGTCAAAATCAACAGAGTTATTAGAAGCTAAACGCTGTTCATAACGTTGATAAACTTGAACTACTTTATCTTCAAAATCGGTATTCGCAAAACGTTCATAGTCATGAGCAGTTAATAATTCGTTTTTAGCGCCACTAATTTTATTACGAATCGCTTTTGGATTATATTCTTTAATATCCAAATTTAAATCTTTCATAATCTTTTTGATTACAGATAACGTATCGTCACTATCAATAATTGTAAAGTTTGATTTTAATCCTGCCGCTTCATAATTTTCACGTAAAATCGTTAATCCAAAAGAGTGGAACGTGGAAATTTGAATTTGATTTCCAACTGGTCCCAACATTTGAACGACACGTTCTTTCATTTCTTTCGCTGCTTTATTGGTAAATGTGATCGCAAGAATGTGATACGGATCAATTCCTACTTCATCAATTAAATAAGCAATACGCGTTGTTAATACCTTTGTTTTACCACTTCCGGCTCCGGCGAGTACGAGAAGAGGTCCTTCGGTTGTAACTACCGCTTCTCTTTGTTTTTCATTTAATGTATCTAATTTCATTACCATCACCACTTTCATAATATCACATATTTCGCATTTTAGGAACCCCCTTTCGATAATTTCTATTATTTGATTATTCTTGTTTGAGCGAATTTTAGGGTTCTGTCCTTTTAAAATAATAAAGACTCTTCCCACACCCTTTTTCTGTACTTGAATATACTACTACTGAAGTAGAAAGGGGAATGTTTTTGAAAAAGATCATTTTTTCGGTAGTGGCTTTTATTTTAATTATCGTGATTGTCGTTTTAAGTATTTTAAATACCCAGAAAAAGACTTCTGATTTAACGAAAGTCAAAGTTGCCGAAGTCACACATTCTATGTTTTATGCGCCTCAATATTTGGCCCATAAACTAGGATATTTTGAAGAAGAGGGATTAGATGTTGAAATTATTACTGTCCCAGGGGCAGATAAAGTAACCGCAGCGGTATTATCAGGAGATGTTCAAATTGGATTCTGTGGAAGTGAATCTACAATTTATGTTTATAACCAAGGAGAAAAAGATTATTTAGTGAATTTCGCCGCTCTAACCAAACGTGATGGTAGTTTCATTGTATCACGTGAAAAAATAGAAGATTTTACACTTGAAGATTTAAAAGGAAAACACGTTGTCGCAGGACGTCAGGGTGGAATGCCAGTCATGATGTTTGAATGGGCACTTACCCAAGCCGGAATCGATCCAAAAGAAGACGTTAATGTCGATACGAGTATCGAATTTGCGTCTATGTCTGGAGCCTTTATCGGTGGGACTGGAGATTTTGTCAATCTATTTGAACCAAACGCTTTACAGTTAGAACAAGAAGGATATGGTTATGTAGTCGCATCCTTAGGTGAATTAGGGGGAGTTGTTCCCTATACCGCTTATCATGCGAAAAAAAGCTATATAGAGGAAAATGAAGAAGTCATTCAAGGATTCTCAAATGCGATCAATAAAGCCTTAAAATATACAAGAGAACATACACCAGAAGAAATCGCCAAAGATTTAGTTGATTACTTCCCAGATACCAGTCTTGATGATATTACAACCATTGTAAAACGTTATAAAGATAACGATTCTTGGTTTGAGACGACAGAAATCAAAGAAGAAGATTTCAATCATATTCAAGAAGTCATGGAAAATTCTGAAGCTTTAGAAAAACGCGCTCCATATGATAAACTTGTAGATACTCGTTTTGTGAAATAGATGAGACCGATTATAAAGATTAAAAATCTTAAAAAAATCTATCATACCAAACGTGGAGAAGTTTTAGCTGTCAAAGACTTTTCTTATGACTTAAACCACCAAGATTTTATATCTATTGTAGGACCTAGTGGTTGTGGAAAATCAACCATTCTATCCATTCTCTGTGGTTTAGACCAAAAATCAGATGGAATCATTGAATGCGATCCTAATATTCGTATTGGATATATGTTACAGCAAGATTGTTTATTTGAATGGTTAACCATTTTAGATAACTGTCTTTTAGGATTAAAAATCGAACATCAATTGAATGAAGAATCCAAACAATATGTGATTGACTTATTAGAAAAATATGGATTAAAAGATTTTATTCATAGTTATCCGTCCCATTTATCTGGAGGAATGAGACAGAGAGTCGCTTTAGTTCGAACACTGGCAACTAAGCCTGACATCTTACTTCTTGATGAACCTTATAGTGCGCTAGATTATCAATCGCGCTTAGCGGTTTCCGATGATGTTTTTAAGATTATCAAGAAAGAGAAAAAGAGCGTGATTATGGTTACGCATGACATTTCAGAAGCCATTAGTTGTTCTAATTTAGTCATTGTATTAACGGAAAGGCCATGCACGATCAAAAGTATTTATCCTATTCATTTAACCAATGCCTCAACGCCAATTGAGAATCGAAAATGTAAAGAATTCGCAAGCTATTATGATCAAATATGGAAGGACTTAGATTTCCATGTGTAGTACGGAACACAAAAAATATTTAAGGAAAATAAAACGAGAAAATCGTCTCGTTCTATTCTTTCAACTTCTATTAGTTCTTTTATTTCTTGTCATCTGGCAAATCAGTGCGGATCTAGGATGGATTAATACTTTTATTAGTTCTAGTCCCAAAGCAATTTTAGAAACTTTAATCAGTCTTCACAACGCAAATAACTTGTATCACCACATTTTGATTACGGTATGGGAAACGTTTCTTAGTTTTTCTCTAGGTACCATCATCGGTATTGTAATAGCGACCATTTTGTGGTACTTACCATTTGTCCATCGTGTTGTGGAACCTTATTTAACCATCTTAAACAGTTTACCAAAAGTTGCTTTAGGACCCATTATTATCATTTGGTGTGGAGCTGGAATGAAATCTATTATCTTCATGGCTTTACTTATTTCTGTCATTATTACAATCATCAATGTTTATCAAGGATTTATGGAAATTGATCCCAATAAAATTCGATTATTACAATCCATGAAAGCAACCAAAACACAAATTTATCGTTATCTTGTTCTACCAGGAGCATTTAACACCATTATTAGTGCGCTTACCATTAATATTAGTTTAACTTTAATTGGGGTGATTATGGGAGAATTCTTAGTTTCCAAATCAGGAATTGGATATTTAATTATGTATGGTTCTCAAGTATTCAATTTAGATTTAGTGATTACAGGTGTTTTTATACTTTGTATTGTCGCCGCACTTATGTATTATAGTATCTTCTATTTAGAAAAATTATTAATCAAACATTCAAAAAGATGATTTTCATCTTTTTTTCTACAAATTTCTTATTTTTACACATAAACTGTAATGTGAAAAAGCAAAAAGAAAATGGTGAAATGATTGACAAATGACGACAAAATAGAGTACATTATAGATAGAAAGGAAGATGTACATGTATTGTGGTGAATGTGGTTTTAAGAACCAAAAGGGAGACCGTTTTTGTGCGGAATGTGGAAAACCTCTACAAGAAGAAAAAACAACGCCAAAGAAAAAAGTCGTTTCAAAACAACCGCCAAAACCTAGAAAACCTATGTCTAAAAAGACTAAAATAGGAATTATTATAGGAATTATCGTTATTGTCTTAGGAATCATTGGATATAATGTAGGAAGCAGTATGACAAGTCCTAAAAAAGTAGCTTTAAATTTCTTTGAAGCAACCGTTAATTATGACGCAGATGCACTTTATTCTTATCTTGATGTGGAACAAAATGAATTTACAAGCAAAAAGGTATTTAAAAAGATCGTAGAACGCATGAAAAAAGAAGATAAGCAAAAAGTCATGAACTACAAAGTAACAAACGTAGAAAAAAGTAGTAGTGGTTTATATGCGAACGTTACTATTAACTATACCGTAGATGGTGACAGTGATGATCATAGTGAAACTATTCGTTTATCAAAGACAAAAAACAAAAAATTCTTATTCTTCGACGAATGGAAAGTAGCCGTTAATAATACGGATACCGTAGATGATTTTGAACTTACGGTTATCAAAGATTCTGAAGTTACACTGGAAGGTGTAAAAGTAGACTCTAAATATCTTGATAAAAAAGAAAGTTCAGATTCATACGATGTTTATGTATTACCTGCTTTATTACCAATTGAATATGAAGTAGAAGTAAAATTACCTTATGGATTTACGGTAACAGATACCATTTATCCAGATTCTTATTCTACTTCAGAAACGATTGATGTAGATATGTATAGTTTCCCAGAAAAAGAAACCGAAAAATTAGAAAAACAAATCAAAACTGATTTAACAACGCTTTATAGTAATGCGATTGAAGGAAAATCATATGAAGATGTGAAAAGTAATTTCTCTTATGATGGAGATGCGAATGAGATGTCAGAAGTCTATGATGATTTAAAAGAAGATCTTACTTCTTCTCTATCAAAACTTACTAACATCGAATATGAATCTGTAGATCTTACGGATATTGAAATCGATGAAGATGGATTATTATCTCTATCCGTTCGTGCGGAATTCAAATATACCATTTCTTATGAAGAAAATGGAGAAACAAAAACAAAATCTACTGACGATAATGATACTATGTATTTAACCTATGGTTATCAAGATAGTAGTTACAAAATCGTTGATGCAAGTAGTCTACAAACCTATTTTTCAAAATATTTTTAAGGAGGAATGAAAAATGGCAAAATATTGTACAAAATGTGGTAAAAAATTAGATGGTAAACCTTGTGATTGTGAAAATCAAACACAGACGGTTACGACTACTTCTAATTTTGATTTTAATCATTTACTTGATGTCGTAAAAGGAATGTTTACAAAACCGGTAGATACCTTAAATAACTTTATTGGTGATCATAATCTTAGTTATGGACTTGTACTTCTTGGAGTAAACGCTCTTATTATTGCATTATTCTGTTGTTTAGGAATGAAAGAAATATTCACTTTTGTAAGTGGTAGTATGTCTGCCTTCCTTATTCAATCATCTATGGAATTCCCATATGCGGAAGTATTCTTTAAAAGCTTAGTATTTGTTATTCTTGGATATGCGATTCTTGCTGGACTATTCTATCTCATTGCCGATAAACTATTCAAAGGTCCATCAAGTTATCAAAAAATGATTACTTTATTTGGTGCGACTTCAGTTATTTTATCTGCAACTTTACTAGGTTCTATTGTATTGATGTATGTATCAACACAATTAATGTTTGTTTGGTTGTGCTGCGGTTTATTACTACAAAGTGTATATACGATCCAAGGGTTAAAAATGGCAATCAATATCGATGAAAATAAATTAGGATATGTATACGCTGTAGTATATGCGATTCTTTTAATTGTTACTATATTCATTTTACCTAAAATTATGGGATAAAGAAAAGGGACTTAGGAGTCTCTTTTTAATTAAAATGTCAAGTGCAACTTTTGTGAATTTGTAAGTACTTTGTATTAGGCATTAACAATGTTTTGTATGTTTAAAATCTTTCGTAACAATTTTTCGTCTTTAATTTCATCTTTCAGTGCTTCAGTAGGTGTTTTGTAACCTAAAATTTTTCTTGGATAATTATTCATCCACGATACTGCTTTGTTTATGTATTGTAAAGAATAATCATCTATGTTTGTACCTTTAGGAATAAAATATCTAAGTATTCCATTATGTCTTTCATTGGTTCCT
>DVKJ01000045.1 GCA_018716065.1 Candidatus Pelethosoma merdigallinarum
AAATTAAAACCAATAATGAAGAAATAAATTATTCAGTGGCATTAGAAAATATTGTATATAATGATTTAATAGGAAAAGATTATAAAGTGTTTATAGGTAAAACAAAAAAAGGTGAAATTGATTTTATTGCATTAAAAAATAATAAGTTTAAATATATCCAAGTATGTTTTGATTTATCAGATGAAAACACAAGAATTAGAGAATTTAGTGCTTTTGATGACATAGATGATAATAATAAATATATAATAACTTTAACTAAAAAGGATTATTCTACTAAGGATGTAAAACAAATAAATATTTTTGATTTTTTAATGAATGATGAATTTTAAAAGTGAAAAAGTATCTTTTCTTTAAGAAGTTATATCCTAATTTTATCATCATAGTAGATGGTTGTTCTTTTGAAGAATGTTTCATTTCTTCTGTTAATTATATGGTAATTGAAAAGTTTAAAGTGATTGATTATCAAATCTATTTTAATAATCAATATGAGAAGAATAAGCGATTAATATTACTTAAAAAACATATGAAATATATGAAAGAGGAATAGATTACTATTCCTCTTTATGGTTGATATTTTAGCTCAATTAAATATGGGGCATTTTGATTATCTGTGTTGTGGTAAGTGATGTATTGGTTAGGGTAGTGTTCTTTTAAATGTTTTAATAAGGCTTGTTCTTCTTCTTTCCCGGTCGTATTTTTTTGGTTGGTATCGGGATATACGGTGATGAGGATGATCCCTTTTTTGTTTAATAGTTGATATCCTTGATCAATCGCTTGGATGGTAGTATTTGGTTTAGTTCTGATATTTTTATTTCCTTTTGGTAAATATCCTAAATTAAAGATAATCAGACTAATTTTATGTTTATAGTTAGGTAGTGTGTCTAGTAGGTGTTCATGGCCTTGTTGAAAGAGTTGATAATTTTCTTTATGGTGTTGCTTTAATAAGGTATTTGTATTTTGGATGGCCTCATCTTGAATATCAAAACCAAATAATTTTCCTTCGGTTACGATATCTAATAGGTAAAGAGAATCAAATCCATTACCAACGGTCGCATCAATCACTAAGTCATTCTTTTTTACTTGATGATCGATGATTTGGTGAGTTTTATTTAAAATGCTTTTTTGAAATCCTTGATAGGTATCTCTATGTTTTAATTCTTTATCAATTTCATTTAATACACCAAATTTTTTAACAAGCCATTTTGGTTCGATGAGATCATCTTCTTTTGGATCTCCGGTAATACGATGAATGACAATTTCAGGTCTTAGTATTTCTAATTGATCACAAACAATATTGACATATTCTTCACGAGTTAAAATGTGAAAAGGTTGTTTTTGATATAATTCATAGAGTTTAGTATCTTTTAACATGTGTAACATATGAATTTTTATTCCTTGAATATCTAATTGGTTTAGGTATTTTACGGTTTCTATCATCATTTCTTTTGTTTCATAAGGTAGACCATTAATAATATGGACAACAACGTTGATGTTTCTTTTTCTTAAACTTTGAACCATGTTGGTAAAGCATTCTAAGGAATGACAACGATTAATGAGGTCTGAAGTTTTTTCATGAATGGTTTGAAGTCCTAGTTCGATCGTAAGATACGTTCTAGTGTTTAATTCTTCTAAATAATCTAAACATTCTTTACTAATCGCATCAGGTCTAGTCGCAATCGATAAACCAATGACGTGAGGTAATTTGAGGGCAGTCTCATATTTTTCTTTTAATACCTCTAAAGGTGCGTATGTATTCGTTCTTGCTTGGAAGTAGGCAATGTATTTTTGACTATCCCATTTTTGTTTCATTACTTTTAATACCGTTTCAAATTGTTTAGATAAGGGATCACACACGTTTCCCGCATAATCCCCACTTCCATCTTTCGAACAGTAGATACAACCACCATATCCTTTGGTTCCATCGAGATTGGGACAAGAGAATCCGGCATTTAAACTGACTTTAAATACTTTAGAACCAAATTTATGTTTATAAAAATAATCGAGTGTGTGGTAGCGCTTATTGCCATCGGTATAAGTAAAATGTTTCATAAAAATCCTTCTTTCTTGACTATTATAGCTAAAAATAAGGGAAAATCCTATGTTTTTTATGAAAAAAATATGAAAATAATGGGAAAAATATTCTAAACATTTACTTTACGTGTTATAATGTAAACGGAGGTAATGATATGAAAAAGAATAATTTATTGAAAGTGTTGACAATAAGTTTTCTAATTTTTGTTGTACTAAGTTGGATTATCCCAGCTGGAATGTACTCGAACGGAACTTTTTCAAGTAGTGATCCTGCACCACTTGGAATACTAGACTTAGTATCTATGCCAATAGCTACATTTACAAATTTCTGTGGATATGGAATACTAGTTCTAATTATTGGAGGATTCTACGGAGTTCTTGAAGCAACAGGAGTGTTTAAAAGTGTTGTTGAAAAAATGAGTCACTCTGTTGAAAAGAAGAAAAAAGCATTTATGATTACAACGATTATCTTATTTGCAGTTCTTTCTTCTTTAACAGGATCAAGTTATGTTTTATTGATCTTAGTGCCATTATTTGCGGCAGTATTACTAGAATTAGGATATGATAAAATTTCTAGTTTAACTGCGACTATTGGTTCTATTTTAGTAGGTAGTATGGCTTGTACTTATGGATTTAATGTCAATGGGTACATCAACTACTATATGGGAATTAATGATTTAAATAACCAAATGATTACTAAAGTAATTTTACTTGTTTTATTAACATTATTATTAATTCTATTTGTTTTAAAACATGCGAAAAAAGTAGAAGCTAAAGCAAAATCAATGGATAAAAAAGAAGCTGTAAAAGTAGTAGAAACAAAAGTAGAAAAGAAAAAAGAAACAGCTAAAAAAGCTACTACTACAAAGAAGAAAACAACTTCTAAAAAGCCAGCAAAGAAAACAACGAAGAAAGCAAATAATAAGAGAAGAACTGCTGCGTTTGCAAAAGCAGACGATGTAAAAGTAATCAAAAATAAGAAAGAAAAGAGTGTATGGCCTTTTGTTATTATTTTTGTACTAGCATTCATCTTCTTATTAGTTGCTTGCTATAACTGGCGTTATTCATTTAATGTTGGTATTTTTGAAGAAATGTATGAATCAATTACATCATTTACGATTAAAGATTATCCAATCTTCAGTAATCTTATTGGAGCATTTAGTCCACTAGGATACTGGGCAGTAAATGAAGTATGTATGGTTTTAGTTTTCGTTACATTCTTAATTGGATGGATCTATAGTGTAAAACTAGACGATATGATTGATGCCTTTGGTAAAGGTGCAAAAAAAGCTTTAAAACCAGCATTCTATATTGTAATTGCTAACTTAATGATGTCAGTTCTACTTTCTAACCAAGATACAGGAAGTATGTACTTTACGATTTCTAATTACTTATTAGAAATGACCGAAGACTTTAATGTCTTTACAACAGGATTAGTGTCATTCATTGGTGGATTCTTCTTCAATGATATGCCATATTTAATTAGTTCACTTTCAAGTGCGTTTACAACAAAAATTACCGATTCCACTTTATATCCATTAGTTGGTTTAGTAATGCAATCACTACATGGACTTGCTATGTTAATATTACCAACTAGTGCTATTCTTTTAGCTGGACTTTCATATTTTGAAGTTTCATACAAAGAATGGTTCAAATATATTTGGAAATATTTAGTACAAATCTTAGTAGTCGCACTTCTAGTTTGCGTAATCGTTGCTTTATTTATTTAAAGTAACTAGAAGGAATAGAAATGGTTCTATTCTTTCTTTTTTTGTGTTAAAATAAGAAATAAGGTTGTGATAATATGAAGTATGAAATCAATGGTGTTTTATACGATGTAGTCGTTCAAAAAAAGAATAATAAGAATACTTATCTTCGTGTAAAAGATGATCTGACGATTCTAATTACAACGAATTTTTTTACGAGTCGAAGAAGTATTTTAAAACTATTAAAAGATCATGAAAAAGATTTAATTCGTATGATGGATAAAAAGTGTAAACAAAAAGAAAAAGAAGAGAACTTCTATTATTTAGGTAAAAAATATGATATAATTATAGTGTCTAGCATAGATCAAATCACCTTTGATGAAGAATTTATTTTTACACCATCGAAAGAAAAATTAGAACGATGGTTAAAGCAACAAGTACAACAATTATTTCAGGAACACTTAGATACATGGTATCCTAAATTTCAAGAAAAGATTCCTTATCCTAAACTAAAGATTAGGAAAATGAAAACACGATGGGGTGTGTGTAATCGACGAGATTTATCGGTTACTTTGAATTTCAATTTAATTAAATATGATTTATCTGCCTTAGATTATGTCATTGTGCATGAATTATCTCATTTTGTTCATTTCGATCATTCAAAGGAATTTTGGAATACTGTCGGAAAATATTATCCTGAATATAAAAAAATAACGAAAATGTTAAAAGAATAGGAGGATGTGTAATGAGAAAAATTAAAAGACAATGTAGTCTTCTTTCAAAAATCTTATTGATATTTGTTCTTTTGATTCCTACGTTATTTGTACCAAGTGAAGAAGCTAAAGCGGAAACTTTACGTGAATTAAAACAACAATTAGAAGAATATGAAGCGAATTATAAAGCGAATCAATCACAACAGGCACTAACAAAAGAACAAATGAATCAAGTTCAAGCGAATATTAATCAAATCAAAAAAGATATGGAACAAATTAATGTCGATGTGGCCAATTTAACAGAAGAAGTGGCTGAGTTAGAGGTCAATATTAAGAAAAAAGATAAAGAAATTAAAGAACTTGTCAATTTTGTTCAAGTGTCGAATGGTGAATCTGCGTATTTAGAATATGCCTTTGGTGCCCAAGATTTTACCGATTTTATCTATCGTATGGCAGTTTCTGAACAAATGGCAGATTATAACGAAGAATTAATTGACTCTTTTAATAAGATGATTAAACAAAATGAACAAAAAAAAGTAGAATTAAAAGAAAAGAAAGAACAAATGACTGTAAAACAATCGGAATTAGATGCGGAACTTGCTAAACTTGGAAATGAACTAGAATCGCTTGCGGATACAAGTGTTACGATTGAAGATCAAATTGAAGCACAAAAAGAGACGATTGCGTTATATGAAAACTTAGGTTGTGACTTAGATCAAGATGTTACGACTTGTGGTCGTGGATTACTTCCATCGAATACCGCTTTATATCGTCCATTGGTACAAGGACATGTAACGAGTGAATGGGGAAATCGTGATTTATTCAGTGGCTTCCATGAAGGAATTGATATGACGGTTCGTCCTGATACATATAATATTCCAGTTTATTCCGCAGGTAGTGGGATTGTTAGTACCATTATGTACAGAAATTCTTGTGGTGGTAATATGGTTCTTGTTCACCATACCATCAATGGACAACAATATACGTTATTATATGCTCATTTACGTTCGGTTAATGTTTCTCAAGGACAATACGTAACCAATGGAACCCAAATTGGTGTTATGGGTGGTCAAGCCGATACCGAAAGTTATGATAAATGTACGATGGGATCTCACTTACACTTTACGATTTCTACGGGATTATATGGACTTGATTATGGTAGTTGGTCTACGCTTATTTCAAGAAGTTTGGACCCAAGAAGTATGGTTAATTTCCCTGCAGGAACTTATAACGAATGGTATGATCGTACAACTGCTTATTAAGAGTAATAGATGAAAGGATTGATTGATGATAATCAATTCTTTTTGCTAGGTACTAGTTGACAAAAAGTAAGAATCTTTTGTATAATTTTATCAATAGGAGGTTCTAATGGTAAAGACAAGTAAGATTATTATCATTATATTTATTATAGTTGTCGTTGTACTTGGTGGTTATTTTATTGTACGAAATGTATCTTCCCATAAGGAAGATAAAGTTCAAACGAATACCAATGAGAATGTGATCAAAGATCAAGAAGTAGGTGGTTTTCACTTTTCCAATACAGCTTTAATTTATGAGGACGGGAAGTCTAAACTAACTACTAGTATCAAAAATATTACAGAGAACGATGCGATGTTACAAAGTTTTGATATCATTGTACAAGATAAGAATGGGGAAGAAATTACGACTTTACTAGGCTATGTTGGTAATACGATTAAACCAGGGGAGACGATTGCAATTTCTAGTGAGGTCAATATGAATTTAATGGATGCTTATTCCATTCAATATGTGGTTCATAATTAGAAAACAAATGTTTTCTTTTTCTTTCTTTAAAAAAATGATATACTGTTTATAACAAGTGAGGTGAGTGTGTGCAACAATCTAGAACGAGAAATTCAGTAATCAATTCTTTAACTTCTGTAACGACACAAATTTTAACCGTCGTTATGAATTTTGTGGTAAAAATTGTTTTTACCCGTACGATTAGTATGGAATATTTAGGTGTTAATGGGTTGTTTGCTAATATTATTACAATGCTCTCTTTAGCGGATTTAGGTATTGGTACAGCAATTCCTTATAGTTTATATAAACCTCTAGCTGAAGGGGATCATCACAAAGTAAAAGTATTGATGAAGTTTTATTCCAAGGTATACAATGTCATTGGTGTTGTTGTATTACTGATTGGTTTAGGATTAATTCCTTTTCTTCCATATCTTATTAAAGGTGGAGAGGGAGTACCGGATCTAAACTTGATTTATGCTTTATTCGTGATTCATTCTGCTTCTAGTTATTTCTTTGTGTATAAACGTTTCTTAATCGATTCGGATCAAAAAGGTTATATTACTGCTCGTATTACTTTTATTTTCTCTTTTGTATTATCTTTAGTGCAAATTGGAATTCTTTATTTGTGGCACAATTTTATTCTTTATTTAGTATCTAGTATTGTGTTTGTTATACTACAAAATATTTATATTTCACATAAAGCTACTAAACTATATCCTTATATAAAGGAAAAAACAGATGAAAAACTAGAAAAAGAAGATGTCAAAGAAATTACCAAGAATGTAGGTTCCTTATTTATTTATAAAGTAGGTAGTGTTGTAACGAATGGTACCGATAATATGATTATTTCGAAATTTTTAGGACTAATTCCAGTAGGTATTTATTCGAACTATGTATTAGTGACAAAATCATTAAATAATGTTGTCTCACAACTTTTTACGGCGATTACTTCTAGTATTGGTAATTTAGTTGTTACAACGAATAAAAAACATAGTCAAAATGTATTTGAACGTTTATTATTTTTAAACTTTTGGTTTTATGCATTCTTTTCCATTGCTTTAATGATTTTAATCAATCCTTTTATTGATTTATTCTTTGGAAGTAAATTTGTATTATCTGAAACGATTGTAATTGTATTAGTTGTTGATTTTTATTTAAATGGAATGCAGTCGGTATCCACATCTTTCTTAAATGCTTATGGATTATTTTATGAAGGAAGATTTCGACCAATTTTTATGATTATCGTTAATATCATTGTTTCACTTCTTTTAGTTCATCCATTTGGTATTGCCGGAGTATTGTTAGGAACGATTATTAGTCGTATTACAACTATTTGTTGGATGGATCCTCGTATTGTTTATAAATATGGATTTAAAGATGAAAAGGCAGTATGGAAATACTATTTACAATATATTGGTTATTTCTGTTTATTCTTATTCTTAGGATTATTTTTATATTGGATCTTAGGTAGAATTGTAATTGATAATATTCTTATGTGGATTATCATGGGAATTTTTGTTTCAATATTAATTAATGTGATTTTCTTTGTATTGTTCTTTAGAACCGATAATTTCTGTTATTTTTATCAAAAAATTAAAACGGTACTTTTATCTAAATTTAGACAAAAAAAGCAAGCTTAGTTTGATATATTAAGTTTGGTGATGTTATGAAGGTTAAAGTATTTGATGAAGGTCATGAGAGTGATTTGGAAGCTTCTGTCAATAAATTCTTAGATGAATGTGATGGAGAAATTATTGACATTAAGTATCAAGTCGCTATTTCGGTTTTTTCTGAGGAACAAATATATTGTTTTTCAGCGATGATTATTTACAATCAAAATTAGAAGATGAATTATGTTATTTCTAAATCGTAAGTGAAGATGTAAGGTACAAAGAAATTTGTATCTTTTTTTTGACTTATTCTTGTCGGAATAAAAGATTATATGATATACTATTTATAGTAAAATAAGCACGTATGGGGTGAGTTAGAGTGAAGAAACATGGTTTTACATTAGTGGAAATGTTGGGGATTTTAGTAGTCTTATCTATTATTGTGGTGATTTCTGTCCCAGCTATTACTTCAAGTTTAAAAAAGGCAGACCAACAACGTTATAACGATTGGTTAGATAATTTATATATTGCTGCTGAAGAATATGTGGAGTCTCATCGAGAAGATTTTTATGAGGTTAATGCTGGTGCGACTTCTTATTTGTCGATTAAATTATTACTGGATCAAGGATATTTAAAAGATAGTGTTAAAGATCCAGAAACAGGGAAGGATATTACTGATGTTGCGATTGTTAAAATCACGGTAAATGAAGATCAAACTTTAAAATATGAATTAATTTATAAAAGTGATTTGGATGCGATTGTTATTAGTGTTGGAATGGACCCAGATCCAAATTTAGTCGCATGGACAAGTAAAGATGTTACTGTTACGATTTATGCGGAAGCTAGTACTGGAATTCGTGTAGATGAATTTTCATTTGATGGTGGAAAAACGTGGCAAAAAAGCAATAAAAAATCATTTAATAAGAATCAAAAATTAACGGTCGTTGCGCGTGATTCTCGTTTTGATAGTCAAAGTGAAAAAAAGAATGTTGAAATTAAACATATTGATAAGACCGCACCTACGGTTGCAAATACGATTGTTAATTTAGTTACAACGAAGTCGATTACGGTACGTGCTGAATGTGTGGATCAAGAATCTGGTATTAAAGGATATCAATTTAGTAAAGATGGCGGAAAAACATGGACCGATGAACGTAATACAAGTAGTTATAAATTTGATAATTTAACAACTGGTACTTATAAAATAAAAACACGTTGTATTAATGGTGCGGGTCTTAAAAAAGATTCAGCGACGGTTAATAAGAATACCCAAAATTTAGTAACCCCAACATGTACAATTTCTCCAGCTAGTGGTTGGACAAAAAATAAAACGATAAAGTTTAGTTTCCCATCTGGAGATGCGAATAATAAATTTACCTATAGCTATCAGTTAGTTACAGGTGTGGGTACAGCGAGTGGAAAGAATCTTTCCTTAAAAACATGGTATAATACAACGAATGTAAATCAAGAAGTTGTGGTTACTTCTAGAGATAATACTGCTCAAGCTTCTATGATTGCGAAAGTAAGTGATGGTGTTAATACGGTTGCGGGTAGTACTTGTACAGCTACTCAAGTAGATAGTGTCGCTCCAACGAAACCTTCTGTTACACTTAAATTAAATAATAGTAGTGGTAGAGGATATAGTAGTGGATCATGGACGAATCAAAATGTTTATCACTATGCATCTACATCAGAAGTTGGTAGTGGAGTATCAAGATATCAATATTCTCATGATCAAAGAACATGGGCTAATGTAAGTGGTTGGCCATCTCACTCTTTAAGTGGAAATAATGTATCTTATATTATCAATTGGGAGGGAAATTGGAATTTCTATTTACGTGCGATTGATAGAGCTGGAAATGTAAGTCCTGCTTCTAATGTGTTTACGGTACGAATTGATAAAACGAGACCAAGTTGTTCTAGTAGTGGAGGAAGTAGTTCATGGACTTCTGGAAATCGTACGTTAATTGGTACTTGTAGTGATAGTGGAGGAAGTGGTTGTCGAGGAAATGCTTCCAAACCTTATACATATTCTGGATCATGGTATAGTCAATCGCCTGGAACGGTATATGATTATGCTGGAAATTCTACAGCTTGTCCAGCTAACCAAACTGTAAAAATTGATAAAACGGCGCCATATTGTACTCATAGTGGAGATTCTACAAGTTGGGCAACATCGAGAACCATTTATTGGGGATGTGGAGATGACCGTAGTGGATGTACAGGAAGTGGTTCTAAGAGGTTTACCGCGGGATCTACAGTTACAACAGCCACAATTGCGGGTTATACCATTAGAAATGGTGCAGGTACATCAGTTTGGTGTCCAGCTCGTACCGCAAATGTTTATGTAAGACAAAATAAACCGGTTATTAAAGCTTATTGTGGAAGTAATCAAAAACATAATCCACACTTCCAAACGACCAATGGAGTTGCGAGTCAATGGTACCGATATTATGTAAAAGGATATGCGAATGCGTATTACAATCAAACCAATACAGGAGCCGGACAATTGAAAATACATAATTCTACATCTACTAGATTAGATTGGTATGTACGTCGTTATTCAAGGATAACTTCACAAGGATGGAGCCGAGGAACAGGTAGTGGTCTTGTTTCGGATAGTAAATCAGTTACTTGTTAAAGGAAAGGAAGATAAGTATGGATAAAAAAAGAATCATTATTGCTATTGTTGTTTTTCTAGTATTACTTTGTGGTGTTGGACTTATCTTCTTTTTCACGCAAGATAAAAAAGAAGGAAAAAAAGAAAAATTAAATGTCACCAAAGAAGAAATGGAAGAAAAAATTAATACCATTAATGACAATATGTTATCACGTGATGCGGATTTAGATGCGGTTAGTAAAGCTGTTGGATATGAAGTAGATGGAACTTGGTCTTTCTTAGGACCAGATTCCCTCTACGAATTTAAATTACCGGATAGTGTAAAAAATGGTGAAAATTATGATGATTATGAAAAATTACAAGATGAATTTTTAAAAAAACTTGATGAATTGTTGAATAGTAATTTTCAATATGAAATTATTAATCACCAAACAACAGAGTATAGTGTCATTGATACAGTCCGAGTTAAAACCTTTTATGGCATTTTATATAGTATGGATCAAAATGCTTTAATGAATAGAATATTAATTATGGGTGGATATGATCCGGATAAAATGATCACGAATAATGAATGGCAAATTGCGTATTATAAAGCAAAAATCAAATCGATGCAGATACTAGATCAACATATTGATTTTTATAGTAACGATGATGAATATATCACTTTTGATATTATTTATGATATGACCGATGATGGATTAGTATGTTATAACTGCAATGATTATTTTGAAATTTTAAAAGCTTATAATTCTTCTAAAGTGGATATGAGTAGTGAAGAAAGTATGAATCAATTTTATGCGGAACAGGCTACTCGTATTCAAGGGTATTTAGATCAAGCGATACAATCTGGAATGTTGGATGAAAAAAATCCTTTTGATGTGTAAAGTAGGGAATATTCTCTACTTTTTGCATACTTTAGTACTATAATAAAATTAGTACTTGACAATACATAGTAGTTGGTATAAAATGATAGTGAGGTGGGAGGTATGAATACACAATTTAAAAAAGGCGTATTAGAAATGATTGTTTTATTATCGGTTCATAAGAAGGATATGTATGGATATGAACTAGTCATGGAAGTATCAAAAATTGTTGATGTGAATGAAGGAACGATTTATCCTTTACTTAAGAGATTGACAAATGAACGTTATTTTGAAACTTATTTAGAAGAGTCTACAGAAGGACCACCTAGAAAATATTATAAGCTTACTTTATTGGGGGAACAAAGGATGAAAGAGTTAACGGATAGTTGGTCTAGTTTTCAAAGTTCAGTAAATGCATTTATGAAGGAGTGTGAAAAGCATGAGTCAAGATAAATTTTTTAAAGAATTAGAAAAACGTTTAGAAATTCTTTCGGAAGAAGAACGAAATGATATTATCAATGAATATAAAGATACGTTACATGAAAAAATGAAACATGGAGAAAGTGAGGAAAAAGCGATTGAAGATTTCGGACCGATGGATGAACTTGTAACAGAAATTTTAAGTGCTTATAAAATTAATCCGAATTATACAAAAGAAGGAGATAAGTTAAAAAAAGCTTCCAGTGATTTAGGGAATAGTTTAAATCGTTTTATCAAAACGTGTTCAGAATCTATTTCTCAGTTTCTTCGTCAAATGAATGAAGAAATGAAAGAAAATGGTCAAGAGATTACGGTTGAGCTTATTACAGAACTCGTGATTAAGGGTATTATTACTTTATTTATTCTTGCTTTGGCAACGATTCCATTTAATATGATTCGTTCTTTAGGAACGGGAATTTTAGAAAGTTTATTTTATCCATTAAGTAGTGTTCTTAATATTATTTGGATTTTCCTCATTGGTATCTTATATTTCTGCGTAGCTGCGCTTATTGTTATTGCCATGTTTAAAGAATATGTACCAAAACGTAATAATCAAGAAATAAAAAAAGAAAAGAAGGAAAATTCTAAAGAAAAAAATAAAAAGCAAACAAAACAGGAAAAAAAAGAAGAACAAGTCATTCCAGTAAAAAAAGAAAAGAAAAGTAGTCATGGAATCGCTAATGCGATTATGATACTGGTGCGAATCTGGATTGTTATTTTTATTCTAATTCCTCTTTGGTGTGTGATTATTGGAACTAGTGTATGCCTTGCACTCGCACTTTATTACACATTCCAAGGTTTACCTATTATTGGAATAGATATTTTAGGATTAGGATTCTTGATTTTATTCCTTTATTTAACTAAGATTATTACTGATCTAACTTTCAAACGTAAAAAAATTGTTTTCTATCCTTTTATCATTAGTATCGTTTGTATGGCGGTTGGTGGAATTATGACTTTTGATTTATTTATGAATATTGATTATCATCAAACTTTACCTAAGGGTAAGTTCCATGCAACCACTGAAGAATATCGTGTTTCCGATATTCAGAGAGATACGAACTTCTATATCTATGGACAGGACTTTGAAGTGGTAGAAGATCAAAGTTTAAAAGATGGAGAAGTTGTAGTTGTATTATCTTATTATGATGAATACGTAGAGCCATTTTATCATACGAGTGATGGAGATGAATATTCTTATATTACTTTTTCCACTAATACGAAAGAAGACTATATGAAAGATCTTTATCACGAAGTATTGGATGATTTCAAAAAGAAAGAAATCTACAGTTATGAATCTTTAGATCGTCCAACAATTGTGGAAATTCGTGCGAATGCAAATACGAAAGGATATGTACATTAAAAAAGTTAAAATATGTCAGATTTAAGAAATTGGTAGGAAGTCAACAGGTCTATCTATGGAGAAACTAGAAAAATTATAAGGACATGAATTTCATGTCTTTTTTTGACTATGAAAAAAGAAGTCTAGTTTTGTCGAAACAGTAGAACCCAATCCAAAAACGTGATAATCTTTTACTAGTTAAGGGGGAATATAGAAATGCTAGAAGTGAATATGGAATACCGTAAAGGTGTTTTATTTATACGGTTTGTGGGTGAACTCGTAAAAGATAAAATTAATGGGAATGAAATTGAAAATGTAGATGATGTATTATCTACGGGAATGACTTGTGTTGTATTTAATTTGGAAGAATTAACAATGATTGATAACAGTGGATTAGATTATTTATGGGAAAAGTATCAAATGGTTAAATCTAAGGGAGGTGTGGCTTTTTTATGTGGAATTCATCACTCTACGGTTAAAAGAAGATTAAAACGTAGTCGATTACTTACTTATATGAATGAAATACAAGATGAATTGATTTTGTTACATCAATGTTAAGGGGGGATCATTATGGATGAACTAATCAAAGAATACGAATCTTTAATATGGGCGGTTACAAAGAAATTTCCATATTATCAAAACAAAGAAGATTTATTTCAAGTTGGATGTATTGGACTTATGGAAAGCTATAAAAACTATGATCCAAGTATGGGTACTAAGTTTAGTAGTTATGCCTATTTTTATATTTTAGGGGAAATGAGAAAGTTAGTACGTGAAGATAAAAGTATTAAAATTAGTAGAGAAATTACTAAATTAAGTTTAAAAATAGAAAAATTTAATGTGTTATTGACACAAAAATTAGGAAGATTTCCTACTACACGTGAGATTGCCGAAGCGATTCCTTTACCAGAATCGTTAGTGATTGAAGCTCTTTGTTCTAGGCAAACTGTTCATAGTATGGAAGAACCAATTCAAACAGATGGAAAGGAAATGAGTTATCACGAAATCATTGGTGATAAGCAAGAAGATTTAGATTTATGGTTAGATTTAAAAAATGAACTTGAAAAATTACCACCAGAAGAACAAGAATTTATTTATGAACGATATTTCAGAAATAAAACACAAAGTGAAATGGCAGAACGTCTTCACACGAGTCAAGTTCAAGTTTCTCGAAAAGAACAAAAAATACTTTGTAAATTAAAACGTCATTTAACACATTCCTAATGTGTTTTTTGTATAAAAGTAAATTTTTCTTCCATAATAACGGTAGGAGGAATATTATGGAAAAGAATAAATATAAACATTTGGTGGAAAAACACACACCAAAAGAGAACAGTATTTATAATGGTTTAGTGGCGTTTACAATTGGTGGTTTAATGGGTGTATTAGGACAATTTTTATTGGAATTATATTCTTACCTTCTACACATACCAACCTCAGAAGCTTCTTCTTATATGATTATAACCTTAATATTTATAGGTTGTCTACTCACTTGTTTTGGTTTCTTCGATAAGTGGGTACACTTTGCAAAAGCTGGTCTTATTGTTCCGATTACCGGATTTGCTCATTCCATGATGAGTGCGGCTTTAGAATATCGTAAAGAGGGAATGATCACAGGAATTGGTGCGAATATGTTAAAACTAAGTGGAAGTGTCATTATATTTGGAATTGTAAGTGCGTATTTATTTGGATTAATACGTTTGGTATTGATGGGAGGATAACATGACATTTAAATATAAGAATGTATATATTAATGAAACGGGAACGGTTGTTGGACCATTAGAAAAGAAAGGTCCACTGAATCATTACTTTGATAAGAGTCATGATGAATTTTATTTAGGAACTAAAACCTGGGAACAGGCAGAAACCAAATTGATTGAAGATGCGGTTGATATTACGTTAAGTAAGTTAGGAAAGAATCGTTTTGATATGGATTTATTTGTTTCTGGAGATTTATTAAATCAAATTGTGGCGTCTAATTATGCGGCAAGTACTTTAAATATTCCATATTTAGGAATTTATAATGCTTGTGCGACCAGTGTGGAAGGTTTAATTATTGCCTCTAATATGATTGAAGCCGGTCAAGTGAAACATTGTTTATGTGCGGCTTCTAGTCATAATAATGCGGCCGAAAAACAATTTCGTTATCCAGTAGAGTATGGAGGACCAAAACCTAAGACAACGACTTTTACTACAACAGGGGCCGCAGTTGCGTATTTAACTTATAATAAAAAAGGAATAAAGATTGAAAGTGCGACCATTGGTAAAGTCATTGATATGGGAATTAAAGATGCATATCAAATGGGTGCGGTGATGGCTCCAGCGGCTGCCGATACCATTTTTCGTCATTTACAAGATACCAAAAGAGAACCAGATTATTACGATCTAATTGTTACAGGAGATTTGGGTAGTGTTGGTAAAGAAATCTTAGTGGATTACATGTATACCGAATACGGAATCGAATTAAATCACTATGATGATACAGCGGCGATGATTTTTGATTTAAACTGTGAATCTGTTTATTCAGGGGGAAGTGGACCTGCTTGTGCACCACTCGTTACTTATGGCTATTTGTTTCACCAAATGCACAAAAAGAAATTAAAAAGAATCTTGCTCGTTGCGACCGGAGCTTTAATGAGTACAACGATGGTGAATCAAAAGTTAAGTATTCCTGCGATTGCGCACGCGATTAGTTTGGAGGTGGTAGAATGATGATGTATGTGAATTCCTTTCTGTTTGCCGGATTTGTTTGTTTCATTGGTCAAATGATTTTGGATCACACGAAACTAACACCTGGACATGTTACAACCATTTTTGTTTGTTTAGGTTCCTTCTTAGATATCTTTGGAATTTACGATAAAATCATTCTTTGGGCTGGAGGAGGTGCTTTAGTTCCGATTACTAGTTTTGGACATTCATTGATTCATGGAGCCTTAGAAAGAGCGAATGACTTTGGAATTATGGGACTTGCGATGGGAATGTTTGATATGACCAGTGTAGGAATCGTATCTGCGATTGTCTTCTCCTTCTTCCTATCACTTATTTTTGAACCAAAAGATTAAAAAAATGTATAAAATCTAAAATTTTGTACATCATAAGAATGGATATAGAAATATATCCCAATAATAATTCTTTGTTTTTGTCTTGTTCGGCACTCCATATTTATGGAGTGTTCCTTTTTTGTAAAAAAACATTTTAAATTGTGATATAATAGGCGTAGTCAAGAGGTGAGACTATGGATGAAATTATCATTAAAGGTGCGCGAGAGAACAACTTAAAAAATGTAAGTATTCGCCTACCTAAAAATAAATTAATTGTTATGACAGGAGTATCTGGAAGTGGGAAGAGTAGTTTAGCTTTTGATACGATCTATGCGGAAGGACAACGTCGTTACATTGAGAGTTTAAGTGCGTATGCAAGACAATTCTTAGGGGGAAGTGATAAACCGGATGTTGATAGTATTGAAGGGTTATCTCCTGCGATTAGTATTGATCAAAAGACGACAAATAAGAATCCTCGTAGTACCGTTGGAACCGTAACGGAAATCTACGACTATTTACGTTTGTTATATGCTCGTATTGGGATTCCTTATTGTCCTCATCATCACAGACCGATCAGTAGTCAAAGTATTGAAGAAATGACCAATCAAGTATTAAACTTGGAAGAAAGAACGCGTATTCGGGTATTAAGTCCGATTATCTATGGGGAAAAAGGAACGCATAAAGAGTTACTAGACAGTCTTCGTAAAGATGGATATGCACGTGTGCGTATTGATTCGGAGGAAAGAGACTTATCAGAAGAAATCGAATTATCGAAAACGAAAAAACATAATATTGAAGTCGTTGTCGATCGTTTAGTGATCAAACCCGATATTCGTAGTCGTTTATTTGAAGCAATTGAAACGGCTTCTAAACTCGCGCATGGTAAAGTCGTAATTGATGTAGTCGGTGGTGAAGACTTTGTCATGAGTGAATCATATGCTTGTCCAGACTGTGATTTCTCTTTACCAGAATTAGAGCCACGTATGTTTTCTTTTAATGCGCCTTATGGTGCTTGTCCAGATTGTAAGGGACTCGGAATTAAATTAAAAATTGATGAAGACTTAGTCGTTCCAGATCGTAGTAAATCTCTAAATGAAGGGGCAATTGTGACTTTAAACACTGGAGATGGAACGAATATTAATGGGGTTCAACTAGATACTGTTTGTGCTTATTATCACATTGATAAAGATGTTCCAGTCAAAGATTTAGATCCTAAATTATTCAATATTATTTTATATGGTTCTCCAGATAAATTAGAGTTTAACTATATTTCAAAAACCGGAAATATTCGAAGAACTATAGACTATTATGAAGGCGTTATTGTCAATCTAGAACGTCGTTATATGGAAACCAAAAGTGGATGGGTTCGTGAATGGATCGAAAATTATATGACCGAACTTCCATGTCCAACGTGTCATGGTGCTCGATTAGATTCATCTGTATTATCAGTATTAGTCGGTGGAAAAAATATTTATGAGGTGACACAACTAAGTATTAAAGATTTGTATCACTTCTTAAAAACTTTAAAACTATCAAAAGAACAAAAAGAAATATCGAATCTTATTATTAAAGAGATTAATTCACGTTTAGAGTTCTTAATTAATGTCGGACTAGAATATTTAACCCTTGCTCGTACCGCCGCTACCTTATCTGGTGGAGAAGCTCAACGTATTCGTTTAGCCACACAAATTGGTTCTCGTTTAACGGGTGTTCTTTATGTATTAGATGAACCAAGTATTGGATTACATCAACGAGATAATAATCGTTTAATTCGTTCTTTATTAGATATGCGTGATTTAGGTAATACGTTAGTCGTTGTAGAACACGATACTGATACGATGCTCGCAAGTGATTACTTAGTGGATATTGGTCCAGGGGCCGGACTTCATGGTGGAAATATTGTGGCCGAAGGTACCCCAGAAGAAGTCATGCGTAATCCTAACTCTTTAACGGGTAAATATTTAACCGGAGAAGAAAGAATAGAAGTTCCTAAGAAACGTCGAAAAGGAAATCGAAAATATTTGGAATTAAAAGGATGTAAAGAAAACAATTTAAAGAATCTGAATGTGAAATTTCCCCTTGGAACCTTTATTTGTGTAACCGGAGTCAGTGGTAGTGGAAAATCTACCTTAGTCAATGATATCTTATATCGTGTCGTATCTAACCATTTATACAAAGCCAAAGATAAACCTGGAAAATATCGTGAAGTAAAAGGATTAGAAAATATTGATAAAGTCATTGATATTTCACAAACGCCAATTGGACGTACCCCAAGATCTAATCCAGCTACTTATACTGGCGTATTTGACGATATTCGCGATGTATTTGCTAGTACTAAAGAGGCAAAGATTCGAGGTTATGAAAAAGGGCGTTTCTCTTTTAATGTCAAAGGTGGACGTTGTGAGGCTTGTTGGGGAGATGGTGTGAAAAAGATCGAGATGCATTTCTTACCAGACGTTTATGTCCCTTGTGAAGTATGTCATGGAACACGTTATAACCAAGAAACTTTAGAGATTAAATATAAAGGAAAAAGTATTTACGATGTCTTAGAAATGCGTGTCGAAGAAGCTTATGAATTCTTTGAAAACATTCCTAAAATTAAAACAAAATTACAAATGTTAATGGATGTTGGACTTTCTTATGTCAAACTAGGACAACCCGCACCAACACTATCGGGTGGAGAAGCTGGTCGTATCAAGTTAGCTAAAGAATTACAAAAGAAACCAACAGGTAAAAGTTTATTTATCTTAGACGAACCAACTACTGGATTACACAGTGACGATATTAAAAAGTTATTAGTAATTTTACAAAGAATTGTCGATAATGGAGATACCGTACTTGTCATTGAACACAATTTAGATGTGATTAAAGTTGCGGATTATATTATTGATTTAGGCCCTGAAGGAGGAGATGGTGGAGGAACCATTGTTGCCAAAGGAACTCCTGAAGAAGTCGCTCAAGTAGAAGCTAGTTATACCGGACAATTCTTAAAGAAAATGTTATAGAAAAGAAGTTCACTTTTATGTGAATTTTTTTGTCCGACTTTTCTTGACAAAAGACATTCTCAATTATATACTTATTATAGTAGGTGAATCGGATATGGATATGGAAAAAAGAAAAAAACAACACATGATTATCATGGGATTAATTGGTGTTATATTTGGAATGACGATTGGTTATTCCGCTTTAAGCTCGCTTTTAAATATTAATGGCACGAGTAAAGTGACCGGAAACTGGGATATTCATTTTGAATCAATTGAAGAAGGAACGATGGTAAATGCGACTACATTAGAAGCAACAACTGATCAAGGGACAACTGCCACATTTAATGTAGATTTAACGAAGCCAGGCTCTAGTGCGGAATATTTAGTAACGGTTAAAAATGGAGGAACCATTGATGCCGTAGTGGAAAGTATTGATGGAATTGATGAGATTAATGCGGCCTCACCAACCGATATTGTTTATAGTGTGGAAGATATTACACCAGGTGATGAATTAGGTAGTGGAGCTTCCAAAGAATTTAAAGTGAAAGTCGTATGGAAATCTACTGCGACAACGATTATTAATAGTAGTAAAAAAGCTACGATTCATGTTAATTTTGTTCAAAAAACAAGCTAGAGAGAAATCTCTAGCTTATTTTATTTCATAATTGGTTTTTGTTTATATTCTGCTTCAATGAGTGCTTGTTTATCTTCTTCATCTAAAATAGACGCATAGGTACAAGTCGCACGAAGTTCCATTTCCAACATCGGATTCATCTTTTTAAACGTGGTTATAATTGGTAAATCTATTTTTTTCTTATAAGCATTTAAGTATTGTTGCCCTTTAGAAGAAAAACCAAGAACCCGAATGTATTTTAATTTTCTTAAGTCATCCGCATCATCTTTACTAAAGTTACACAAAATATGAGTAAGCATTCTACCAATTTTTTGATACGTATAACGTTTGGTTTTAATGTTTTCAATCAGTTCATCATACGTTTTAGACATTACGATAAATTTTTTCATCCGAGCCCCTAATCCTTCATCTACTGATTGATACATATCTAAGTCTTTCATTTCGGTCAGTATTTTGTATTTTAAGAAAGGGTAATAGTTTTCAATCGTGTGATAGGGTTTTAAATATTGTAATGTTTCTTTTGGTACGTAGGCACGAATATCTTGTTTTTTCTTTAAGGCTTCGCGAATACTAGAGGCACTCGTAATTGTTCCGGTTAATTTTTTAGAGTGGTAATCATTGGTACGTTTAATACAAATCGGTTGAATGTTTGCCTTTGTTTCTATGATTTCCCTGACATAACTAAGTCCTAAAATATCATTTGGTGTATCAATGGTGATACCAGTTATATTGAAAAGTGCTTTGGATAAAGAAGTCGGATAATTAAGTCCTTGATCTAAATAGTTCTTCACTTGCTCATCATACTTTTCATCATATAATTGTGTATTGGCAAGGGTAATAAATTTTTCGATATCTCCACATTCACTACCAAAGATTAGGGTATCAACGTGAAGTGCTTTTAAAAGCCCAATACTACCTTTCGCAAAGTAATCCGCACTTTGGGTCGCAAAAGGAAAAGGAAGTTCAACGACTAAATCCACTCCATAAGCTAAGGCAATCTTTGTTTTATCCCATTTTTGTATCAAACTAGCTTCACCACGCTGTAAAAAGTTTCCACTCATAACTAGAATGATCGTGTGATCTGGGCATAGTTCTTTTACCTTTTCTAAATGATAGACATGTCCGTTGTGAAACGGATTATATTCACAAATAATTCCAACTGCTTTCATAAAACCACCTATCTTATTTTATCACAAATTTTTTAAATAGAATAACTTATTCAATTTCATTATTTCTTGAATTCGAGAGTCTCATTCAAACTATGATTGAATCACTTTCTAATTCATCTATAAGATCGTTGATATGTATTTCTGGTATTCTTGTAGTAGGGCATTGTTTTAACAATTTACAAGCATCTATTGCTTTCTTATAAGAAATGATGTTATTTTCTTTCATCAGTTTGATTATTTTTAAGGTTCTGAATACTTCAACATCATTATTTTCAGAATAATTTTTCAATCTATTATCACCAGTGGCTAGTATACAATTATGATCTCTTGCTATAACATAATTGAGTAAATCATATGTAGATAGTTTTTTTTCTTTATAAGTCAAATTACTCACTTCTATTAATTGTGTGGGTGTTGCAGAGATAACTTTAAATTTATTAATTAGTTTAACGTTACCAGTCTTCGAGTTTATTTCATCATTTTTAATCATATCGCTTATATATACATTATCCATATTAATAAATTCTTCTAATATATTAGCATTATTTAAGTCTGTTATGATATTTGTATCAGTAATTATTATCTTCGTTGTTATATTCATCTGCCGTAACTCCTAATAGTTCACAAGCTTTATTTAACGAGATGATTTCATCGGCTTCTAACTTGTATACTAATTTTTTAAATTGATATGATATTTCAGGTTGAATAGGTTTTGGATCGTTTTTACCTATTCGTTGACTTAAAAATATGCTTAACGTTTTATATAAGTGTTCTGATATAATATTTAAATCTTTCAATCTATATACAATTGCAGCATAACTAACTTTAAATTCATTTTTAAAAGCAGTTAATTCGAAAAAGTTTATATTTCTTCTTGATATTCCAAATTCATTGATGACTGCTTCTTTTGGCATTAATAATGCACTTGCAAATCTATTACATAATTTCTCTTGGTCTAATTCTTCATTATTAATATTTAGTACAAGATGTCCTAATTCGTGAGCAATAGTAAATCTTTGTCTAGCACCATCTTTTATGCCATCTAGTAAAACAATAACCGGTACATTATTTACTATTTCGCTTAAACCATCAAAGTCATCAAATCTATTATCTGGGTTCTTAATCTGAATGATAATGATACCTAGATTTTCGAGTATATTAATTAAATCTGATAAAGGCTGTTTTTTTGATATTTTTATTTGATTCCTAAATTCATTTGCTGCTTTTTCAGCTTCTTCAAAACTATTACAAGAATATTTCTTTAGTTTAATGTTATTGGTATTTATAGTGTTCATTTCTATAATTTCTAAGTATTTAGCAACTTCATCTTGAATTAATTCTTCTAATAATTCTAGATTTCGCCCAGTTAATCTTTTTTTCTTCCTAAATGAAGTAAATTTCATTTTAGGTACATTATAGACTTTTAATAAATCAATAGACTTGACCTCGTATGCGTTAGCAAATTCGATTAGTTTTTGTGAATCTGGTAATATTTCTCCTTTTTCGTATTTAGAGACAGCAGTCGCGCTCATATTAAGGAGATTGCCTGCCTCTTTAAGTGATAGATTTTTTAACAATCTAATTCTTTTTAAATTCTTTCCAATTCCATTCATATCCCCACATCTCCCTTGGTTTATATTTTATCACAAAAAAGTAGAAATATAAACCAAAATACTTGATATTTACTTAATTGTACGATATTATGAAAATGTAATTAAATCCCAGCGATTCATTAATCATAATCTTTAATTTTTAAAATAGAGAAAAATGTGGTACAATACACGCCAAGGAGGAATGTTTATGGTTGATTTAAAAGTATCTAGTAAAGAATATGATTCTTTATCCAATCGTACCAAACGTAAAGTATTCGAAGAACTTGCCCATCGTATTTTAATTCTTCATCCTGAATATTTAGAAGAAGCGAAGCAGAGTTTGACGATTGATATCATAGACTCTATTAAAGAGGAGACAGATAATAAACCATGTCTTTCTACAAAAGAAATGAAGAAAATAAAAAGACGATTAAGACGTTAAGCACTAGAACTTGCAAAATCTCTAACTTTCCAGTATAATGGGGAAGTGGTGATTTTATGAAATTTGATTTGATTCGTCTAAAAAGTGGAATGGATACCTATATTCCAATTGATCTTACTTATTCTTTTTCTAAGGAAGAATTAAAAGATACGGAAATTATTTCTTTAGAAAATGTATCTATTGTGGGAGAAATTACGAAAAATAGTTTTGATGAATATGAAGTCTCTGCTCATTTACAAGGAACGATGGTGTTACCATGTTCGGTGACATTGAAGCCTGTAAATGTTCCATTTGATGTGGAAATGGAACAAAATGTATCAGATTTTATAGAAGAAACCGGAGAAAAATCCATTATTTGTGAAAATACTCTTGATATTTTTCCAATTATATGGGAAAATATATTAATGGAAATTCCTATGAAAGTGGTTAGTGATGACATCTCAGATCGAACCCTATCAGGGAATGGATGGAAAGTAATTTCTGGAAATGAAGAACCGGAGAAAAATCCAGAACTTGAAAAATTAAAAGATTTATTATAAGAAAGAGGTGTGAACATGGCTGTACCATTTAGAAAAATTAGTAAAACAAGAAAAAGAAAACGTAGAACTCATTACAAAATTACAGCTGCTGGAACAGTAAAATGTCCAAATTGTGGTGCGACAATTAAACCACATAGAGTTTGTAAAGAATGCGGTTATTACGATGGAAAAGAAGTTGTAAGTAAAACAGAAGAAGCTGCTGAATAGTAGTTTTTTTCTTTACAAAAGTTTATTTGAAAGATATAATTAATAGTAGGGTGATAGGATGAAAAAAGGATTTACACTAGTAGAATTGTTAGGAACGATTGTGATACTAGGAATTATTGCGGTGATTGCTTTTCCTGCGATTATTAATCAGATTACAGATGCAAGAGGAGATATTAATGATTCAGGGAATTTACTTATTTTTGATGCAGCTGAAAACTATTTTTTAGATTATGCAGATTTAACCAATGCCAGTGGACAAAAATATTATTGTGTTACACTAGAACAATTGGTAGATGAAGGATTATTGAATGAACCGGTTAAGAATGCGGAAACAGGAAAAGATTATAATTTAACAAAAACATCTGTGCGTTTAAAATATGTAGGAAATAGTCAATTTGAAGATGGACAAATCGGACCTACAACTTCTTTCTCTTGTATTAAAATGGAGGTTCGAGATTAATGAAAAAAGGATTTACATTAGTAGAGTTATTAGCGGTGATTGTTGTACTAGCTGGAATATCTTTAGTTGTGATTCCTGCTGTAAATGGTAATTTAAATCGATCACGAGAACAAGCTTATGATGTTCAGATTAAAAGTATCGAAGATGCGACGAAAAACTGGGCTGCGGACCACATTCGACTACTTCCTGATAAGGGTGGAAGTTATATTTTAACATTGAAAGATTTACAAGATGGAAATTATATTAGTAAAGATTTAGAAAACCCTAAGACGCAAAAACCTTTTGATCCTAATTTACAAATTATGATTAAAAATACGAATGAAAACTATATTTACCGAGTAATTGAAGAATAAAATGCTTGATATTTTTAAAATTCATGATATAATCTAATTATTAACTTAAAAGCGAGGAAGAGAAGTAGTACTTTGTGGAGAAGTTTATAGAGAGTCTATGGTTGGTGGAAATAGATAATGGATCCCTTAGGAATTCACCTTGGAGCTTACTAATATAGTACGGTCACGCGTTATAGTGTCAAGATAATACAATGTATTATGAATTAAGGTGGTACCACGTAACTCACGTCCTTATTGGATGTGAGTTTTTTCCTTATTGGATGTGGTTTTTTTCCTTATTGGATGTGGTTTTTTCCCTTATTGGATGTGAGTTTTTTGTTTAGGAGGTTATAAAGTGAAACAACTATGGATACAAAGAAATGGTAGAAATTACCTTTATGAGATACAAGAAACAAAAGAAGCTAAAAATTATTTAGATTTAATTATGAAAAATTATGAATTGTATGAGATTCAAAAAGAAGAGAATCCAAATGAAATTTTGGAAGGATTCATTCAACTTTTTAAAGAGGAAGAAGATTATACAGTACGTAAATTTGAAGAAGAAAATAAAAAGTTTATTTGCTATGTTCCATCCGCGTTAAATTCGATTATGGAGGAAGGTCTTATTCAACTAGATACCATTGTTGATACGCTTCTTCAAAAAGAAGATATGGAGACATTAAATTTTGTAGGTCATTATTTAGTATTATCTCATTGGAAAGAAAAAAACTTTGATTATTGTAATATGAATGTATCGATCAAAAATACGATTGGTTACTATAAGCTTTTTAAAGCAATCGAACAAGAAATGGATAAAAATAAAGTGCTTATCAAATAGATGGAGGAAAATAATATGAATGAAAAAATAAATGGTTTAAAACAAGAAGTAGAACAAAAATTAAAAAATGTTTCTACGATGAAAGAGTTAAATGAAGTAAAAACATTCTATTTAGGAAAGAAAGGTCCTATTAGTGCCCTTTCTAGTATGATGAAAGATTTGAGTGTAGAGGAGAAAAGAGAATTTGGTTCGGCTTTAAATAAGTTAAAACAAGAAGTGAACTTGATGATGGAAGAAGTTCGTATTCGTTTAGAGGAAGAAGAATTAAATCGTCGTTTAGAGAAAGAAAAGATTGATGTGACACTTCCAAGTACGGGTGTTCATTTTGGTAGTGTTCATCCTCTTACGCAAATCATTGATGAGATTGAAGAATTATTTGTATCGATGGGATATGATGTAGTAGAAGGTCCAGAAGTAGAAACCGATTTATATAACTTTGAAAAGTTAAATTTACCAAAAGGACATCCGGCGCGTGATGCTCAAGATAGTTTCTATATTACAGAAGAACTATTACTTCGTACGCAAACCTCTCCGGTTCAAGCACGTACGATGGATGCAAATACAGAAAAAACACCAATTCGTGTGATTTGTCCTGGAAAAGTATATCGAAGAGATGACGATGATGCGACCCATTCTCATCAATTTACCCAAATTGAAGGTTTAGTGATTGATAAAGATATTTCTCTAGCCGATTTAAAAGGAACGTTAGAAGTATTCGCACGTAAGGTGTTTGGTGAAGATCGTGAGATTCGTTTGCGTCCTAGTTTCTTCCCATTTACGGAACCATCTTTAGAAGTGGATGTTAGTTGTATGAAGTGTGGAGGAAAAGGATGTTCGGTTTGTAAAGGTACAGGATGGATTGAAATCCTTGGTTCTGGTATGGTTCACCCGAATGTTTTACGTGCTTGTGGATATGATCCAGAAAAATATACAGGATTTGCTTTTGGTATTGGGCCAGAACGTGTCGCTATGTTAAAATATGGAATTAGTGATATTCGTGCATTTTATACCAATGATAAACGTTTCTTAGAAGATTTTAATCGTGTGAAAGGGAGTGAAGAGTAATGCGTGTTAGTAAGAATTTCTTGAATGATTATGTAAAAGTAGATGACTTAGATTTTCACGAACTGGCAGAAAAAATGGTTTTCTGTGGAAATGAATACGAAAGTATAGAACGATTAAGTGACGCGACTGGATTAGTGATTGGTGAAGTAGTGGAGTGTGTTGATCATCCGGAAAGTGATCATCTGCACATTTGTCAAGTAAATACGGGAAACGAAACAAAACAAATTATTTGTGGCGCACCTAATGTTCGTGCCGGATTAAAAGTTATTGTTGCCGAAGTAGGGGCGGTATTGCCTGGAAACATTACGATTAAAAAAGCCAAACTTGCAGGATTAGAATCGAATGGGATGATTTGTTCTTTAGAAGAGTTAGGACTTGATTCGAAATATTTAAGACCAGAAGATAAAGAAGGAATTCATGAATTACCTTTAGACGCACCAGTCGGTGAGGATGCGATTCATTATTTAGGATACGATGATGAAGTGATTGATTTTGAACTAACTGCTGATCGTGCGGACTTAATGAGTATGTTAGGAATGGCTTATGAAGTAGGGGCGATTTATGATCGTAAAGTAAGCTATCCAGAAACGGAAGTAGAAACGATTTCCGAAGATGTTAGTGAGGTTCACACGTTAAATGTAGAAACGAAAGATTGTCCAATTTATTTAGGACGTATGGTTCGTAATGTACAAATTAAAGAAAGTCCAATGTGGCTTAAGAATCGATTAATGGCGAGTGGAATTCGTTCGATTAATAACGTGGTAGATATTAGTAACTATGTGATGTTAGAGTATGGACAACCGCTTCACTTCTTTGATAGTGATGCTTTAGGACGTGATGTTATTGTTCGTAATGCCAAAGAAATGGAAGAAATGACGACATTAGATGGAAACAAACGTGTTCTAGGACCTGATGACTTAGTGATTGCGAATAAAAATGAACCTGTATGTTTAGCTGGTGTCATGGGTGGTTTAAATACAGAAGTAGAAGAGAATACGAAAAATATCTTTATTGAAGCTGCCATCTTTGATGCTTTAAAGATTCGTAATACTGCAAGACATATTTTACGTAGTGAAGCAAGTAGTCGATATGAAAAAGGAATTGATCCCAATCGTACCCGTATGGCGATTGATCGTGCTTGTTATTTGTTAAATAAGTATGCTGATGGAGAAGTCTTAAGTGGATGTTTAGTCCATGATACGACAAGTAAAGAAGATAAGAAGATTTCAATTACTTTAGAAAAAATTAATCAAGTACTTGGAATGTCTATTCCAAAAGATCAAGTCGAAGATAGTTTACGTCGTTTAGGATTTACCTTTGAAGGAAATGATCCTTATGTGGTATCCATTCCAACACGTCGATTAGATGTTAATATTAAAGAAGATTTAATCTCTGAAATTGGTAAGATTTATGGTTATCACAAAGTGATTGGTAAATTACCAGTGGTAGAAGAAAAACCTGGTACTTATTTACCAATGTCTAAAATGATTAAGAACACACGTAAATATATGAACGGTGTAGGTCTTAATCAAGTCATTACTTATTCTTTAACAAGTTTAGATTTAGTCGATAAATATGTGATGAATAAGGGAGATAACATCGTCTTACTAGATCCTCTTAGTGAAGAAAGACGAGTACTTCGTAAATCGATGATTCAATCATTAATTGATGTTTATGATTATCATCATTCTCGTCATATGGATGATCTTCAAATCTTTGAATGTGGAAAAGCTTACTATCAAATTGAAGATGAGATGATTGAAGAAAATTTAGTTACGGGATTACTTAGCGGAACTTATCTTTCTACATCATGGAAACAAGACGCTATGGTCTCTGATTTCTATCTAGTAAAAGGAATTGTAGAAGGATTCTTAAATTATTTAGGATTAAATCGTCGTTATCAATTTAGAACCAACGATTTAAATAAAGATCTTCACCCTGGTAGAAGTTGTTCCGTGTATGTAGATCATGAGTGTGTAGGATATCTTGGACAAGTTCATCCTAAAAATCATAAGAAAGAACTTTATGTTTTTGAACTTAGTTTAGATAAATTATTAAGTAAAAAAGTTCGTATGGTTAAATATAAAGAAATTAGTAAATATCCAGTGGTACATAAAGATGTTGCATTTGTGGTTAATATTGATACACCATCCGAAGAATTAATGAATGTCATTAAGAAAACAGGTGGAAGATTACTTACTGAGGTTACAGTCTTTGATGTATATAGGGGAGAAAATGTGGCAGATGATGAAAAATCAATTGCTTATGCCTTAACTTTCCAAGATCAAAATCGTACTCTTGAAGATAAAGAAGTAACAGAGATTTTCCATAAGATTATTGAAAATGTTGAGAAAAAGTGTAATGCAAAATTAAGAGATAAATAGGAAGATGTTTCTTCCTATTTTGTTGTATAATAAAAGTAGGAGGGGATGATATGAAAATTGTTGTTTTGCTTGCGAATGGCTTTGAAGAAGGAGAAGCTTTGTTTTTAACAGATGTATTAAGAAGAGCTTATTTTGATGTGGAGTTGGTAAGTACTACGGGAGATCTTATGGTAGAAGGAAGCCATCACATAAGAGTTCAAGCCGATACTTTACTAGATGATCATATTTTAGAAAGTGATGCCTTATTATTACCTGGAGGACAACCTGGAAGTGATCATCTAAGGGATCATCCAAAGGTGATAGAGTATGTAAAAGCTTTTAATGAACAAAAGAAGTTGATTGGTGCGATTTGTGCGGCGCCGATTGTTCTACACCAAGCAGGTATTATAAACCATCGTTCTATCACCAGTTACCCAAGTGAAGAATATAAGAAATTATTTGTAGATGCAGGATCTCATTATGTAGAAGAAGATGTTGTCGTAGATGGAAATATCATTACGGGTAGAGGGCCAGCTTTAGTCTTACCATTTGCCTATAAGATTATAGAATTATTAGGCAAAGATAGTACACCAATCAAAAGAGGAATGTTATATAAAGAAAGTAAATGATAGCCATTTACTTTCTTCTGAATGATTTATTTGTATATTTTGTTTAGCTGTTTAATAGATAAAACTTGAAGTCAATAAGAAAGGATTAATGCAAAAGTGTGATAAAATAGGCAAAAACAGTTGTAAAAGTGTGATTTTTTTGGTAAAAATAGTTAAAAAAGTGTGATAAATTGATATAATATAAATGTGAGGTGATATCTATGAAAAGGTTTATTACGGATTCTTTAATAGCGTGGAAAAATAGTAAAACAAGAAAACCTTTGATTTTAAAAGGTGCTAGACAAGTAGGAAAAACTTATATTTTAAAAGAGTTTGGAGAAAAATATTACCATGATATGGTATATTTTAACTTTGATCATGATGAAGGATTAAGTGATTTATTTAAAAATACCAAAGATCCTAAAAGGATTATTGAACAACTTGCTTTAGCGAGTGGAAAAAAAATTGTACCAAATGACACTTTAATCTTCTTTGATGAAATTCAAGAATGTCCCAATGCTTTAAATTCTTTAAAATATTTCTGTGAAGAAGTTCCTGAGTATCACATCGTATGTGCAGGTTCTTTATTAGGTATTCGTTTGTCAAGAACATCTTTTCCAGTAGGAAAAGTAGATTTTTTACAGTTATATCCCTTATCTTTTAGTGAATTTTTAATAGCTGACCATTGTGAAAATTTAGTTGAATATATGTCTCATCTGGATCAAATTGAACCCATCCCATCTCTTTTTGAATCACAATTAATTGAAAAATTGAAAACTTATTTTATCATTGGTGGTATGCCGGAAGCAGTATACAGTTGGGTAAACGAAAAAGATATTGAAAAAGTGAACTATATTCAAGATAACATTTTGCAAGCATATGAAAGTGATTTTTCAAAACATACTACAAATAGTGAAGCAAATAAAATATCTTTAATTTGGAACGGAATCCCATCACAATTGGCAAAAGAAAATAAAAAGTTCGTTTATCAAGCAATTAAACCAGGGGCAAGAGCTCGTGAGTATGAGGATGCCCTAAATTGGTTAAACGATGCAAACTTAATCTATAAAACTTATAATGTAACAAAACCTGTTTTCCCATTAACCGCCTATCACGATTTATCCTCTTTTAAAGTTTATTTGAATGATGTTGGATTACTTCGAAGAATGTCTCGTTTAGATAGTCGTATTATTTTGGAAGGTCATAAACTATTTGAAGAATTTAAAGGCTCTTTTACTGAAAACTATGTCTTTACGATGCTTAATAATTTTTATGATGGAATTCCAAATTATTATACTTTTGATCGTTATGAGATTGACTTTTTACTTCAATATCACAATCAAATCATTCCCGTAGAAGTTAAATCTGGAAAGAGTCATAATCATATTAGTTTGACAAAATTTCATGAAAAATATAACAATGAAATTTCTATTTGTTTTTCTTTGGATAATTTAAAGAAAGATGGAAATATTGTTAACATACCACTTTATCTGGTAGAGTATTTAGATCAAATTTTAAAATAAAACGAATGATTCACCATCATTCGTTTTAACTTTTCATATAATCTTTATAATGTCTTTCCATGAAATCATTATAAGCATTATTTTCTAAAATTAAATTAAATTTCTTTATTGGATATTTACGATTTTTTGAAGAAATAACTTTTCTTAAGAAATATCTTGTAAATTCTGGGTTACGAATTAAGAAAGGACCTACTAAATAAGTTCCATAGAAATTCTTATCTTGAATTCCTTCACTCGAAGAATTAGGATAACTTCCAGTTCCTTTTATCACACGGAATAGGGGATGATCATTTCCTAAAAGAACACTACGTTGATTTTGGAATCCTAAAATAGGTTTCTTAATGAATGAACATTCAAATAAAGCTTCATCCACGATTTTAAAATCTTCTTGTTTTGCTTCATAATGAAACAATCCAACACCACGATATTTCTTTCCATTTTTATCCACAATATTTTGACCAAATAACTCAATAGAGTTTCCCGTTATCAAAAAGAATTTATTGTTATTATAATATTCTTCAATATCTTTTTTATATTTACGTAAATGTTTTAAGCAGGTGAGTTGATTTTCTTCGGTTCCCATACCGATATATACGATATCATAATCATTAAATTTTAATTCATCATCAATCGTTAAAAATTTAACGGTTACTTTGATACCTTGATCTTCTAATTGTTGTTTTATGATTTTTACATTTCCATTTTCACCATATAGATTTAATAAATCATAATATAAGTGGGCAATTGTTATACTCATTTTTTCTCACCTTCATTCAACATTTTATTAAAGTCATCCATATAATTAAAATTAATAATGGCGTAAATATCTCCTTTAGTTCTTCTGGTAATAGATCCTTCGGCTTTCTTTAAATCTTCATAAACAAAGATTTTTTTAGGATCTACACCACTATATTTTAGTCTTGTTGCTAGGTCATAACGATTAATTCCTAAACAAATAATACGATCGATATCGTGTTTTTTTAATATTTCAAAGTCAATATCGTATAACCATGATAGATCGTTATATTTGTAACGCAAGCTAATGACGTTCCATCCAATCACAACGGTTTTAAGTCCTTTATTACGATTTAAAAACATTAAGGCATGATTGAAAGTTGAACTATTTTCATTCTTGGTATTTAAAACATAGACCTCTCTATTTTTATATTCGTAGTGATTAAAGTTCTTCTTGTTATAACTACTTAGACTAATGGCCTCACTTGCCTTTTCTAAGTCTAGTCCCATATATCCTAACGTTGTAAAAGCTGCAAGGGTATTATAAACGCAATATAGAGTATCAAATGGAAATACTACTTTATATTGATCATTTACGATCATTTCGCGTTTGTCATAATTCACTTTACTTGCGACATATTCACTCTTTGGATTTTTAAAAGAACATTTTGTACAGTGATAGTGTCCAATCGCTTCAAAGTGATAGTAATCATATTCTAATTTTTTACCACACTTTGGACAATGGGTAATATTTAAGTTTTCACATAAACTAGTTTTGGTAGATTGTTTCGTTTTATCTAAACTATAATAAGTCACTTTATATTCATTATTTAACACTAATTTTTGTAAGTATGGATCATCCGCATTTAGGATGAGGTGCATCTTAGGATTTAGTGCTTTTTTAATATCTTCTAAAACTAAATCAAAGTGTCCTTGACGAGGTGGTTGATCACGACTAATATTGGTAATTACAACTGTTTGTGGTTTTAAAATAGGGAATACCACTTTCGCATAACGTTCATCCACTTCTAATACTAAGACATCCACATCCATAACTCCATTTAGATTACTGTATTCAATCAGTGCGGTAAGTACACCATATTGTAAATTTCCTTCACGATAATTATGTGCGACTTTATAACCTAAAGATTTATAAACTTCCGCAATCATTTTAGAAGTAGATCCTTTTCCACAACTACCAGTTACCGCAATAATTTTTTTTGGTAACTTTATTTTTTCCATAATATGAGAATCTAACTTTAACGCAACGGCACCAGGGAGACTACTACCACGATGCATTTTATCTCCTAACCATAAAACACTTTTACCAGCTAGAATACTTAATTTTTTCATTGTATCACGCTCCATTTATATCATTGTATCATGTATCACAAACCCCGTCCACAAATTTTTTCTAGTTTTGTCGAATTGGTAGAAATTACAATTCTATTTTGGTACTATTGATCTTGTAAGATAGGGGGATGGAAAAGATGTTTAAAACAGAAATTGAATATCGTAAAGATACATTATTTGTACAAGTATTTGGTCCATTAACAAGGCGAAACATTTCTAAATTAAAAAGAAAACTTTATTATATTTTAACGGAGTATGGAATTGGTCATGTAGTGATGAATATCACCGAAGCCACACCATTTGATTCTGATGAATTTTATCGTTTTTTAGACGAATACGATATTGAGTTTGGTGGAGAACTAGAAATTGTAAAATAAAGATAGGGAACTATCTTTTATTTGTGTGTGCCGTGCATGGCATATAGCTAGGTGGTGAAAGTCCACTATACACGTCGGTATCTGCGAAGTATTAGGGAAGCACAACGCATCAACCGATATTACTTTTAGTATTTCAGATATCGCAGTTAACGATAAGTTAAAAGCAAAAGAATCCAAAGTGTTTAAGGTAAAAGTAGATTGGAGTAGTGCGTCAACGAGTATTCCCGATACGAATAAAGACTTAACATTAAAAATTAACTTTGTGCAAGATACTGGAAATACACCATCTTATGAAGGACCAATGTCAGATTGGTTAATTGAAAATGTAGTAAGTGAAGATATTACAAGTAGTCCAACAGAAGGATTATTTGGAATTAATGATCAAGGAGAACTTACAACATCAGACAATCCTAGAGAATATCGATATATCGGAGCTGATCCAGACAATTATGTTCAATTCAATAATGAATTATGGAGAATTATTGGAATCTTTGATGGACAATTGAAGATTATTAGTGATGAATTTTTATACTATGGGAAGTGGGATGATGAAGATGAACAAAACGAATATGGAGAAAATGATTGGAGTAAGGCAAGTTTACAAATATACTTAAATAATGATTATTATGAAACAATTGATCCAGAAGATCAAACAAAAATTGATAGTAATTATACATGGAAATTAGGAGGAAGTAGTAGTTGGGAGAATGCACCTGCTCAAATGTTTTATGAGCAAGAACGAGGAACTGATGTATCTGAAGGAAGACCAACCGAATGGACTGGTTCAATTGCTTTAATGTATCCAAGTGATTATGGTTTTGCAACAAGCGGAGGAAGTACAACAAATCGAAGTAGTTGTTTAGTAGCAGCATTATATAACTGGCCAGATGTAGAAGATTGTAATATCAATAGTTGGTTATATGATAGTTCAAGCGATCAATGGACACTGACCCCTGGTGCGTCGCCGAACAACGTGAGAGTGAACATTGTGTCTAGCATAGGGTTTGTGAATGGTGTAAGCAACCCGAACTATTCGAATGGGGCTCGCCCAACCCTTTATCTCGTACCCAATGTAGAAATAGCTTCCGGTACAGGTATCAGTTCTGATCCATATATCTTGAAGTAAGAGATAAAATCGTATTGATTTGTAAAATAAATAAGAGAATCCTGTAAATTCTCTTTTTTTATTTTGAAAAAACATGTATAATAATATAAGGTGAGATACTATGAATAAGACAAAGATAATCGCAACGGTTGGTCCTTCTACGACAGCTAAAAAAGTACTCATGGACATCATTGCGAATGGGGTTGACATTATTCGAATTAATATGAGTCATGCGACGCATGCTTATTGTAAAAAAATTATTAATGAATTAAATGAGATCAATCAAGAATTAAAGTTACATGTTCCCATTATGTTAGATTTAGCCGGACCTGAGGTTCGGGTTCAAAAGATTGAACATGATGAGATTGAATTATTACCTGATACGATGATTGAAATCTATGCGGATGGACGTATTGGGAATGGAGAAAGTATTTCTGTTAATCATAAGGAACTCATTGAATATGTGAAGTTTAATTCCATTTTAAAATTAGATGATGGTAAAATTACGTTACAAGTGATCGATAAGTTAGAAGATTATATTCGTTGTAAGGTATTAACAGGTGGTCTTTTAAAAACAGGAAAAAGTGTGAATGTCCCTGGTATTAACTTACATTTACCATTCTTAAGTGAAAAAGATAAGTCAGATATTTTATTTGCTCATAAAAATCATGTTGATTTTTTGGCTTTATCTTTTGTTCATGATGGAGAAGATATTTTAGAGGTTACTGATTTATTGATTGATCAAAAAGATGATCATATGAGTGTCATTTCTAAAATTGAATGTGAAAGTGCGATTGAAGAAATTGATGAGATTATTCGTTTGAGTGATGGTGTCATGGTTGCCCGTGGAGATTTAGGAGTAGAAATTCCTTTAGAGAGAGTTCCAGGCGTTACGAAAATGGTTATTAGTAAATGTCATAGTGCGGGTAAATTATCGATTATTGCGACGGATTTAATGTCATCGATGGAATATTCGATGGAACCAACCCGTGCCGAAGTTAGCGATGTTGCGAATGCGGTATTGGATGGTGTGGATGCGATTGTATTAACAGGGGAAACCACTATGGGATTATATCCAGTAGAAACGGTTAGTATGATGGAAAAGATCATCGAAAGTACAGAAATTGATATTAATTATTATGAATTATTAGATAAAGCAATGCGAACAGAAAAGCAAGATATCACAGGTGCGCTTGCGTATAGTGTTGTAGAGTGCGCGGATCGTTTAAAAACACGTGCGATTGTGATTCCTACGATGACGGGAAAAACAGTCAAAAAAATTAGTCGTTTTCGACCAAGTTGTCCGATTATTGCCTTATCTCCTCATGAGGATGTATTAAAAGAATTATCCATGTATTTTGGGGTTTATGCATATCCCATGAAAGAGGTAAAGAGTTTTGATAAGTTGATTGAAACGGCTCGAAAAGTGATGGTTAGTAAAGTCGCACTAAAACCATTTGATAAATTTATTGTAACGGGTGGTTATCCATTAGGGGAAACCAGCCATACGAATTTTATGAAGATAGAAGAATTATAGAAAGGGTGTTAGTTATGTATGATTTAGGGGAACAATTTAATATGGATTTAGAAAAAGCAAAAGCAAATCCTAAATGTGTCTTTCGTGGTGCGAAATATCGTATTACGGTATTGACCGATCGCTTAATTCGTTTGGAATATCAAAAAGATGGACAGTTTGTCGATCAACCATCAGAGCTTGCTTGGTATCGTAATTTTGAGAAACCTTATTTCTTAGTGAAGGAAGATAGTCGTTATTTAGAAATTAAATCGAAATATTTTAAACTTAGTTATGTGAAGAATCAACCATTCCAAGGTAGTAAGATTAATACGATGGCTAATCTAAAAGTAGAACTTTTGAATACGGATCGTATTTGGTATTATGGTCATCCTGAGGTGCGTAATTATGGATCTCCTGGATTTTCTTTGGATGATACGAAAGGAAAAGTTCCATTAAGCAAGGGATTATATTCTTCGGATGGATTTGCGACGATTGATGATTCACAAAGTAGGATTTTTAATGCTTTAGGAAATTTAGAAGATCGTCCAGAGGGTAGTGTCGATATTTATTTATTCATGTATTTAAAAGATTTTGCGGCATGTTTAAAAGATTATTTTATGTTAACAGGATATCCAGCTTTAATTCCAAGATATGCACTAGGGAACTGGTGGAGTCGTAATGTTCCGTATCACGATTTAGAATTAAAGAATTTGATTGATGAATTTGAAAGAGAAGAAATTCCTCTTTCTGTACTTGCTTTAAATGAAGATTGGCATCTTCGTACTTCTGGAAAAAAAGAAAATTTAAAAACAGGATATACTTGGAATAAAGAATTATTCAAGTCTCCGAAAGATATGATTCGTTATCTTCATTCCAAGGGAATTCGTTTAGGTCTTAATATTAATCCATTAGAAGGTATTTATCCAATGGAAGGGAATTACGAACAATTCATTAAGTATGTAACACCAAATTCTGATGGTGTGGTTCCTTTTAATACCGTTGATCCAAAATGGATGGATGCTTACTTAAAAATATTGGTTCACCCTTTAGATGCGATTGGTGTAGACTTCTTTTGGTTAGATATTGAAAAAGTAGAAGATCGATATAAATTGTGGTACTTAGATCACTATCACTACTTAGATATGAAACGTGATTATAGTCGTAGACCAATGGTACTAGCGCGTAATGCAGGAATTGCGCCTCATCGTTATCCAGTTCTTTATTCCGGAAAGACAATTGTTAGTTGGGATACCTTAAAAGAAATACCTTTCTTTAATACCAGTGCGTCTAATATTGGTGTTACGTGGTGGGCACATGATATTGGTGGATATTATAAAGGAATTGAAGACGAAGAGTTATACATTCGTTTCTTAGAACTTGCGGTGTTCTCTCCAATTGTGAAGTTTGGTACTGAAAAAGGAAAATATTATAAACGTGAGCCATGGAAATGGAATGTAAAAACGTTAGAAATTGCCAAAGATTATCTACAATTGCGTCATCGTATGATTCCGTATTTATACGCAGAAGCTTATAAATACTATAAATATGGTATGCCTTTAGTTCAACCCATTTATTATAAATTTCCAGAGTTATATGATGATCCTAAATATCGTAATGAATATTACTTTGGAACGGAAATGTTTGTCGCACCGATTATTGCTAAAAATGAACCTTTAATGAATCGTGTGATTCACTATTTCTATTTACCAGATGGTATTTGGTATGACATTGTAACCGGTAAGAAATTCCCTGGTGGAAGAAAGTATGTATCCTTCTTTAGGGATCAAGATTATCCGGTATTCGCAAAAGCTGGTTCGATTATTCCAATGGGAAGTCATGAAATTATCAATGACACAACACCACCACAAGATATGGAAATTCAAATATTCCCAGGTAAAAGTAATACTTATAAAATGTATGAAGATGATGGGGTAAGTGATCTTTATCGTAAAGGGTTCTATTTGTTAACTTCAATTGATTACAATTATTTACCAAATAACTATACGGTCATTATTCGTGCGTTAGAAGGAAAGAGTGGAATTGTTCCAGATACACGTAATTATAAGATTCGTTTCCGTAATACCAAGAAAGCAAATGATGTGGTTGTTTATTTCAATGATGGAAAAATTGAAGGAAAGAGTTATGTCGATGGTCCAGACTTTATTGTCGAAGTTAATAATGTTCCAACAATTGGTCAATTAACTATCAATTGTAAGGGAAAAGACATTGAAATTGACGCCGTTCGTTTGATTAATGAAGATATCGCATCGATCATTAATGACTTACAAATTGAAACAACATTAAAAGAAAAAATTGATGAAATTCTATTTGGAAACTTAGAAATTAAGAAGAAACGAATTGAAATCACAAAACTAGGTCGTAAGGGTCTAGAACGAAAATATGTAAGATTATTTAAAAAACTACTTGAATATGTGGAACAAGTATAAAGAAATAGGTCAAAACTATTTCTTTTTCTTGACTTTTAACCCCCATACGAGTAATATAAAACTAAGGATTAAGGGATCATTATGAATGAAGTACGTAAAAATGAAGATGTTAATATTAAGAATTTGTATCACCAATACTTTCCTACATTAGAAGGGATGTATCGGCGTCAATTTAGCCAGTTATTGCCAAGAGAGTTGTATTTTCAACACTTATATACATGGTTTTATAAGATTATTTCGTCTTATGAAAAGAAATCTAGTCAAACATTAACTATGTATCTTTCCGAGCAAATGCAAAAACAAGTATATTTCTTGTTATATACCATGATCTTTAAAGAAAAAAATGAAGAAGTTTTCTTGTTCTATTTTGCAGATAAAGAGGAAAAGAAAATACCAAAAACAAAAACGGGCAAACATATTACGAAAGTAAATCAAATCTGTTCTTTGATCGAACGGATTAAGGAATGGTTAACGAAGGAAGATATTTATTCTTTTATTACTCAAAATGATTTGGTTTATCAATGTTTATTTTCGGATGATAACTATACTTTTCCAAAGTCCTTTCGTTATCCTCTTACGTACTATCAATTAAAAGAAACTTATGAACAGATGAAGGAGAAAGAAGAAATGAAAAATAATTTAAAAATAATGAATTTAGTGGTTTATCTCGAGGGAACCGATTTAGAAACGGTAAAAGAAGAAATAAAAAATTGTACTACTCCAGCGATTTCTAAAGTTTTGGATACATTTTATGATGATCATTTACATCTTAACGTGAATAAATTGTCTGTTGAATCCAAACAGGCTCGTCAAAAATGTTCAACCTATTTATCTTTATTAAAATCTAGAGTTTTTTCGTATCGCGAGCAACAGAAGAAAAATACAGAAAATGTGGCAAAAAGATCAATGGAAAATACTTCTGTAGAACAAGAAGATCCAATTTCTGTTCCAGTTCACACAGAAGAAGAGATTGTTGTAAAGCAAGATGAAGCTTCTAATAAAAAGACATTCTCGTCTGTATTACCTATATTATTTTGTAATCAAGAATTTGTTCGATATGTATCCACGTTGCCAATGAAAGAACAATGTATTGTTTCTCTTTATTGTGGATTTGTGAACGGCAAGCATTATTCCGTATCTGAACTTTCTCTCTTTTTGGAAATTTCAAAAGAAGAAATTTCTCACATTCTCATCTATCATTTAGAACAAATGAAAAAGCAAATTGTTTTATCGATTGATGAAATGTTAGGTGAATTACATGAAGAAGAATCAGTTAAACGAAAATAAAGTCAATAAAAAATATATTTACAAATGGCTTTTGAATCATTATGAATCTGTATTCTCTTGGATTACCGAAGAAGAAGTGCAAGATCAAATGGAACAATTGACGCTTGGGTATTCCAAAAGTATGAATATCGATATTACTTGGTATGTTCTTTTTAAGTTAAAAAATTGGCTAGATCACTTTTTATGTCAGAAAATCCAAGAAGAAGATGTAGATGCACTTATTCTTTTATTAGAAAAGTATCGTTATCTAGGACAATATATTGTAAAAAAAGTGGGCTTTGAAAATCCGAGTGAAAAGTATGAAAGTATTTTTTTGCAAGCAGTGAATACCTATCAAGGGGATATGTTTTTCTCTCTTCATTTTGTTCATGTTGCCAAAAAAGCATTTCTATTAGAAACCCAACCACAAGCGGAAGTAACTGAGGTAAAGGAAAAGTTAAAAGAAACAGAAGCAATTCCAGTTTCTGATGAAACGATAAGTGATTCAACATTGGATCATCATGATTTATTATATCTTTTACCAGAGAATAGTTTGGATTTCTTTTCTAAAGCATTGGATGTGAATCAAGAACAACTTTTATGTGTTTATGCTTATCAAAAGTATCAAAGTATAGAACAAACTGCTCAACGATTGTCCATATCTAAGAAAGAAGTTCTATCTAATATCTTTAATTTCTTTACCCAATACCGAAAATATTATATAATAAATATGGATAAAGAAATACGTCAATTAAGAAAGTAAAGGAGGTATTATGTTAGAATTTGTTATTTTTATTGTGTGCTTCTCACTCGTTTATTTACTTTATTATGCCGTCGTGATTTCTAGAAGAAAGAAGTTAGATAAACTAGTTAATAGTACAGAATGTTTATATTTGAAAACTCGTTATCACATCGATGTGACCAAAATACCAATTAAGACACTTGCGAATCATTTAGCTTTAACCAATGCACTTATTATGTCTTTAACGGTATTAATGATTAGTATTGTAGAAAATTGGATTTTAAAATTTATATGTGGCTTTTTTGTATTAATCGTATTAATCTTATTATTCTATCACTTATTAGGTCGATATTATCAAAAACGACAAAAGGAGGAAAAACATGAATTATAATGCGAATGAAATTGAAAAGAAATGGCAAGAATATTGGAAAAAGAACGAAACGTTTAAAACAGATGTATGGGATTTTTCAAAACCTAAATATTATGTATTAGATATGTTTCCTTATCCTAGTGGAGTAGGTCTTCATGCGGGGCATGTAGAAGGATATACGGCAACGGATATTGTTTCTCGTATGAAGAGGATGCAAGGGTATAACGTGTTACACCCAATGGGTTATGATTCTTTTGGTTTACCTGCTGAACAATATGCAGTTCAAACTGGTAATCATCCAGCCGGATTTACAGAGAAAAATATTGCTTACTTTAGTGAACAATTAAATACCCTAGGGTTTGATTATGATTGGTCGAAAATGATTGCGACGAGTGATCCTAAGTTTTATCATTGGACACAATGGATCTTTAAACAACTTTATAAAGATGGGTATGCCAAATATATTGATATGCCTGTAAATTGGTGTGAAGAGCTAGGAACGGTTCTTTCTAATGATGAAGTCATCGATGGAAAGAGTGAACGTGGTGGATATCCCGTTGTTCGTAAAAAGATGAAACAATTATGTATTGATCAACCGAAGTTTGCAGAAAAATTATTAGAAGGATTAAATGAAATTGATTGGCCAGAATCTACGAAAGAGATGCAACGAAATTGGATTGGAAAATCAAAGGGTGCGCATGTTACATTTAAAGTGGATGGTCATGATGAAAGCTTCACTGTTTTTACTACACGTCCTGATACGTTATTTGGTGCGACTTACTGTGTACTTGCGCCAGAACATGATTTAGTCGATCAAATTACGACATCCGATCACAAAGAAGAAGTGGATGCCTACAAAAAAGCGTGTGCTTCTAAAAGTGATTTAGAACGAACCGAATTAAATAAAGATAAAACGGGTGTCTTTATTGGCGCTTATGCGATCAACCCCGTTAATGATAAGAAAATCCCAATTTATATTAGTGATTATGTTCTTGCTAGTTATGGAACAGGAGCGATTATGGCGGTTCCTGCTCATGATACAAGAGATTATGAATTTGCTAAGAAATTTGGTATTGAAATTATCCCTGTATTAGAAGGTGGGGACATTACGAAAGAAGCGTACACCGAAGATGGACTTCACATCAATTCTGAATTCTTAAATGGAATGAATAAAGAAGATGCGATTAAAACGATGATTGAATGGTTAGAAGAACACCATTGTGGAAAACAACAAGTCAATTATAAATTCCGTGAATGGATTTTTGCTCGTCAACGTTATTGGGGAGAACCGGTACCTGTTGTTCATATGGAAGATGGAACCGATCAATTATTAGAAGATGATGAATTACCATTAATCTTACCAGAATTAGAAGACTATAAAGGGCATAATGGAAAAGCTCCTCTAGAAAATGCGGAAGAGTGGAAACACTATGTTGATAAGAATGGTAAAAAAGGAATTCGTGAAACTTCTACGATGCCAGGAAGTGCAGGTAGTAGTTGGTATTACTTTAGATATATTGATCCTAATAATGGGGAGATGTTCTGCGATCCTAAGTTAGCGGAACATTGGCTTCCAGTCGATCTTTATATGGGTGGACCAGAACACGCTGTTGGTCACTTAATGTATTCTAGAATTTGGAATCGTTATCTTTATGATAAAGGATTATCTCCAGTCAAAGAACCATTTAAAAAATTAGTTCATCAAGGAATGATTTTAGGATCAAATGGAATTAAAATGGGAAAACGTTATCCAGAGTTTGCGATTGATCCAAAAGATATTGCGGAAGAATATGGTGCGGATACCCTACGTCTTTATGAAATGTTTATGGGACCAATTGAAGCTTCTAAACCATGGAGTGATAGTGGAGTAGAAGGAGCGCGTCGTTTTATTGAACGTGTATGGCGTTTCTTTACAAGTCCAGAAAATATTACAACAGAAAATGATGGAAAACTAGATAAAGCTTATCACGTTATGGCAAAAAAAGTAACCAATGACTTTGAAGAATTAGCTTTTAATACGGCTATTAGTGCGATGATGATCTTTGTCAATGAATGTTATAAAGTAGGATCTTGTCCAAAAGAATATGCGGAAGGATTTGTTAAAATGATCAGTTGTATTACACCTCATTTAGGAGAAGAATTATGGCAAATTTTCGGACATGATCACACACTTGCTTATGAACCATGGCCAACTTATGATGAAGAAAAAACAAAAGATCAAGAATATGAAATGGTTGTTCAAGTAAATGGTAAAGTTCGTGGAAAAATGATGGTTGCGACAGATACCTCAAAAGAAGAGATGGAAGAACTTGCCAAACAATTAGACAATGTTAAAAAGTTCACCGAAGGTAAAGAAATTGTCAAGACGATTGTTGTTCCTAAAAAGTTAGTTAATATTGTTGTAAAATAAATACATGGGGGGGGGTATCCGATGTTGATATTTTCCCTCTTTTTTTGTACAATAATATAAGGAGGATAAAGATATGAGAACACGAAAGAAACAGAGAATTATTATAGGAACTTTATGTGCCGTGATTATCGGCTTAGCCGTAGGCTATGCGGTCTTAAGCCAACAACTAAACATTCAAGAAACGAGTGGAATTACAAGTGATTTTAAGATTATATTTACGAATATTGAAGAGATCAATCAAATACCAGAGAGTGGAGATTTTAATGACTTTGATAATAGTTTTTTAGCTATTACGCTAGGGGGCAGGTGGAATCGCTCATGATATTACTACTTTGAAAGCTCAAGTGGTTAATGAACATCAAATTGATTTAGTTGTTGATATGAAAAAGCCAGGGGCAACAGGTGTGTATGAAATTAGTGTAGAAAATACTGGTAAATTAGATGGATATATTACTGATATAACCGGATTAGAGGAAACAAATGCTTCTGAACCAACTGATATTCAATTTCAATTATTAAACTTTAAAGAGGATCAAAAAATTCGAGTAGGAGAAGTAAAGAAGTTTGTACTGATTGTAACTTGGGATGAAGAGGCAACAACGATTCCAAAAACGAGTAAGAATCTAACTCTAGATTTAACAGTTACTCAATACTCAGAACAACATCAAGATCGTCCAGATATACCAGAAGCTAGTGGTAAAATAGAATACGCGATTGGAGATGAAGTTTATTTTGATCCAGTCAAAGATCAAAGATGTTATAGTGATGAAGCATGGACATTAGACGATAAATCAAGAACTTGTTATAAATGGAATGTCATAAAGATGAGCGATTCAAGTAGTGACACGGTAGAATTACTGCTAGACCATGATTTACCTGGAACAACCGCATGGGTAAGTTTAGAAGATTATCAAGTAGCTGGAGGAACGGAAGAGGAATACGGAACTATGGGAAATAATAAATATGGACCAATAACTGCTTTAAAACATTTAAAACAAGGAACGGATAGTTGGAATGGAGTAGTAACTTTAACTTCTGCCGATAACGTAACAAGAGAAAATGGTATTGGAGGAAACTACACCATCAACTATGAAGGATATAAAGCAAGATTAATTAGTGGACAAGAACTAGCCGATATCGCAGGAGAACTAGACTGGAATGGTAACACAATCGAAGGATTACCAACATGGACTTATAGTAATATGGCAATAAGTGCGGATGCGAGTGATATTTCAGATAATGATTTCTACGAACACGTAAATTATTTGACTGATTCTGCTCAATCTTCGCATCCTGGCAGTATGTAGAATGTGAGCAATGGTGGTTACTTGTCTAGCGGTAATAACATAATGAATTCGTACGGTGTCCGCCCAGTCGTACGTATTCTCAAATCAAGTTTGTAAAATAGTGTAAAATTTAAAAAAAGTTGAAATATGCTAGATTTAAGAAATTGGTAAAGATTCTTTTACCAATTTCTTATTTTGTCTAAACAGATTTTAGATATCTGTAAGAAGATCTCTTTAGAAACCTTAAAAGTGCCGTTTGACCCTTGATTTTGAATGTGTTATAGTGTCTCCAGAAAGGAGATATGCTATGGTTCAAACAAAGAAATTAAGTAAAAAATCTAAAGAAATGTTAGATCAAGGAATCGTTGTTTCACCC
>DVKJ01000046.1 GCA_018716065.1 Candidatus Pelethosoma merdigallinarum
GATACTGTAAAAATCATCAAAAAGGGAGATCCGTTATGGGAAGCGATGGAAGAAGATCGAATTTATTATGAAAATACCGTTCGTCATGAGATTTACCAAGAAGGACATGAATCTGGACTTAAAGAAGGACAGTTAAAGATTGCAAAAAAGATGAAAGATGAACATATGAATTTAGATGTAATTGTTCGGATCACTGGTCTATCTATGGAAGAAATTGAAAAATTGTAATATATTAGGAAAAGACATTAAAATGTTTTTTCTTTTTATATCAACAAAAAAAACTCTTTTTTCACAAAAGTTTCATAAAAAATCAATTGACATATGACAACTTGTCATATATAATGAATAAAGTATCTATGGAGGTATTTTATGCCAAGTGAAACGTTTAAAAATTTATCACCAAATAAAAAAAATATGATTATGCAGGCTGCTAAGCGCGAATTTTCACAAGTCCCATTTCATGAAGCATCTATTAATCATATCATTAAAGAAGCAGGGATTTCTAGAGGAAGCTTTTATATGTATTTTGAAAATAAAGAAGATTTATATATGACCCTAGCTGAACACCAAATGGAACGTCATTTCAAATTTCTATTTCAAACATTAAAAGAGAATCGTGGAGATCTTTTTATGACTTATAAAAGTCTTTATGACATTTTATATGAAAAAATATCGAAACATAAAAAAGCAAATTTTGAAAAGAATATGTTAATGAATATGAATTTTCATTCGAATAGTTTGATGATTCGTGAAAATAAAGTGCACTATCACAAATACAGTGATCAATTTTTAAACGCTATTGATGCGCAACATTTGGTTTTAAATACCACAGAAGATCTGTTAGACATCATAGATATGTTGACGCTACTGTTGGTTCATTCTTTAGTCATTTCCTTAAAAGAAAAAGAAAAACAACCAATCATTAGTCAAAGATATAAGCGTCAAGTTGATATTATTGAATGTTCAGTAAAGAAAGGAAGATAGTATGGTAAAGATACTGAAATATTTAAAAAGCTCATGGATTTCCATTGTGGTAATTATCGCATTGTTAATCGGTCAAGCAATGTGTGATTTAAGTTTACCAGATTATACTTCAAATATTGTTAATGTGGGAATTCAACAAGGAGGAATTGAAGAAACCGCACCAAAAGTCATTCGTGCATCTAGTATGGATAAACTACTATTACTTATGGATGAAAAAGATGCGGACACTATTCAAAATTCATATACTTATATTTCAAAAGATCACGCGAAAGAGGAAGAAATTGAAGATTATCCTGCACTAGAAAAAGAAGATGTGTATGAATTAAAAGACTTATCAAAAGAAGAGTTAGATTCATTGGAGTCACTAATGAGTAAACCCATGATGATGTTATCGATGCTTAGTGATGAAAAAGTAGCCAATCAAATTGTCGATGATATTGTTGCTAATACGACGATGGAATTTGCCACTCGTCCGGACTTATTCACTTTATTAGAACAAATGCCAGAGGATATCAAAAAGGAAATGCTTGCGGAAAGTGAGAAGCAAGTAAAAGGTATGCCAGATTCGGTTGTAGATCAAGCTGCTGTTGCTTATGTTCGTGAAGAATATAAAGCTGTTGGTTTAAATACCGATTCTATTCAGACAAATTATATTTTTATTACAGGTTTAAAAATGTTAGGGCTTGCCCTTGCTAGTATGACTGCGACCATCTTAGTTGGATTATTAGGAGCTCGTTTAGCGGCTCGTTTAGGTCGTACATTACGTAAAAATGTATTTACAAAAGTAATGGATTTTTCTAAAACGGAAATGAAGGAATTTTCAACGGCTTCTTTAATTACACGTACAACCAATGATGTTCAACAAGTACAAATGGTTATGGTTATGTTACTACGTGTTTGTTTCTATGCACCAATTATTGGTATTGGTGGAGTTATTAAGAGTATGGACACTAATTCCAGTATGGCTTGGATTATTGCAGTTGCGGTGATGGCTGTACTTTCTATTGTGATTGTACTATTTGCTCTTGCTACGCCAAAATTTAAAGTGTTCCAAAAATTTGTTGATCGCTTGAATTTAGTAACTCGTGAAATTTTAAGTGGATTACCAGTTATTCGTGCGTTTGCGACAGAAAAAGTAGAAGAAGAGCGTTTTGATGATGCCAACTTACGCTTAAGCAAATTAGCTTTATTTATTGATCGTACCATGGGTCTTATGATGCCACTGATGATGCTTACGATGAATACCATTGTCATTGTAATATTATGGAAAGGTTCTTATGCCATTGATGATGGGTTAATGCAAGTCGGAGACATCATGGCGTATATTCAATATACGATGCAAATTATTATGGCCTTCTTAATGATTTCTGTGGTATCGATTATTTTACCTCGTGCCAGTGTTAGTGCGAAACGTATTACGGAAGTATTAGATACTGATATTGCCATTAAAGATCCAGAAGAAGAAGGTAAAGAAAGAGCTTCTGAAAAAGGGGTTGTAGAATTTAAAGATGTTTCTTTCCATTATCCAGATGCCGAAGAAAATGTTATTGAACATATTAGTTTTAAAGCTATGCCTGGAAAAACAACGGCTTTTATCGGTTCGACAGGTAGTGGTAAAACCACTGTTATTAATCTAATTCCAAGATTCTATGATGTCACAGAAGGATCTATCACTGTAGATGGTGTCGATGTTCGTAAAATGAAGACCAAGAAATTACGTGATAAAATCGGTTTTGTTCCACAAAAAGGGGTACTATTTACAGGAACGGTTCGTAGTAATATAAAATATAGTGATCCTACGATGAGTGATGAACGTATGGTAAAAGCTGCTGAAATTGCTCAAGCAACAGAATTTATTGAAGCTCTACCAAATCAATATGATTATGAAATCGCTCAAGGAGGAACCAATGTTTCTGGGGGTCAAAAACAACGTTTAAGTATTGCTCGTGCGATTGCCAAAGATCCAGAAATTTATATTTTTGATGATAGTTTTTCTGCTTTGGATTTTAAAACCGATGCGATTTTACGTAGTGAATTAAAGAAAGTCACAAAAAACAGTACGGTTTTAATCGTTGCTCAACGTATTAGTACCATTTTACACGCCGATCAAATCGTTGTCTTAAATGAAGGAAAAATCGCAGGTATTGGTACTCATAAACAATTAATGAAAAATTGTGATGTGTATAAAGAAATTGCTTTATCACAACTTAGTGAGGAGGAATTAGAACATGGCAAATAATAAATCACATGGTGGAAAAAATCAAGCTGCTGTTGAAAAAGCAAAAGATTTTAAAGGAACCATGAAAAAATTAATCAAATATTTAAGTGCTTATAAATTTCGTATCTTATTTGTTGTCTTATTTGCGATTGGTTCAGCTATTTTCTCCATTGTTGGCCCAAAAGTAATGGGGCAAGTAACGACAGAAATCTATAATGGATTAATTGGAAAAGTAATGGGAACGGGAGGTATTAATTTTAATAAAGTCGAAAGTATTCTATTGTTATTACTTGGACTTTATGCAGTAAGTGCCTTATTCTCATTCATTCAAAACTTTATTATGGCTCGTGTGAGTCAAAAAGTCATGTATGGTTTCCGTAAACAAATTTCGGAAAAAATTCATCGTTTACCAATGAGTTATTTTGATAAGAAAACAAATGGTGAAGTACTATCTGTTGTCTCTAATGACGTGGACTTACTAACACAAAATTTAAGTCAAAGTTTAACGCAAGTAATTAGTGCGGCCACAACCTTAATTGGTGTTTTAGTGATGATGATTTCTATTAGTGGACTTATGACTCTGGCAACCTTAGTTATTTTACCAATTGGGTTAGGATTAATTGGTCTAGTAGTTAGTCATAGCCAAAAATACTTTACACGTGTACAAGACTATTTAGGACATGTGAATGGAGTAACCGAAGAAATATATGGTGGACATGAAATTGTATCTGCTTTTAACGGCGAAGAAGCTTCCATTGAACAATTTGATGAAGTGAATCAAAAATTGTATGAAAATGCATGGAAGAGCCAATTCTTTTCTGGTATGATGCACCCCATTATGAACTTTATTGGTAACTTAGGTTATGTAATTATTTCGATGTTAGGTGGATGGTTAACCATTCAAAATAAAATCGAAGTGGGAGATATTTTATCATTCACACAATATGTACGTAATTTTAACCAACCAATTGTTCAATTTGCCCAGATTGCCAATTTATTACAATCAACAGCTGCCGCTGCGGAACGTGTATTTGAATTTCTAGAAGAAGAGGAAGAAGTACCAGAAGCTGAAAATCCTGTTTCTACGGTTAATTTGGATGGTAATATCACGTTTGATCATGTTAACTTTGGATATAATCCAAATAAAACGATTATTCATGACTTTAGTGCGGAAGTTCATAAGGGACAAAAAATTGCGATTGTTGGACCAACAGGAGCTGGTAAATCAACGATGATTAAATTATTAATGCGTTTTTATGACGTTAATAGTGGTTCTATTAAAGTAGATGGACACGATATTAAAGAATTTAAACGTAGTGATTTACGTAAGATGTTTGGAATGGTTTTACAAGATACTTGGTTATTCTCAGGAACAATTAAAGATAATATTCGTTATGGAACACCAAATGCGAGTAAAGAAGATGTCATAGCCGCATGTAAAGCTGCCAGTGTCGATCACTTTGTTCATACCCTTCCAGATGGTTATGATATGGTATTAAATGAAGAAACTGATAACATTAGTGGAGGTCAGAAACAATTATTGACAATTGCTCGTGTTATCCTAGCTGACCCCAAAATCTTGATTTTAGATGAAGCTACTTCTAGTGTTGATACAAGAACAGAAGTATTAATTCAAAATGCGATGGATCATTTAATGGAAGGAAGAACAAGCTTTATCATTGCCCATCGTCTATCAACGATTCGAAATGCCGATTTAATCTTAGTAATGGATCATGGTGATATTGTCGAACAAGGAAATCATGAAGAATTACTCGCAAAAAATGGTTTCTATGCTAAACTTTATAATTCTCAATTTGAGGAAAGTTAAAATTCTTTTTAAATAAAATTACCTTTATAGCAGATGAATAAAGGTCAAAAAAATTGTCAGATATAGTTTATCAAGAACCCTATACAAATAGGAAAAGATATGTTATAATGTAAGTGTCTAAAAGATCGGTTTTCTGTTAAGAAAAACCAACATTTATACGATAAGGGAATCTAATTAATTTGCGGTGTTGAATGCTTAATCTTTTAAGAATCCTAAAGCAAATTATGTGATGCCCACCTGGGAGACAGGTTTTGTCGTTAAAGAGACCACTTTTGGACGATAAAATAATAAACCACCCTTTGTGGGTGGTTTTATTAAAATGAGGTGAATCATGAAGATATGTCCATATTGCAGTGGAGAATTACCAAAGAATGCAAAAGTTTGTACCCACTGTGGAATGAAAATAGAAAACGATTCTAAAAAAGAAGAAAAGAAAGAAAAAGTAGAACGAAACAAAGAACCAGAACGAACTATGGAAGATTACATGTATCAAGCGATGGGACTAGAAAAAATAGGACCTCTTAACAAGTGGATCGCTTTGGTTCTCTGTATTTGTCTAGGTTTCTTAGGAATTCATAAAATTTATGAACGAAAATATACGATGGCTTTATTGTATGCTTGTACAGGAGGCTTATGTGGAATTGGAATTATTCTAGATCTTGTTAATTTATGGAATAAACCAAATAAGTATTATGTATATCGAAGTGCATTATAAAATAGGCAAAGAGAAATCTTTGTCTTTTTGTTTAAAAATGTTATAATAAAAAAGGCAGAGAAAGAAGTGGAAGCATGTTAGATCGTTTGGAATTATTAGTGGGAGATAAACTTGAGAAAATTAAACAAACTACGGTTTTAGTCGTTGGTTTAGGTGGTGTTGGCAGTTATGCGGTAGAATCTTTAGTTCGAAGTGGTGTAGGTACCCTTATCTTAGTTGATCATGATGTCGTTGATCTCACCAATTTAAACCGTCAGTTAATGGCTTTACAAAGTAATATTGGAGAATCTAAAGTAAAGGTATGGGAGAAAAGAATTCAAGAAATTAATCCTGATTGTCAAGTGATTGGAGTAACACAATTTTTAACGAAAGATAATCTCTCTTTATTAGACCGTTATTCCATCGATTACATCGTGGATGCATGTGATACGATAGAGACGAAAAAAGAACTGATAAGATATGCACAGTCTCATCACATTTCTATTATCTCTAGTATGGGGACTGCTCAGAAATTAGATCCTACGAAATTAGAAATTACAAGACTTGATAAAACGAGTTATGATCCCCTTGCCAAACGTTTACGCAAAATGTTAAAAGAAGAAGGAATATCGACAAAAGTAATGGTTGTATCGAGCACCGAAAAACCAATCCCACTTTCTTCTAAAACCTTAGGTAGTACTTCTTTTGTTCCATCCGTTGCGGGATTATTATGTACCAGTTATATTATTCGTGATCGAATCGAGGTGAAACATGAAAACGATTGAACAATATTTAATAAAAAAAATACGCCAAATGGAAGGTGTAGTTATAACCATTGGTTGTAGTGATTCTTTATTAGAAGAAATTGATAAGAATTCTAAAATAACCTTGTGTAATGCGTTAAATAATACTTCACGTGTCAGTGGAAAGTATCAAGCAAAAGGTAGAATGCGTCGTATTAATATTAAAAAGTTTAAGAAAAAATTTAAGAAGAAAAAAACAGATACCATGATTATCGAAGCTCATGATGTTTTAGCTTATGCGAAAAGAATTGTTCCCATTAGTGTTTATTTAACCAAGAAAGATGTATATATTTATACGCATGAAAAGGAAGAAAAGATCGAAGAAATGATTCAAAAATATGATCGTTTTCGGGTTAAGACAGAAGTCATCAACAAAGAAGATGGAGTTATTTATAAAATGGATTGTCGAGGATGTCAGGTTAAAAAACTTCAGGAGATAAAATACTTATGGAAAGACACGATCGATAATATTTTAGATTTGATTGGAGATTATTTAATTCATTAGTTGACAAATAGTAAAAAGGTGGTACAATAAAGAAAATTTAGAAAGGGAAATATTCATGAAACAAAATTATTATCGTACACATAAGAAAAATGTAGTAGTAAAAGGGGATCAAATTGTTGTACAATCTACACAAGGGACACGTGAAATTTATGATTTAACGGAACAAAATAGTGAAAAAATATATAAGGAAGTACTAGGACAATATCCAGAAGATATCGAAAAGTATGCGTTAGCTAGCGAGAAGAAAGATATACTTGGAAATTTTTGTACAGGTAGTGTATCGATGTTAACTTGTTGTATTGCAGCGGGAATTTCACATGATATTCCATCGACACTTTTAAGTACGTTATTAGCCCTTATGACAAGTGCTCGTCTTACGTATATGGCCAAAGAAAGTCGTAAAGAAAAACTTGAATTACTTTATTCGATGAAAAATTATATTGAAGGTGAAATGACAACCGATTGGGCAATAAAAAAACAAACATTATTATTACCAAACGAAGTAGTAACAAATTCTGATAAAGTAAAAAAATTATTTAGAAATGATGCATTTTTCAAACAAATGGGAAAGACAAAATAATTGTCTTTTTTCTTTTCTTATAGTATAATGATTAAGTATTAGAGTAGGGTGAGAAACATGTATTTAAAAAGAATTACGGCGCAAGGATTTAAATCTTTTGCAGATAAAATAAATATGGAATTCAATAATGGTGTGATTGGTGTTGTTGGTCCTAACGGTAGTGGAAAAAGTAATATTGTCGATGCGGTGCGTTGGGTATTAGGAGAACAATCGGTAAAATCTCTTCGTGGAGATGGTAATATGACCGATGTTATTTTTTCTGGAAGTAAAAGTAGACATGCGATGAACTGTGCCTCTGTCACATTAACATTTGATAATAGTGACCACTATTTACCGCTAGATTATGATGAAGTATCGATTCGTAGACGAGTATACCGTGATGGAACGAATGAGTATCACATCAATGGTGAAAAATGTAGACTGAAAGATGTTACAAATATTTTATTAGATACTGGAGTTGCAAAAGAAAGTTTTAATATTATTTCACAAGGTAAAATAGAAGAAATTATTAGTAGTAAACCAAGTGATCGTCGTGTGATGTTTGAAGAAGCTGCGGGAGTGTTAAAGTACAAGAAAAGAAAAGAAGAAGCTCTTCGTAAACTAGAACGCACACATGAAAATATGCATCGAGTAAATGATGTTATGACGGAACTAGAAAGTCAAATTGAACCATTACGTGAACAACGTGACAAAGCTTTGATTTATCAAAATACAAAAAAAGAATTAGAACAAATTGAAGTAGCTGTTATTACTTCAGAGATTACGTCTATTAATAACCAGTATCAAGAAAACAAACATCGAATCGAAGTTTTAGAAAACGAAATCATTACTCTTTCAACCAATAATTCGGAAAGTGAAACACAAATTTTAGAATATAAGAAAAAAATTGATGAAGTGGAACACAGTATCATGAGCTTGCAAAACCAATTAATTCAAATTACTACCAAAGTAGAAAAAATTAATGGCGAAAAAAATATCATTTTAGAACGTAAAAAATATGAAGTAGAAGATCAAAAACTACACGAACGTTCTTTAGAATTAAAAGAAAAAGAATTGTCTTTAACCAATGAAGTGGCTCATCTATCACAAGTGTTATCTTTGACTTTACAAGAAGTCGATACGATGAAAAACAATGTAACAAAAAAGGAAACACAAATTAAAGAATTTTTACAAAAGAAAAAAGAAACTGAACAAGCTCTTTCGCAAATTTTAAATCAAGAAAGACATCTTCAAAATCAAGTGGATCATTTAAGAAACGCGATGGAAGAAAATCATCACTTACCAATGGCTGTAAAAAATGTATTAAATCATCCAACTCTTCAAGGAATTCGCAATGTCATTGGAAACGTAATTGAAGTAGAAGAAAAGTATGCCTTAGCGATTTCTACGGTGTTAGGTGCAGCGAGTAATTATGTTATTGTCGATTCAGAACAAGATGCAAAAGCAGCCATTCGTTATTTAAAAGAAACCAGTAGTGGTCGTGTTACTTTCTTTCCACGTAATATTATCAAATCAAAAAACGTAGATTCAAAGACATTACATTCCATAAATTCTATGGAAGGATTTGTTGGAGTTGCTTCTAAATTAGTTCAAACCGAACCTGACTATCTAAACATTATTGAAAATCAATTAGGAAATGTTTTAGTCGTTGATACCTTAGATCATGCGACTACCATCAGTAAACAAATCGAACATCGTTATCGCATTGTTACATTAGATGGGGAACTATTACATGTTGGAGGTTCTTTAACCGGTGGTAAACAAAAGATTCGCAATGTAATTCAAGATAAATATGAATTAGAAAACTTATTAAGAAAACAAAAACAACTAACACAACAACAAGAAACATTAGAAAATCAAATGAATGAATGGGATCACGAATTAAAGTCTATAGAAGATGAACTCTATTTACAAAATAAAGATCTTTTGTTAAAACAAGAAGAATATAAGATGAAAATTGATCAACAAAATAAATTACAATTACAACTAGAAAACATCAAAAACGAAACTTCCAGCATTAAACATATGCTTGATCGCAATTTAAGTGCGGAAGAGGAACAAGTATTAGAACGTTTTTATCAAGCCGAACAACAAAAAGAAGAATTAACATTAACACTAGAACAAAGACGAAATGAAAAAAGACAACTTCAAGAAGAGTTAGATCAATATGAGTTTTCTGTAAGACAAGAAAATAGTATGGTTCGAGAAAAAAATAAAGAGTTAAAAGAATTGGAAATTGAAGTCAATCGTGCTGATGTAAAATTAGATCATTTACTTTCTACACTTACTGAAACTTATAGTATGACCTACGAAAAAGCTGTATCTTTATACGAATTAGAAGAAGATATTACAAGTGCTCGTACGAAAGTAAGTAATTTAAAAAGAACTATTAAAAACTTAGGAAATGTCAATGTAGGAGCCATTGAAGAATTCGATCGTGTGAATGAACGTTTTAGTTTTCTATCTTCGCAAAAAGAAGACTTACTAAACGCAGAAAACACTTTACTAGAAATCATTCAAGAGATGGATCAAGTGATGCAAGAAGAATTTAGTACCACATTTGAAACCATTCGTAAACATTTTAACGAAACTTTCCAAGAATTATTTCATGGTGGACATGCTGATTTAAAATTAACTGATCCTAAGAATATACTTGAAACCGGTATTGAAATTGTCGCATCACCTCCAGGAAAGAAACTAACGAGTATCTCTTTATTATCCGGAGGAGAAAAAACCTTTACAGCGATTAGTTTGTTATTCTCAATCTTAAAATCACGTCCTGTACCATTCTGCATTTTAGATGAAGTAGAAGCCGCACTTGATGAAGTCAATGTAGATAGTTTTGGACAATACGTAAAAAAATTAAAAGAGAAAACACAATTCATTTTAATTACACATAAAAAGAAAACCATGGAATATGCGGACATTTTATATGGTATCACGATGCAAGAGTCTGGTGTATCCAAGCTTGTTAGTGTAAAACTAGAAGATATCAAAGAATAATATACATGGGGGGGGGTATCTGATATTGATATTTCTCTTCTTTTTTTGTACAATAATATAAGAATAGAAGGTGACATATGAGAACAAGAAAGAAACAACGAATCATTATTGGAATGCTGTGTTCTATTTTAGTTGGACTAGCCATAGGTTATGCGGTAATCAATCAAGCATTAAATATAGAAGGTTATGCAGTCTTGATAAAGGAGATGGTATGATTTTCACCAGTATTGGCATTAAAGAAAATAATGGAGCAACAATAGAAAAGGATGCCTCTATCAAAGCCAAAACATTAGTAAATACTCAAATAAGTTTTCAAAGTGCAGGATCCATAACATTTAATGTATCCGCACAAAATCAAGGAACTACAGATGCGAAGCTCATCGAAATCAAAGGATTAGAAGAAAGTAATATCAAAGAACCGTCTTGTATTCAAGTATCTGTACAAGAACACAACGTAGGAGATTTAGTTTTCCCAAATCAAATCAAGAATTTTACGATTACCATAACGAGTACTTGTTCAACTTATTCAAGTAAAGAGTTGGATCTTCATTTTGTTTATGAAAAACAAGAAACGATTAATGGAGTATTACCAGTACCTACTTTAGGAAGTACTACTACAGATTTATTAAATAATAGTGGTGATGGAACTTACAATTATATGGATGGGACATATTCAAAAGGAGAACAAGATTCTAATTATATTTGGTTTGATGGTTTTCTATGGCGAATCATGGGAAAGAACGTAGATGGAAGTATTCGTATGATTACCGAAGAAAATGTAACATCTATTCCATGGGGAGCAAGTAATACTGCCCAAGATTATGACAATAGTTATGTGAATGATTGGTTAAATAATTATTTTTATCCAAAGTTAGAACATAAAGATTTACTTGTAAATCAAACATGGTGTAGTGAAACAAC
>DVKJ01000047.1 GCA_018716065.1 Candidatus Pelethosoma merdigallinarum
CCCTACTACTTGTTTTTTAAATTCATCTGTGAAACTTCTTCTTTCTCTTCTTTCTGACATGGTATTCCTTCTTTCTGCTTTTATTTTATCATGTCCTTATTTTTTTTGTCTAATTTATTATAACCTATCCAGAATGCGATTGTTGATGCTTGTTATTTAGAACCCGAATTTAAGGATGAATTGGGAACGAAACTTAAATTTGTTGGGTATGAAGACATTGATATTGACGCTATGACGATTCATAAATCAAAAGGATTGACTGCCGATGAAGTCATTATTATTGGACTAAATAAAAATTTTCCCGAAAAAGCTCGCCATGATTTCTGGATGTTAGAATTATTCAAAGAAAAGTTAATAGAAGAAGATATCGCTTTTGCGGAAGAAAGAAGATTATTTTACGTTGCCTTAACGAGAACTAAAAACAGAGTATATTTGTTAGTAAATAGAGATCCTAAATTAAGAAGTTTTTTCGTTAATGAGTTATATAATATTATAAAGGAAGAAAGATAAAAAATATGATATAATATCATTAGAAATGAACAGTGGAGGTATCATATGAACGAAAAGTATCAATGGAATTTTACAGATATTTATGAATCAGATGAAGTGTTTTTGAATGCTTTACAGGAGTTTAAAACAGAAATCGATCAGGTAGATTTTTCTTCTTTAAACTTAGAGGACAAACTTACAAAATATTATGAATTAGCACTAATAGGGGAGCGATTGTTAACCTATGCAGAATTAAAGTCGGATTTAGATGTTTCTAATGAAACTTATTTGCAATACAAAAATCAAGTATATAGTGAAAAAAGTAAATTAGATCCTATGAAAAATGAAATCAATAAAGAAATATTGCGAATCGATCAACCATTAGATGAATATATGAAAGAACATCCAGAGGCTTTGCCTTTTTACATGCATTTTTACAATATCTATCGATTAAAAGAACATGTTAGTAATAGTAAAGTAGTCACAAATGAAAATCAATTAATTCAAAAAGTGAATAATTTATACAATACGATTATGAATGTAGAAATGCCTTGTGAAAGTATAGAACTAGATGGTAAAGAAACAAGAATAACACGTTCTATTTATAATAAATATATTATGAATCAAGATCGTTCTATTCGTGAATCTGTATTTAAAGCATTTATGAAAAGCTTAGGAAATGTAAATAAAAGTATTAGTAGTCTTTTCCTTTTACGTTATCAAATGTGTTACGACGTAGCTAAAGAACTTGGGTATCATAGTATTTTGGAACAAGTAATTACCGAAGATGATTTAGATATGAAAATCATTGATGATCTTATTGCTTCAGTTCACGATCATTTACCTTTGTTGCACCAATACATTGAATTAAAAAAAGAAAAAATGGGTATGGATGAGATACATTATTATGATTTAAATATTAATCATGATTATAATCCTAGATATTCTTTTGATGAAGCCGTAGAGATCGTAAAAGAAGCACTAAAAGGAATGGGTGAAGAATATCAAAAATTATTAAATCAAGTATTAGATGGTGGAATGTTAGATGTTTTTCCAAGTGAACATAAATTTAATGGTGGCTATCACTTCCGTAATTATATAAAACCAATGATTTTAATGAATTATCGTGGAAACTTTAGAGAAGTACCTACGATTGGTCATGAATTAGGACATGCGGTAAATGGTCTTTTAACCAAAGCGAATCAAAATTATCAAGATTTCCATTTTTCTTTATTCTTATCAGAAATTGCCTCAACAGTAAATGAAGATCAAGTAGAAAAGTATTTTTATGAAAAAGCAAAAGAAGAAGATAAAATCGTTCATTTAGAACAAATCATTGACAAAACCATTGCGTCTATTTTTTCTCAAACCTTGTTTTTAGAATTACAAAAAGAGTTATGTACGAAAATCGAACAAGGAGAAAGTTTTACTTCAAATACTATTAATCAAACGTATTTAGCTTTACTTCAAAAGTATTATCAAGGAATCATATTAGATGAAGATATAAAGTATTTATGGCAAACAAAAATTCATTTATTTTATGGAAGTTATCGTTATTATAATTTTCAATATGCGACCGGTAAGATTGCTTCATTAGTGATCAATAAACATATTCAAGAAGGAAAATTAGATGATTATTTAAAATTCTTAACCATTGGAGGAAGTAAGCCAACCTTAGAGGCGTTAAGTCAAGCTGGTGTGGATTTAACCAAAAGAGAAGTTTATGATGATGCGATGAATTATTTAGGACAATTATTAGATGAATATAAAGTATTAATCAAAAAATAGAATGTGATTTTTACATTCTTTTTTTCGTATAATAAAGTAAATTTTCAAATCTCAAAAGTTCATGGTATAATGAGTATGTAAAAAAGTAAAGGAGAAGCTATGAAAAGATATCGTTGTAAAATTTGTGGTCATGTATATGATGAAGCAAAAGAACAAGTAAAATTTGAAGATTTACCAGATGATTGGAAATGTCCATTATGTGGAGCGCCAAAGAATTTGTTTGAAGAAATTAAGGAAGAAAAGAGTACGAATGTAACTCAAATGATGGAAGAAGAAATGAATCCAACTTCTTTTGATGAAGACTTGCGCAACTTATCTTCTTTAGAATTGTCTTTGATCTGTTCTAATTTAGCCCGTGGATGTGAGAAACAATATTTAGAAAAGGAAAGACAATTATTTCAAGAACTTGCGACTTATTATGAAGAAAAAGACTCGTCTAAAGAAGGAACTTTGAACGATGTAAAACAAATCGTTGGGCAAGATTTAAAACAACAAGAACAAGCGATGAATGTGGCAGATCATCATCAAGATCGTGGTGCGAAGAGAGTTCTAACTTGGGCTGGTAAAAGTACAAATATTATGAATATGATTTTAGATAATTATGAGAAAAAGGGAATTGATTATTTAAAAAATACAAAAATTTGGGTTTGTGATATTTGTGGATTTGTTTATATTGGTGATGTTCCCCCAACGGTTTGTCCTATCTGCAAAGTACCAAACTTTAAAATATTGGAGGTAAAATAGTATGGCAAAACAACATGCATATCGTGATTTGAAAATTTGTTCGAAAGATTGTCTATGTTTATTTGTGTGTCCAACGGGAGCGTCTAACAATGAAACTGGACAAATTGACTTTGAAAAATGTATTGGTTGTGGAGCCTGTGCGCTTGCTTGCCCAGCCAAAGCTATTAGTATGATTCCAAACAAAATGCCACCCCAACAAAAGAAAGATCCAGCTGTTATTCATGAGTTAAATATGGTTATAAAACAAAAAGTAGAAGCGATTCGTCATTTCAAGAGTATAATGGAAAAAGCAACTACCGAAGAAGAAAAACATTTGTATCAAGCTTTCATACATGCCAATAAAGTTATGGTTGAAGATTTGTTTAGAGAAGCAGGATATATGTTACCACAAAGTAGTTATACTCATCAATTACTTATGTTTTTAAAAGAAGATTCTAGTGTGAATCAGAAAATTGTTGATTCGTTATTAAATCAATTAGAAGTAAATGATAAGGAGGTAGAGAGAATATGAAAAAATATCGTTGTACCATTTGTGGATATATCTATGATGATGCCAAAGAAGATGTAAAATTTGAAGATTTACCAGAAGATTGGACTTGTCCACTATGTGGCGCTACTAAAGATATGTTTGAAGAAGTCAGTGAATAAAGTAAGAATTTTTCTTGCTTTTTTCATAAGTAAATAAAATTAGAAGAGGTGAGTGGATGACATTTTATGATTTATTAATTGAAAAAGGAAAAAAAGAAGGGATAGAGAAGAATGTCGTTGGTGCGATTATATTAAATTCCCGAAATGAAATTCTCATATTAACGAGAAAAACTAATGATTTTATGGGAGGTATAGATGAACTTCCAAGTGGCAATATGGAAAAAGGTGAAACTATATACGAAGCTTTAGTTAGAGAAATAAAAGAAGAAACAAATCTTGATTTAAAAAAAGTAATATCTTATATCAATAGCTTTGATTATGTTTCTAGTAGTGGTAAAAAAGCGCGACAGTTTAATTTTTTAGTAACAGTAAAATCAGAAGATCATATAAAACTAACCGAACACGATCATTATCAATGGTTGTCCATCGACGACGTACGCAAGAATAAAAGGATTACTGATGAGGTCAAAAATACTTTAGAAATATACTGTTTTAATTTTTTACAATGATATAAAGAAGGAGGTAGTCAGTGAAACAAAACCTCTTTTCTAGTTCGTTTTGACAAAGTAAGAAAAGTATATTATTATATGGGATATAAACTTTAAGCGGGTGACTGGAGGAATATTTGTGAATCATTTAAGAATTATAAAAACATCACATGATCAGGCATATCATTTAATTCGTGAAAATTTGAATCATTGTAAAACAATGATTCCTACTGTAGTAGGAGCTAAGTATCATCATAATATACCCTATCATAAAGTATCTAGTGTAATCAAACATGGAATATTGTCTCTTGAAGAACAATACAAATTGGAAGGAAAGGAATTAACTTCTGAACAAAAAATGAAATATAGTCGTGAAGGTGGCCATATCAATGGTGTTGATGAAATTTCATTGGCGTCTATGGATATTGATTTTAGTAGGTTATATCGTGATGAAATAGTTTATGATCCTTATTCTGAACATTTAGTTGATATTTTGATATCAAATAAAATAAAAGCTTATCGTATTACCGAACATTATGCGAATGAATATTTAACAGAAAATAAAATAAATACCAATGATTTTAAAACAATTGATATTCGATTATTACAATATTTGAAAAAATGTATTTCAAAAGAAGATCTAGAACAAGGAATTCAAAACTATAATAATTTATTAGATGTTGTATATATGATGGTTCAAGAAAACGTAGATATTCCTATCAGAGAAATGAGTGTGAATGAAAATACGTTCGCATTAGATAAAATTAAAGTACTAGAATTACCAAAAATAGTTATTAAATAGGTGGTTTAAATAAAATAAACATGGTATACTAAGAAATGAAAGGAAGATATTATGAGAGAACGTACTTATGCGATGTTAAAACCAGACGGAGTAAAAATGGGGTTATTTCCAGAGGTGGTAGAAAGATTTAAAAATGTGGGATTGGAAATCACTCATACTAAAGAAATGGTGTTGAATGAGGAAATCCTCAAAGAACACTATGCTCATGTTGCTGATAAGCCTTTTTTTCCAGAATTAGAAAAATATATGTTATCTGGTCCGGTGATTGCGATGATCGTAGAGGGGGAAGATGCTGTGAATCGTGTTCGCGAGCTAATGGGCCCAACCAATTGTAAAGAAGCGCTACCAGGAACCATTCGTGGAGATTATGGAAGTAAGGATGATGAAACTTGCCGTACCTATAATGTAATACATGGTTCAGATTCTTTAGAAAATGCTGAGATTGAAGTAAATCGTTTCTTTCCAGAATTAAAAAAAAATAAAACATTAAAAAAGGCTATTCGTTAGCCTTTTTTAATATCTAGTTTATAGAGTGCCAAAGAATTGGAAATGATTAACACAAGATCTGTACAAGAACTGACATAAGCTTGAACTAAAATATCATATAAAAACCATAAGGAAAATACAAGAATAGAAAACATTCTAATGTATTTTTCTTTTTTATTCCAAGTCACTAATGTATATAGTAATGCAGCTAGTAGAGGAATGATACTAATCATTCCATCAAAAGTTAAAATACTAGCTAAAGTATATAGAACTAAAAATAAATATAAAAAGAATTTATGATTGGTTTTAGAAAAAGTATAAGCTCTTAAAGCCCCTAGTAAACTAATACAACTCCCTGTATAAGCTCCTAAAAGAAAGTATTGAATAATATCAAAAACACTATCTAAAGTTTGAAAAAATAAAATTTGAATTCGTTTCTTTTGCCAAAAACTAAGAAGTAAACAATGAGAAGAACATAGGGCAAATATTTGGGCCATTAAAACATTCATAAACTCACATCCCAATCCTATTATAACAGAAATGATATAAATATGTTATACTATATTTAATAGGAGGAATGTTATGAAAAAAGTAGTTTATGTTACGAGAAATCAATATAAGGTGGAATTAGCAAAAAATATTCTTAATCCATTAGGAATTGAAGTTGTAGTAAAAAAAAATGGAATGCCCAGAAATTCAAGCTGATACTATTGAAGAAGTTTCCGTATACTCATCACAATATGCGAGTAATCTTTTACAAGAATCAACTTTAAAAAATGATTCTGGATTAGTTATTCCAGCATTAAAAAATTTTCCTGCGGCTTATACTAAATATGTGGAAGAAACGATAGGAGAAGATGGAGTGTTGAAACTTATGGAAGGAGTAGAAGATAGGACAGCTTATTTCATAGAATCATTAGCTTATACAGAATGTGGAAAAGAACCTGTAGTCTTCGTATCTAAAACAAAAGGAACAATTGCAAAAGAAAAAAGAGGAACAAATGGTTGGAGTTGGGATTTTATTTTTATACCAGAAGGTCAATCAAAAACATTTGCAGAATTTTCGGATGATGAAAGATGGAAGTTTTGGGATGATCGTGGGTATATAGAATTAGCAGAATATTTGAAAAAACAAAAATAAAAGAATGGTGTTGAACATGAATATCAATTCATTGGTAATTTTTTAAGAATTGACGAACACAAAAAAGAACGTATAATAAATGATAAAGAGTTGAGGAAGGAACGAAATATGATTATAACGAAATTAAATAATATGAACGTTGAAATAAATAAGCCATATGAATTATCATTAGCAATTCATGCTGTATATTTATTAAAACATCCTGAGTTAAAAAATGAGTTTGATTTTATAGAAACTCCAAATATTGAATATATGCATGATTTAGAAAAATTAATCCCTATTGAAAAATATCCGGAAATGATAAAATATATAACTAATTTTATTGATTCTTCCGTTCCAATTTATTTATCTATTGGTATAAATGATTTCTATGAATTTGACTCTAAAAAAATTCAAGCTGAACAAATAAACAAATATATGAAATACGGTACTATAGAAGGTTACATAGATGAACTAAAAAGAATAGCGAATGATGTTAATTGGGATAGGTTCTTGAAAGAAAATATTTCGTTCTATCAAAATATTGTAGAAGAATATTGTAGGTTTCCTGATGATTTAGATTTGTCTGACATACAAAAATATTATGGGGTTAAAACAAAAAATTATATTTTTATTCCATCGGTTTTAATGAATGGCGGTTTTGGAGTGTCTGATAAAGAAGGAAATTTATATTATAATAAAGGTATACCTTATAATGAAAAGCAACATTGTTTTGAAGTTGATCATGAATATTTAGTAGAGTGTTTATTTCACGAGTTTTCTCATTCCATTGTAAATACTTTCGTAGATAAATATTTAGCCAACACTAGTGTTTTAGAATCTTTTTATTGGGATGCTGTTAAAAATAATCTTTTTAAGGTATACAGTGCCAACCATAAAACTATAATGTATGAATACTTAGTGAGAGCTAATGCCTATATTTTGGCGAGTAAATATTTTAAAAACAATATGCCATCTATCGAAGATGATTGGGTATTACCATATGGTTTTACTTACCTGCCAGATTTAGTTTACTTTACTAAAGAAAATCTTCCAAAATACGAAAATTATGAAGAATTTGTTCAAAAGGCAATTCCTATATTTATGAGTAGTTGTATACAACGAACAAAAAAACATAAATGAGTTCTTCAATATCAACGTTGTTTAAAAGCTCTTCAAAATTGAGGAGTTTTTTACTTGTTTAAAAGGGTTAATGATAGATAGAAAAAATTTTTATATATTATTTAAAAAAACATTGACAAACATATGTTCGTAATGATATGATGGTTTCGGTGGTGATAATATGAAAAAAACAACAAACGAAATTATATTATTTGAAAATCAAAAAGTTAAACTTGAGGTTAATATGAGAGATGATACAGTATGGCTAAACACTGAACAAATGGCTACATTATTTGGCAGAGATAGAACTGTAATAACAAGACATATTAATAATATATTTAAAAGTCAAGAATTGAGTAAAAAAGAGGTATGTGCAAAATTTGCACATACCACAGAACATGGTGCCTTAAAAGATAGAACACAAACACGTGAGTTGGATTTTTATAATTTAGATATGATAATCTCAGTAGGATATCGTGTTAATAGTAAACAAGGAATTATTTTTAGAAAATGGGCAACTAAAGTTCTAAAAGATTATATGATAAAAGGTTATGCGGTAAATCAAAAAAGATTAGAGTATTTAGAGAAAACAATTCGATTAATTGATATTGCAAACCGTATAGATGATGAACTTGAAAATGACCAGGCTAGAGAAATTTTACGAGTGATTGGTGATTATTCTAAAGCTTTAAATTTATTAGACGATTATGATCATAGAACTTTGAAAAATATTAAGGGTACGAAAGATCAGAAAAAAATCACTTATGAAGATTGTATGAAATTGATCAAAAAATTAAGATTTAATGAAGAGAGTGATTTATTTGCGATAGAAAGAAATAATGGACTTGCTTCTATCATTAACAATATTTATCAAACCTTCGATGGGAAAGAAGTGTATCAGAGTGTAGAAGAGAAAGCAGTTAATTTTCTTTATTTAATCGTTAAAGATCATATTTTTATTGATGGAAATAAAAGAATTGCCGCTACTTTATTTATTTACTTTTTAAATTTTTATCAGATTTTATATAAAGGAGATAAGCAACTTATTGATAATAATACTTTAACCGCACTGACACTTTTAATTGCTCAGTCAAATCCTAAAGAAAAAGATATTCTTGTTGATTTAGTCATGAATTTCTTGAATTAAGTCATGTATTTATAGTAAATAAACTATTTTTTTGTAAACTTTTTCCAAATCATCAAAAAGTCTTTAAAAGAACAAATGTTCGTGTTAAAATGGATATGGTGATGGCGATGGGAAAAGTTTATGCCTGTATTGATTTAAAAAGTTTTTATGCGTCTGTAGAATGTGTCGAAAGAGGTTTAGATCCTTTAAATACGCATTTAGTTGTTGCGGATCCCTCTAGAACGGAGAAAACGATTTGTTTAGCTATCAGCCCTTCACTAAAACAATATGGACTTAAGGGAAGAGCTAGACTGTTTGAAGTAATCCAAAAAGTAAAAGCGGTTAATAGTATACGAAAAAGAAAGAATGGGTATCGTCCTTTTACTGGAAAGTCGGTGTATGATGAAGAGTTGAAAAAAGATTTTCGGAATGAATTAGATTTTATTGTAGCCTCTCCAAGAATGGCCCTTTATATGGAATATTCAGCTAAGATTTATAACATTTATTTAAAGTATATGGCTCCAGAAGATATCTTTGTTTATTCTATTGATGAAGTTTTTTGTGATATTACGGCTTATTTGAAATACGATTCTCTTACTCCTAAACAATTTGTCACGAACATTTTAAAAGATGTTTATGAAACGACAGGTATTACGGCAACCGCAGGTTTAGGAACGAATCTCTTTTTAGCTAAAGTAGCCATGGATGTGGTTGCTAAACATGTAAAGGAAAATGAATATGGTGTTCGGATTGCGGCACTAAATGAATATACCTATCGTAAGAAGTTATGGAGTCATAAACCTATTACAGATATATGGCGGGTAGGATCAGGAGCCGCACGAAAATTAGAGCAATATGGAATAGAGACGATGGGTGATCTTGCACGTTGTTCTCTGCAAGATGAAGATTTACTTTTTTGTTTATTTGGGGTTAATGCAGAACTTTTGATTGATCATGCTTGGGGATATGAACCTTGTACGATAGAATCGATCAAGAATTATAAACCACAATCTCATAGTATTCACTCTGGCCAAGTTTTAACTTGTCCCTATGATTATCACAAAACGAAATTGATTGTACGTGAGATGGCTGATTTATTGGCGTTAGATCTAGTCTCAAAAAGGCAAGTATCGGATCATTTAACGTTAACTATTGGATACGATATTGATAACATTACCAATAAATATATTGATTATGAGGGAGAAATTGTTAAGGATCATTATGGTAGAAAAATTCCTAAACATTCCCATGGTACGATTCGTTTGGATCATAAAACTTCTTCTTCTACTTTAATCATTTCGGCTATGACAAAATTATATGATCAAATTGTCAATCCTAAATTATGGATACGAAGAATTACGATGAGTGCGAATGAGGTTACTCATGAGTTAGAAGAAGAACAAAAAACAAAATATAAACAGTTTGATTTATTCTCTTCCTTAGAAGAGCAAAATAGAAAAATAGATCAGGAAAGAGGAGAAGAAATGAAAGATCGAAAGTTACAGAACGTTGTTTTAACGATTAAACATAAATATGGCAAGAATTCTATTATTAAAGGGATGAATTTAGAAGAGGGTGGAACAACAATCGAAAGAAATAATCAAATTGGAGGTCATCATGCCTAAGTATGACGATATCATCGATCTTCCGCATTATGTTTCACGTAAGAGAAAACCCATGTCTTTAGAACAACGTTCTTCTCAATTTGCTCCCTTTTCCGCTTTATCTGGTTATCATGAAAAAATAAAAGAAGTAGCCAGAATAACGGATAAAAAAATAGAATTGGGAGAGTCTAGAAAAAAAGTATTAAATGAAAAAATTAGGATTCTAATGAATCAAATAAAAGAAAAACCTTTCGTAAAAGTAACTTATTTTGTATCAGATCAAAATAAGGATGGTGGGACTTATCAAGTGATAGAAGGTCATATTCGAAGAATTGATGAAGTAACAAGATATCTTTATTTTATCGATTCTTCAAAGATCTCTTTGGATGATATTTTAGATATTTCTATTTTATAAAAGATGTGTTATACTGTTAATAGATGAAACCTTATAAAGAGTAGTGGAGGGACTGGCCCGATGATCCTACAGCAACCTTTTAAGTTAGGTGCTAAAGCCAGTAGATAAGGGACTAGAAACAAGTTCCTAAACTTGTTTTTTCTTTATATGTTTCACAGTAGAGGAGAGAAGTATATGAGATTATATTCCAATGAAATTGTTTTTCGTGGGCATCCAGATAAAGTTTGTGATCAAATTAGTGATGCTTTAGTGGATGCTTATTTAAAAGAAGATACGCATGCGAGATGTGCGATTGAAGTTATGGGAGGAAAAGGTAAAATTTTTATTACTGGCGAAGTTACATCTTCCGCACAAATTGATATTCTTACTATTGTTCATCGTGTCTTACAAGATATTGGCTATGATAAAGAGTATGAAATTGTCAATAACTTAGGAGAACAAAGTAGAGATATTGCTTTAGGAACGAATGATGAAGTTGGTGGAGCGGGAGATCAAGGAATGATGTTCGGATACGCTTGTGATGATACGTTAGAATTATTGCCAACAGCCATGGTTATTTTACAAAAGTTGAGTCAGTGGTATGATGAAAAAAGAAAAGAGTGTTCTTATCTTTTACCAGACGGGAAAGCCCAAATTACAGGATATTATGATGATCAAATGAAATTACAAAAAATCAAGTATTTTACTGTTTCTTATCAAAATGATGAACAACATCGTTCTCTTACCGATACGATGATTAAGGAAAAGTGTGTGGAGCTTGCTAAGGAATATGGGGTAGAAATTGAAGAATTTTTAATCAATCCTACCGGAAGATTTTTAATTGGTGGTTTTGAAGGAGATTCTGGATTAACGGGAAGAAAAATTGTGGTTGATAGTTACCAATCGTTTGCTCGTGTGGGTGGAGGAGCTTTTAGTGGAAAAGATCCTAGTAAAGTAGATCGTAGTGGAGCGTATAAAGCAAGAAAAATTGCGAAAGACTATTTACAAAAGTATCATTTAAAATGGTGTAGCGTTCAGATTAGTTATGCGATTGGAATATCTAAACCACTCGCGATTTATATTGATAGTAATATGGGGAATATAGAAGTTCCAGATTCTCTATATGAAGAGTGTACCCCTAAAAGAATGATTGAAGATTTAGATTTATATCATACTTGTTATGAAGAAAAAGCTCGTTTTGGTCATTTTAGGAATTAAATGTTTTTTAAGAAACGTATAATAGAAGTAAAATCATCGGATATTTAGGGATGATACTAGATTTCAAATCAGGGATTTGGTACAATAAAAAAAGAAAGTGGGCATAGTATGAAATTAGTAAAAAATGGCATTTATCGACATTTTAAAGGGGACTATTATCTTTTATTAGATGTTGCATATCACAGTGAAACTTTAGAAAAAATGGTCGTTTATCGTGCTTTATATGATGAGTGTAAATGTTGGGTAAGACCTTATGCTTTATTTGTAGAGGAACTGGATCCGAAAAAATATCCAAATGCGAAACAAAAACATCGTTTTGAGTTACAACAAATCAAAAGTGTGAAACTTGAAAAAGTATAAATGTTTTTTCTTTTTCTTCGCACTGGCTATTTTTATTCTGTTTACGATTTTAGTTGTTACAAATAATGTCGCATGGTTTGATGATCCTATTTATCATTGGCTACATTCACTATTTCACGATCAAACAACCACTTTCTTCCTAATTATTACGAGTTTGTCCAGTCCTTTGGTGTTAATTGTGATGTCGTTATTATTATTAATAACGAACAAAGATCACAAATTATCGTTACTAGTAATCCTAAATTTATTGTTGAGTACTATTGGAAACACCATATTAAAGGGAATCTTTCTGAGAGAAAGACCAAGTGATTTTCCTTTAATTGATGAAACAGGGTATAGTTATCCTAGTGGTCATTCGATGATTAGTATGGCGTTTTATGGATTTTTAATCTATATTATATGGCAAACCAATTGGTCTAAAAGAACGAAAATCATTTTTTCTATTTGCTTAGGTCTTATTATTTTCTTAATTGGCTGTAGTCGTATTTATCTTAGAGTACACTATCCAAGTGACGTTGTAGCTGGTTTTGCGATTTCTTTTATCTATTTATGCATTTTTATTCATATAATCAAAAAGAAGTGGAGTGTTTAAGATGGGATTGTTTCGAAGAAGATTTAAAAAAGATATTCATAGTCCATTATGGAAAAGTTTTTATTATGCGTTTCAAGGAATTATCGAAGCATTAAAAGAAGAACGTAATTTATGTATTCATTTTACAGCGATGATTCTCGTTATTGTTTTTGGTATTTATTTTGATATAACAAAAAGTGAATGGATGACTTGTGTCATTTTGTTTGGTTTAGTTATCTCTCTAGAACTTGTCAATACAGCGGTAGAATCAACAATTGATCTATGTTGTCCAGATATTCATCCGAAAGCAAAACTTGCTAAAGATACAGCCGCCGGTGCGGTGCTTGTTGCGGCGATTGCTTCTGTCATTGAAGGTCTTATTATTTTTGTACCATATTTTATTGCTTAGGTGTTGAGTTTCAACACCTTTTTCACTTAATTTTCATCTTTAAAAAGATGAACTTTATTGACTATTAGTAAGGCATAGAATATAATGATTTATAGAAAGAAGGTAGGAACGTGCTGATACTAAAAAAGATTACAAAAGTATATACGACGGCTGGGTAAATCTAACTAAAAATGTTGGTGATACGTATGTAGATGAAAGTGCTACTGCTACTGATAACATCGATGGAGATTTAACAAATAAAATTACAGTAGAGTATGTATATTATGATGAACAAGGTGTTCGTTATACACCAAATCCAACAGAAATTAAACTTGATAAACCAGGTCAATTTGTAATCATTTATAAAGTAACAGACCAAGCTGGAAATAAAAGAGAATTATCACGTCGTATTAACGTCGTTGGTGATATTACCGCTCCAGTTCTTGAAGGTGTAGAAAGTAATCAAACATATTATGGTTCTATAAATTATAATATGTATGATAATAAAGGTGAATTTGATATTTATTATGATTTAGGAAATCATTATCAAACTTGTGAAGAATTAATGAGCGATCCTAATGTTCAAGCAACTAAAATACCTGTAAAGGGTTCTTATGTAGGAACTTATCCAATTATGGGAAATTTTGATGGTGTTAGTGTTTGTTTAGTGGATAATTCAAATAACAAAACTTTCTATCATAACATTTCTTTAAGAAAATAAATGAAAGGGAATGAAATCATTCCTTTTTTTATTCTTTTATGATATACTGATATTGAAGTAAAGAGGTAGAAATTATGGCATATATTAAATTTAAAGAATGATCAAAATATTTTAATTTTAAAAAAGAAGTAACAGAAGAGAATTTACCAGAATATGTAAAAGAGTATGTAAGTTCAGGAGAGAAAATTTTATTAGGATATAAAAATAATAAAGATTATGCTTTATTTACGAATAAACGTATGATTTTATTTGATCGTGATCCAATGGCTGTTCATTATAAAAAAATTCATATGTTTCCTTATCATTCTATATCTACAAGTGCAGTTTGTTTTAAACCAGGAAAAGCAGAACTCTTATTTAGTTTTGATAGTGGTTATCAGCTTCACATTAATTTTATTGATATGCATCATGACAAAAAAGAAAATTTAAAGAAAATTTATAAGATCATGATGGAAGAAAAAATAAGATAAACATCGGAGGTTTTATGAAGTTAGATGTATTAAAAAACATGAGTTATGGTATGTATATTATTGGCGCACGTGACGAAAAAATGGTTGGATGTGTTGCCAATACAGTTGTTCAAATTACCAATGATCCTATTACGTTTATTGTCAGTTTGAATAAAAATAATGTAACAACAAAAACAATTTTAAAGACGAAAAAATTTAGTGTGTCTATTTTAGATGAAGAAACAAATCCGGAAGTTATTGGTACCTTCGGTTACCATACTTCTAGGGAAATAGATAAATATGAAAATATAGATTATCATGAAGTAGATGGACTGCCAGTGTTAGAAGATAGCTGTGGTTATATTACGTGCGAAGTTATAAATATTTTAGAAACAACTACTCATTTAGTCATATTAGGTAAAGTTCTTACAATGGATGGTTATAAAGATATTAAACCAATGACTTATCGTTTTTATCACGAACAATTAAAAGGGAAGAGTCCTAAGACCGCACCTACGTATATTCCAGAAACAAATACTAAAAAAACAGTATGGAAATGTAAAGTATGTGGTTATGAAGTAGAAATGGATAAATTACCAGAAGATTATCGTTGCCCTATTTGTGGACAACCTATGACAGCATTTGAAAGAATAGAAAAATAATCTATTCTTTCTTGTAAGGCAATCGCTTAAAAATAATTAATAATTAAAGTAAAGAAATGTAAAAAAATATAAAAAGCAAAAAAAAGACAAAACAAATAAGTTACAATTATACTAGGAGTGGTATAAATGAACTTATTTGAACGATTTGAGGTATTAGAAGATCCAAGAGATATAAGGGGAAAAAGATATAAATTAATAGACATACTTATTATGACAATATATGCGATATTGTGTGGACAAGAAGATTATGTAAATATTGCTTACTTTATGAAGTTAAAAGAAGAGTATTTTACTAATTTATTAGGTTTAGAAAACGGTACACCATCTCATGA
>DVKJ01000048.1 GCA_018716065.1 Candidatus Pelethosoma merdigallinarum
TGTACAATAAAAAGAGAATAGGAGTGAAATAAAATGCGAACAAGACAAAAGCAAAGAATCATTATAGGAACCCTATGTGCGATTGTGATTGGACTAACTGTAGGTTATGCCGTACTTAGTCAAACATTAAACATTCAAGGAATAGGAAATATTTCCGGTCACTTTGAAATTTTATTTACAAAGATTGAGGAAGGAAAAATGAATGAATCTACAACTATCGATAAACAAATTACTAATACAACCACTGCCACCTTTACTATAGATTTAAAGAAACCTAGCTCTAGTGGAGAATATTTTATTACGGTAGAAAATAGAGGAATGATCGATGCGTATGTAGAAAGTATTCAGGGGTTAGATGAAGCCAATTCAACAGAACCAATCGATATTACGTTTTCATTAGAGGGAATAGAAATTAATGATAAATTAGGTGCAAAACAAAGTAAAGTATTCAAAGTAAAAGTCAATTGGAATAGTAATGCAACAAGCATACCAGAGACGAGTAAGGATTTAACTTTAACCATTAATTTTGCACAAGATCCGAATGATAATCCTTCTGAAATAGTAAGTGACATAGAAGAACCTGTGATTAAAGATGGATTAATACCTGTTACTTATGATGAAAATGGAAATACAGTAAAAGCTGATATTTATGGGGATTGGTATAGTTATGAGAATAGACAATGGGCAAATGCCGTAAGTGTAACTAGTAATTCTAGAAATGAATATTTAATTGCTCGTGCCGGAACTCCTGTTGAAGAATCTGATATTTTAGCTTATTATGTGTGGATACCAAGATATCGATATCAGTTATGGAATGTAGATGGTTTTAGTAACGAACAGGAAATACAAGTAGAATTTGAAACAATTACTACTGAGAAGTCAATTGGTGATCAAAATGGAGAATGGTTAACTCACCCTGCTTTTACTTTTGGATATGAAGAAATCTCTGGTTTTTGGTTTGGAAAGTTTGAAATGACAGGAACGAAAGAAAATCCAATGATAAAACCAAATCAGAAGAGTTTAACTAATTTAAATAATAAAGATATGTTTGATAGTATAAAATCAATGAATAGTGAAACTTATGGGCTTAGTATGTATGATTCCCATATGATTAAGAACATGGAATGGGGAGCTGTTGCTTATTTAACCAATTCAAAATATGGAAAATCTACGAATGGAGTATGTGAAGAAGTATGGATTAATAATGTTAATACAGGAACTGGGCAGGCAAATACTGAAGTGATATGGGGGCCAACTATAACTGGATGTAGTGGGATTTCTTCATCTGCAGATGTTAAAAACAATATGACTTCGTGTGAAATAGGAAGAGATTATAAGCAAGAAGGAGTTAAGGCTTCCACTACAGGGAATATTTATGGAATTTACGATTTAAATGGCGGATCATGGGAAAGAACAATGGCAAGTATTGTTAGTGAAGATGGATCTTTCTTACCAGTAGAAAGTGGATTTTTAGAGTATCCAAATTTCAAGTATTATGACTCATATTTACCTGTCAATTTTCAATATGATTTTAGTCAAGGAAAATTAGGAGATGCGATGAAAGAGACGAGAAAAAGTACTGAACCGAACAGCAATGGATGGTATATGGATTATGGCTATTATCCTGTTATTTCTGCACCATGGTTTGCTCGTGGTGGAAATTCTGCTAGTACAAATTTATCTGGTGTATTTGGTGTAAGTTATTCAACCGGTATTGAAGGTAGTGCTAATGGTTCTCGTGCTGTCATAGCTCCATAAGTGATTATGTATAATTGAAAAATAATTTTTAGAAGAATATATAATGGTAATAGAATAGGAAGTGATTATATGTTTACAAATAGAACACATGGGGGAGGTTATCGGAAATCGCGATTTAATATCCATCAACGTATTTGGATAATAACGGTATTTGTTTTAATCCTCTCTCTTATGGTTGGCTATGCGGTCATGGATAATACCTTTGAAATTAATGGAACCAGTAAAATAACTGCCACCACTTTAATACGAATTACAAGTATTAAACATGTAGATAGTAACGCAATAGGTGAAGGAAAAGTTGAAGGAAATATTAAAGGAATTCTTCCAACAGAATTTAGTAGAAATGGATCAACATCTTATCAAGTAACGGTAAAAAATGAAGGAAGTACTTCAGGAATACTATCAACAATCAATTTAATCAACGAAAGTAATAATAAGAATCCAAGTTGTATCACCATGGAAATCGAAGGATTACAAGTAGGAGATATCCTAACACCTAGTCAAGAACAAACTTTTACTGTAACGGTTACAAATACTTGCGGAAATTCTGGTAGTAAAGAGAATGAATTTAGTTTAAGTTATATTCCAGTTAATGGTGAAGGAGATACAACAACCATAGATGAAAAGATCAATTTACTTCAAACACAAATCAATTCTTTACAAGAGGAAAACAAGAAATTAAAAGAAGATATGTTTTCAACGCCCATTGGAGAATTCACTTTATTTAATCAAAAAAAAAACTTTAATGAAAACGAGAATGGTGAAATTGGATTTTCTTATAGTGCATTATCATATCTTGTTACCATGTATCCGTTACGTTCAGGATATAATCGACGATATAAATTAGTATTAGATTATTCAACTTCGGATATAGGAAATGATGTTGATTTAGTTGTTAGTGCTAGAAAAATAAGTTCAACAGATCCCTTTGTCGAATATCATACGTATGAATTTCATAATATCTGGGGTAGTACTACAGCGTCTACTATAGTAATTTATGATGATAATTTTATTTTTCCAATTGGAGGACAAACTCATTTGAGTTTTTCAATTTCTAACCATACGATAGGAACCATAGTAATAAATCGTATTTATGTATTGGTATATGATACACCACAATAATCACTTGTTAAAAATGACACAATTTGTTGTGTTGTTTTTTTATATACATGTATAATTTAATGATTCTTTTTCATTATGTAATAGGTGATTAAAATGAAGAAAACAATACTAATTTTATTTATATTATTTTTAGGATATAGCTTTTTTACAAAGGGAATGGCGAATGCTTCGGAACTTATTATACCCAGTGATGCGATTCGTATGCGAGTGATTCCAAATAGTAATAGTGAATATGATCAAGCGATTAAGGAAAAAGTGAAAGAAGAGCTTCAAACGACAACGTATGAATTATTAAAAGATACCAAAGGAAGTGAGGAAGCGGAACGTATTATTAACGCTAATATCGCTTTGATCGATAATCGTATCAATGATCTTTTAATAAAAGAAAATTATCCTTTAGGTTATCAGATTCACTTTGGGCAAAATTATTTTCCAGAAAAGAATTTTAAAGGTGTGACTTATGAAGAAGGATATTATAATTCTTTGTTAGTGACATTAGGAGAAGGAAAAGGAGATAATTGGTGGTGTGTTTTATTTCCTCCTATGTGTTTAATGGAAGCCGAAGAAAGTGAAGAAGTGGAATATAAATTCTTTATTCAAGAACTAATTGAGAAATATTTATAGGGTAGAGTAATCTACTCTTTTTGTTTGACATAAAATGAAGAGAGTGAGGAGATATTATGAATATAATTCTAATTTTAATTATATCGATTAGTTTAAGTATGGATGCTTTTTCCTTATCATTAGCTTATGGAACGATTGGATTACGTAAAAAAACAATTTTTTTATTAACTGTGATTGTCAGTTTGTATCACTTCGTTATGCCTTTAATTGGTTTAATAATGGGACATGCGATTATTACCTTTTTGCCAGTGAATCCTGATTTCTTAGTGTTTTTAGTATTAACTTTTATTGGTGTTCAAATGTTAATAGAAAGTTTTAAAAAGGAAGATATTAATAATCACATGAGTTTATGGGAACTCTTAGCTTTTGGATTTGCGGTTAGCTTAGATAGTTTTTCTGTAGGAATTGGTCTTTCTTCGATTACAGATCAATATCTTCTATCTTGTCTTATATTTTCTATTTGTAGTGGTGGTTTTACGTATTTTGGATTGTTTCTTGGAAAATATATCCATCATTTAATTGGTAAATTATCGACGATTTTAGGTGGTATTGTATTAATTCTATTAGGTATTATTTACATTCTTCCTTAAGTTATGTTAGAATGATTTCAGAAAGAACAAGTTCTAATGGAGGTGAGAACATGAGAAGAGGATTAAAACAAAAATAATCGGGTATAAACAACATTTATACCCAAAAGGAGGTATATATGTTAGAAGTAAAAGAACTTACTATTGCAATACAAGATAAAGTATTGATTGAAAATTTAAATTTTACTCTTTCACCTGGTGATAAATTAGCTATTATAGGAGATGAAGGTACTGGTAAAAGTACATTATTAAAAGCGATTCTTAGGGATTTAGATTCTAGTTGGATACATGGAAAAATTAGGTGTAGTGCAAAACAAATTGGTTACTTAAAACAATCATTAGATGTAGAAGATGAGAATATGCTAGTGTTTGATTATTTATTTGAAGATCAAGATACCTATTATCATCAAATCAATGATTATTATAAGTTGGTGAAGCAATTAAACATAAAAGAAGATTTATTAGATTCTGCCATGATGAAGAATTTAAGTGGTGGAGAAAAAGTGAAGATTCAACTTTTAAAAATATTGTTGAATCATCCAGATCTTCTCTTGTTGGATGAACCAACAAATGATTTAGATTTAAAGACCGTATTATGGTTGGAACAATTTATTAAAAGACAAACGATACCTATTATTTATGTGTCTCATGATGAATATTTATTAAAAAATACAGCAAATCAAATCCTTCATTTGGAACTTGTTCACAATAAGACGAAACCAAGACATACTTATAAAATAATGGGATATGATGAATATTTAAAAGAACGTCATCGTTGGATAGATAAAACGACGATGGTTGCTAAAAAAGAAGCGGCTCAATATCGAAAAAAAGAAGAAAAACTAAAACAAATTATGAATAAAGTAGAATATCAACAGGAACACATTAGTCGAAGTTTACCTTCTGTTGGTAGAAAATTAAAGAAGAAGATGCACACGTTAAAAGCTCAAGAACAAAAAATGGAACAAATGGAAAGGACTGAAATTCCGGAAGTGGAAGAATCTATCTATTTCCGATTTGAAAAAACAAATTTACCAAATAGAAAAGAAATTCTAAAATTAGATCTTCCTGTTTTACAAGTTTCCAAACGAGTTTTATCTCAAAATATTAAACTTACAATCTTGGGAAATAATCATATAGTTATTGTTGGAGAAAATGGTGTGGGTAAATCTACTTTATTAAAGTATATTGAAAAAGAATTAAAAACAAGAAAAGATATTAAAGTTGGCTATATGCCACAAAATTATGAAGAAGTTTGGGAAATATCAGATACTCCTGTTTCTTATCTTATGGGATCTGATCACCCAGAGTATCTCATTCGTAGTTATTTGGGAAATATGAAGTTTTCTAAGGAAGAAATGACTTCTCCTATACGTAATTTAAGTGGTGGTACGAAAGCAAAACTTCTGTTACTTAAATTTGTTTTAGATCGATGTGATGTATTACTGTTAGATGAACCAACGAGAAACGTGAGTCCACTATCCATCCCCGTCATTTGTCAGATGTTAAAAGAATTCGATGGAGCGATTATAAGTATTTCCCATGATCGTTACTTTATGGAACAAGTAGGGAAAGAAATTTATCAATTAACAAGTCAGGGATTAAAAAAAGAGTTATAAGTGTACTTTGTACACTTTTTTGTTTTGATATGTAAAATCAAAGAAAATACCTTTGTATAATGAATGATACGTGTTATAATGATAACTAGGTGATGATATGTTAGTAAATGCAAAAAAAATGTTAGAAGATGCGCATCGTGAAAAATATGCGATTGCTCATTTTAATATTAATAATTTAGAATGGACAAGATTTATATTAGAAGAATGTCAAAAATTAAATAGTCCTGTTATTCTAGGAGTCAGTGAGGGTGCGATTCGTTATATGGGTGGTTATCACGTTGTGGTCTCACTTGTAAAAAGTTTAATAAATGATTTATCGATTACCATTCCTGTCGCTCTTCATTTAGACCATGGAAGTAGTGTCGAAAGTTGTAAGAAAGCTGTGGATGCCGGATTTACATCTGTTATGATTGATGCGTCTCGTTATTCGGTAGATGAAAATATTCGTATGACAAAAGAAGTAGTGGAATATGCTCATCCTAAAGGAATTACCGTAGAAGCGGAAATTGGTCATGTTGGTGGTGAAGAAGATGGCGTAGCCGATGAACTTGCTTATGCGAAAGTAGAGGATGCGATTCGTTTAGCAAAAGAAACAGGAATCGATTTTTTAGCTCCTGCTTTAGGTAGTGTTCACGGTATTTATAAAGGAGAACCTAAGCTTGATTTTCGTCGTATGAAACAAATTGATGATGCACTTCAAATGCCACTCGTCTTACACGGAGGAAGTGGAATTGGTGATGATTTAATTCGTGAAGCGATTCGTTGTGGAATTTCTAAATTAAATATCAATACCGAATTACAATTAGCATGGAATCAAGCAGTTCGTGAATTTATTGAATCAAACGAAAATGTGTATGATCCACGCAAAGTAATTAAAGCGGGGGAAATGGCTATGAAACAAGCCATTGATCATAAATTACAATTGTTGGGAAGTGTGAACAAGGCATAAACACCAATTAGTAATAAATGCATATTAATATAATGACTTGGAGGTTTATATGAAACAGATTGTAATAGAAGGTGGACATCCATTAAAGGGAACCATTACTATTAGTGGAGCAAAAAATAGTGCGGTCGCTCTTGTACCAGCATCTCTACTATGTGATGAACAAGTAACCATTGATCATGTTCCTGATATATCGGATATTGATGCCTTAGAAGAGATGTTAGAATATTTAGGGGCTCAAGTAAAACGTGAAGATGGAACGATTGAGATTGATGCGTCTAAGATTCAAAATAAAGAAATTCCTGAACATATATCTAAAAAATTACGTGCTTCTTATTATTTTATGGGCGCACTTCTTGGAAAATATAAAGTAGCTACGATGTATTTCCCAGGTGGATGTCCTATAGGAGCTCGCCCGATTAATTTTCACTTAAAGGGATTTGAAGCTCTTGGTGCACACGTCATTGAAGAGGGAAATAAATATACGATTCAAGCAGAAGAATTAAAGGGAAATAATATTTATTTAGATATGCCAAGTGTTGGGGCTACGATTAATATTATGTTAGCTGCGGTTAAAGCCAAAGGAACAACCACAATTGAGAATGCCGCTTGTGAACCAGAAATTGTAAACGTGGCAACGTTCTTAAATAATATGGGAGCTAAAATTAAAGGTGCAGGAACAAGTACCATTATCATTAAAGGTGTTACCTATTTACACCATGCTTATACAGAAGTCATTCCTGATCGTATTGAAGCAGGTACATATCTTTTAGCTGGTGCGTTATTAGGAGAAGATGTAACCGTTCAAAACGTTATTCCTGAACACATTTTATCTTTGTTACAAAAATTAAAACAAATGGGAGTGCCTATGAAACTAGAGGGAGATACGATTCATATTCGTAAGGGAAATCACTTAAAACCAGTCGTGATTACAACCGGTGTTTTTCCAGGATTTCCTACAGACTTACAACAACCAATTACCACTTTACTTACGCAATGTGAAGGAATAAGTGAAGTTACAGAGACCATTTATGAAAATCGTTTTCTAAATACAAAGTATTTAAATCACATGGGTGCGAGTATTCATGGTAAAGGTTCCGATAAAATTCAAATTAAAGGTCCAACTCCATTGGTAGGAAAAACAGTAAAAGCGACCGATTTACGAGCTGGTGCTTGTTTAGTTTTAGCTGGATTGGTTGCCCAGGGAACCACAACGATTCAGGAAGTTGAACATGTTTTACGAGGATATGAAAATATTATTGAGAAATTATCCGGTATTGGTGCTAAAATTCGCTTAGAAGAAATAAAATAAAGTAGTGTAAGCTACTTTTTCTTTTGGGGGAATATCTATGAAATTAAAGACCATTATCGTTTTATTATGTATTATATTTACGATCTTTTTTATTTATTTAACAACCTTAGATCGCAAAGTGTACTATTTATCAATTGGCGATTATATCACAACGGGGATGGATGAAAAATTCACTTGGAATCAAAAAATTGTAAATGAATTAAAGAAGAAGAAAAAGTTTGAAGTTTATATTAATGAATTTTCTAATATGAACTTAAGAACAACGGATTTAATTTATCAAATCAAAAATAATGAGAAAAAAATGGTGAATGGGGAAGAAAAATCTATTAAAAATGCATTAATTAAAGCTGATTTGGTTACACTATCTATTGGAATGAATGACTTTCTATATAAGATGAATTTAGATGTGGAAGAATTTAGTATGGAAGAATTATATGACTATGTGGATGAAATGAGTGAAGATACCGATATTTTATTACGTTTATTACGTGAATATTGTAAAGAGGATATTATGATGACAAATTATTATGTCCCACGTAATTTGAATAGTGATAAAGCAAATAAAATGATTTATTATGCGAATAAACGATTAGAATCGATGGCAGAAGCTTATCAAATAGAAATCATTGATTTATCCACATATACCGTAAATAGTTCTTATTTTGATCATGATACCGCTTTATTATCTGAAAAAGGCGAAGAAGAACTGGGGAATGAAGTGATGGAAGTCGTAAATAAGACTTTATTAAATTAAGAAAATATTATATAATGATAACAGAGAGGTGATATTGTGCAAAAATCAATTTTTTCTAAAGTATTTTTGTGGATGTTTGTAGGTTTATTTGTAACATTTGCCACAGGAATTTATGTAAGTACCAATGAAAATATGATTTATAATATTTTTAGTACCAGTGCTTATTGGCTTATTTTTATCGCAGAAATCTTAGTGGTAATCTTTTTATCCGCACGAATTCATAAAATGAGTTTTACAACCGCCATCATTTCCTTTTTAGCTTATTCAGTATTGAGCGGTTTAACATTCTCATCGATCTTCTTAGTATTTAATATTTCATCTATTATGTTTATTTTTGCGGTAACAGCGGTATTATTCCTTATTTTTGGATTACTTGGATATTTTACCAATATTGATTTATCTAAAATGGGAACGATTTTATTCTTTGGATTATTAGGAGTGATTCTTGTATCTCTTGTAAATATTTTCCTAGGAAATCCTACTTTAGATATTATCGTTAGTGCCATCGCTGTAATTATTTTTGTTGGATTTATTGCTTATGATATTCAACGTATTAAGGCTTTTCAACAAATGATGGATGATGAAAACAAAGTCGCAATAATTGGTGCTTTAGAATTATATTTAGATTTTATTAATTTATTTCTTCATTTACTTTCATTATTTGGAGATCATCGTAATTAGTATATACCATCGTATATACTTTTTACATGAAATGAAATCTTATATTTTAATGAGGGGTTGTCAAACCAATAAAAAGTTGCTATAATATAGAGGCATTGAATTTCTATGGCATTTTAGATGTCATGGCGGAAGGAGAGATAAGTATGGCAAAAAAAGGAATTCATCCAGAATACCAAGATACAAAAGTAACTTGTGCTTGTGGAAATACATTCACAGTAAAGTCAACTCATGAAACTCTTCATGTAGAAACTTGTAACCAATGTCATCCAGCTTATACTGGAAAACAAGGTAGTGCTAAACAAACAGGTGCTGTGGATAAATTTAACAAAAAATATGGCTTTAATCAAGCAAAATAAGAAGCACGCAATAGCTTCTTATTTTATTTTAGGGGGAATAGAAATGAAAAAAGAATTATTAACCGTAGAAAAAATTGTAGAAGAAGAGGAATTTAACGCGAAAGATTGTTATAAGATTGGTATACTATGTCTCGCACTAGGACTATCTGGAGTCACTTTATCTTTTGTATCAGGAAAACCAGATATGGCGGTTCCCTTTGCGAACCTCACCTTTGGTTCTGTTCCTTGTGTTTATGCACATGATCGTTTGAAACGAGAAGAACAAGAAAAAGAAATTGCTAAAGTTTTAATTCGTTCAACAGGAGGAAAAAATGCATTTAGAAAGAAATAGTATTGTAAAACTAACCGATGGGAAACTTTATTTAGTGTTAGAAACGATTACATTAGATGATATTCATTATGTATATGTCATGGAAAAAGATAACCCTATGAACTTACGTTTTTATAAAGAAGAAACATTTGGGGATAAAATGGGATTATTACTTGTTGAAGATGAAGAAGAAAAACAAAAAATCATGAAAAATTTTTATCAAGTTATGAAAAAAACGTTACAAGAAAAGAAAGAGTCAAATGATTAACCCTTTCTTTTTTTGATCATTTTACGAATTCTTGGATATACTTTTTGATATAGGAAATAAAGTGGTTTATTGAGAATTAAATGAAACTCTCCAATAAACTCGGTATATTCTCCCCCTAAGCGTTTTTTAAATAAATGAATTCCATATCCATTATCTTTCGGATTAGGATCTCCGATCGTACCAAAGAAATCAATGGTTTTATATCCTTGATCATAAGCATCTTTAATAATGGTATAGTAGAGTAAGTAATTAGCATTTAACTCTCTAAGTAAACGATGATTTCCTCCATGAATCGTCCATACTTTATCATGGTATTTTGCCGTCATAATAGAAGATAGGACAAGCTCTTTTTCGTCTATTTGTTCAATATTGTGATACTCTTTTTCAACTTTTTCCAAATTCTTTTGTAAATCTTTTTTCTTATTTTCTAACTTTTGTTTATTCTTATATTTACTTTCATCTAAAGATTCTAATTCTTCTTTTAAAGATTGAATCTTTTTTTGATAAGTTTCTTTTAATTTTGAAATATCCACTTTTACAACATATAAATCACTCATATTATGTTGGTGAAGAGTGTGATAAAAGTTTAAATAGTACTCTTTACTAAAACAAAATAAATGTTCTCGAATAGCAGTTTCTTTCATAGTTAAATAAAAGTCATCAATATTAGTTTCATCACCAATAAAAACATCTAAATTATATTGATTCCCTTTATTTAAAATTTTTCTTGTTGTTGGATGCATTCCTTTATAAATATCATCAAAAGAAGGTTGATCCAAGTTTAAACGAAAAGTATATCTTGGTTCACGATTTTCAAAGTTTTTATTAAATCCTAAATGTTTTAATCCACATTTTTTTAAGAAATTAACCAATTCAAAATTGTTTTTTTCAGGATGAATCACATTCCCATCCGGATCTAAATTTTGTAACTTAATATCAGGATCCATTGCAATAAAGATAGCGCCTCTTTTTTTACCGAATTTCTTTAATTCTTGAAGAAACTTTTGAACGATCTCATGATTTGAAAAGTCTGTAACAAAGCCTCTTGGAATATAAAGATAAGTATATTTTCCAAATAAATGTTTTTCTAGAATTAAAGCTGTTGCGACTAATGTTTGATTACTTTTAAGTCCCACACGATGAGGAACGAAGCCCTTTTCTTTACTAACATCTCCCCAATAATACGACTGCATAAAATGAGATTTTGTAGGATGATGACTTACAAATTCTTCAAACTCTTGTTCTTTTACTTGTTCTACAAATTCCATAAGAATCCTCTTTTCTATTGCCTTTTTAAGTATAACCTTAAATTCTTTTTTCGTCAATGGTTCGAGAATAAAAGATAGAACAATGAAAGCTACCCCAAATGTTTAAAACAAAATGCCCCAAATTATTAAAATAAAATGCCCCAAATGTTTAAAATAAATGAATAAATAACAGATTTTTATGATACAATGATAGTGGAGGGGATTCTTGTGGAATATTTAAAAAGAATTGTTGATGAGGAATTAAAAGAAAAATTATCTACAGTCGGTGCGGTTCAGATTAAAGGACCAAAATGGTGTGGAAAAACTACAAGTGCGAAACAAATTGCAAAAAGTGTATTAGAAATGCAAAATCCAGATTTACAAGATAATTATATCGAACTTGCAAATACCAAACCTTCTTTATTATTAGAAGGAGAAAAGCCAAGACTAATTGATGAATGGCAAATGGTTCCTAAACTTTGGAATGCAGTTAGGTATTCAGTGGATCAATCCGGACTTACGAACCAGTATATTTTAACGGGATCTGCCACACCTGTTGACGATGATTCGTTACATAGTGGAGTTGGAAGATTTGCGATTATAGATATGAAACCAATGTCATTATATGAATCGGGTGATTCTAACGGAAAAATTTCTTTATTTGATTTAATGAATGGAAAAAAGAATATAGATGGAATCAAAACGGATTTGGATTATGAAAAAATTGCTTATACACTATGTCGTGGAGGATGGCCAAACTCCATTCATTTAGATCCGAAACAAGCGCTTCAAATTCCAAAGAATTATTTGGATGTATTATGTGAGTCGGATATTTCTAAAGTAGATGGTGTTAAAAGAGATCCTGAATTAATGAGAACGATTCTACGTGCTTATGCGAGACAAGTATCAACGATTGATTCTGACAAAAGTATGCTTGCGGATATAAAAGCAAATTATGCGGACGTGAGTGATGTTACCATTTTAAATTATCTAAAAGTATTAAAAAGACTATATATCATCGAAGAAATACAAGCATGGAATCCTAATATTAGAAGTAAAACATCGATTCGTACTTCACCTAAAAAAAGTTTTGTAGATCCATCCCTAGCTGTATGTGCATTAGGATGTTCACTAAAAGAGTTGATGTTAGATATTAATACATTCGGTCTTTTATTTGAAAATTTAGTCAATCGTGATTTGAGTATTTACGCAAGAAAAAATGGGGGAATACTTAAACATTATCGAGATCGTTACGGACTAGAATGTGATAATATTATTTGTTTTGAAGATGGAAGTTATGCTTTGGTGGAAGTAAAATTAAGTGGATCTAGAGTCAAAGAAGCAGAAGAACACTTGTTACAATTAAAGAAATTAATTGATGAAAGTGATGAAATTAAAGTAAAGCCTAGTTTATTGATGATTATCACTGGTACTGATATGGCTTATAGAACAGAAAGTGATGTATGTGTAGTTCCAATTGGATGTTTAAAAGATTAATATACATGGGGGGGGGTATCTAATATTGATGTTTTCCTTCTTTTTTTTTTACAATAAAATAAGAATAGAAGGTGGCATATGAGAACACGAAAGAAACAAAGAATTATTATTGGGACATTGTGTTCTATTTTAGTTGGTTTAGCAATAAGCTATGCGATACTAAGTCAACAATTAAATATCAATGGAACGAGTGGAATCACATCGAACTTTAATATTTTGTTTATCAATATCGAAGAAGGAACAATAAACGGAGCGAAAACCATCAATAAACAAATTACAAACTCCACTACGGCAACTTTTACAATAGCTTTAGAAAAACCAAGTTCTAGTGGAGAGTATTTGATTACGGTAGAAAATCGAGGAACCATTGATGCCTATGTAGAAAGTATTAGTGGAATTGACGAAGCTAATTCCATTAAACCAAAAGATATCAAATTTAGTGTTGAAGATATCAAAATCAATGAAAAACTAAAAGCCAAAGAATCGAAAATATTCAAAGTGAAAGTAGAATGGGATAGTAATGGGACGAGTATCCCAAGTACGAATAAAGATTTAACGTTAAGTATTAACTTTGTTCAAGACACAGGGACTATATCACCAAGTGAAAATACACTAGCTAAAACGACTCAAACGTTATTAGATTCTAGTACAGAGGGAATCTATAATTATATGGATGGAACGTATTTAAAAGGAAGACAAGATTCTAACTATGTTTGGTTTGATGGATTTCTATGGCGAATCATGGGAAAGAATAGTGATGGAAGTATCCGTATGATTACGGAAGAAAACATAACCGCAATCCCATGGGGAGCAGAAAATACAGCTTTAGATTACGACAATAGTAATGTGAATGATTGGTTAAATAATTACTTTTATCCAAAATTAGAACATAAAGATTCACTTGTTAATCAAACATGGTGTAGTGAAATAACAACATCTACATCCTTACGAACAACATGTAAAAACAATTTATCGACTGTACAAAAACCAGTCGGATTATTATCATTAGATGAATACAATTTAGCTAATGGAAATTCTAGTTATTTGCACATATTACAAAATTATTGGATATTAACACCATATGATATCTCGAATGCTTGGTATGTGAACTACTATGGTAATGCGACAAGCTACTATGTTGTGACGAGTACACATGGTGTTCGTCCCGTTGTAGGAATTTCCTCTGATACTTTGATTACAAGCGGTAATGGGTCCTTGGTAAACCCATATGTGATCGAAGAAGTTAATGATGTATTAGGAAGTCTAAAAGATAATAGTAATGTAGGAGAATATGTAACATATGCTAGAAGAAATTATCGAGTTGCTGAAACTAGTCATGATGGAACCAAGTTAATCTTAGATGGATATTATGATAGTAATAATGATGGAATTATAGAAGATTCGGATAAAATGGTCTATGGGACAAATTGTACTTTATGCACAGTCATAAATGAAGAAGCATTTATAAATTGGATCAGTAATAATAATGAAACAGATAAAAATAAATTAGTATCAACCACATGGTATCGAGGAGATTATTTTAACTATGGTGATAATTATAAAAGTTATTTGGAAAGTACAAGTAATTCTTATGAAGGAAAAGTAGGATTAATCCGAGTAGGAGAGATGTTATCAGATCAAAGTGAAACTATACTTTCAAGAAATCGTACAACAAATAATGATTATGATAATACACAAAATTATTGGACAGCTACATCATTTAGTGCATCGTTTTCTTGGGACGTGTACGATCATGGATATGCGACCATAAACACTGTGACGAATAAATTTGTCGTGCGTCCAGTGATCATGATCTCTCCTGATGTGCAAATCACATCTGGTAATGGAACCTTTAATGAACCGTTTCAAATATAAAATATTAAAATAAGTAATAAGAGAATGGACGTTTCATTAACTATTCTTATTACTTTATAATGAAGTTTTATTTTTTATGTATTATAATTCATTTGTAAAATATAATGAGGTTGTTTATTGGAGTGATCTTTACATTAATTGGATTAGTTGTTACAATTGGAAGTATAAAAGAACAATTTAGCAAATAGAATTAAAACTCCCATATTACTTATGAGGAGTTTTATTGATATTACTTTTATATTTTAAAAGGATTCAGTTGCGGATAACCTCTGTGGCATGTTATAATATTAAACGTATAATGGAGGCGAGAAGATGCTAGAAAAATTAACAGATAAAGAATTTAATGAATTTGCGAAGGGTCATCCACAGAGTAGTTTCTTTCAAAGTTCTTATTGGGGAGATTTAAAGGAACATAATGGTTGGAAAAAACATTTAGTTGGAATAAAACAAGAGGGAAATATTGTTGCGGCCACACTTCTTTTATCGAAAGTAATTCCTGTTTTAAAAAAGAATATGTTTTATGCGCCTCGTGGCTTTTTATTAAATTATGAAGATTCTGAACAAATCAAATTGTTTTGTGAAGAAATTAAGAAGTATGCGAAAGAACATCGTGGTATCTTTATTAAAATAAATCCTTTAATTCCCTTTCGTGAACGAGATGTAGATGGAAATATTGTTGATCCTCTTAAAAATAATAAAAAATTAGTCGATACTTTAAATGAATTAGGGTATCACCACATTGGTTTTGATGAAGCTACGCCGAATTTAGAACCTCGTTTTATTTCGGTATTAGAAATTGAAAATAAAACGACAGATGAACTTTTAAAAGATATGCGTGCGACGACACGTTGGAGTATTAAAAACTCATATAAAAATAGTTTACGTGTGATTGAAGCCAAAAAAAGTGATTTATCAAAATTTAAAGAATTGATGAAACATACTTCAGAACGTCGTGGTTTTATCGATCGTCCTCTTAGTTATTATGAAAATATGTTTGATGCATTTAATAAGGCAGGAATGATTAAAGTATTATTAGTAGAGTTTGATTGTAATGGTCAAATTAAAAAGTATCAAGAAGATATCGATCATATTGAACAACGTTTAGAACAAGCCAAAAAAAGTAAGAAGAAAAAAGAAGGTCAAATAAAAGAATTCACTAGTGAATTAGAGAGTATTCAAAAAAAGATTGCGGAAGTAAAAAAACAAAAAAAAGAATATGGGAATAAAGTGATTGTTGCTGGTGGACTTTATATGTTATTTGGAAAACAAATCGTTTATCTATTTGGAGCGAGTTTAAAACCTTTTATGAAATATAATTCACAATATTTATTACAATGGGAAATGATTGAATATGCGGTTGAAAACCACTATCAAAACTTTAATTTTTATGGGATTGAACCTGCTTTCCATCATGATCATCCAATGTATGGATTGTTTGATTTTAAAAGAGGATTTAATGCGAAACCTGTTGAATTGATTGGTGAATTTAATTGTGTAGTTGATCCTAAAGGATATAAACGTTATAATACGCTTTTAAAAATGTATAAATGGATGAGGAGGCTAAGAAAATAGTGAAAATTGGTATTGCGAGTGATCATCGCGGTGTAGAAGTAAAACAAGAAATCATCCGTGATTTAGAATCACTTGGATATGAAGTATTTAATTTTGGAACGAATACAGAAGAATCGGTAGATTATCCAGAGTATGCGTTTAAAGTAGGAGAAAGTGTTGTTCAAAAAGAAGTAGATTTAGGAATTGTAATATGTGGTACAGGTATTGGAATGAGTATTGCTTGTAACAAAGTAAAAGGTGTACGTTGTGCGAAGGTTCATACAAAAGAAGAAGCTTTCTTAACGAGAAGTCATAATAATGCGAATGTTTTAGCGATTAGTGCCCATGATTCCATCGACTTACTAAAAGAATTGGTTCACACCTTTATTACGACACCATTCTCTGGAGAAGAACGTCATATTCGTCGTATAGAAGAAATTACGGAGTACGAAAATGCTTAGAGTTGTACTATATATTTTCTTCGTTCCTTTTACGATATGGGCTTTAGAAAGTATTAATATTAATGGTATTTTTAAAAAGAACCGTTACTATCAATCACGTTTTGTATATTTATTATTTTCCCTATCCATTTCTTATTTAGTCGTAAATTTCTTTATGGATTTCTTTACAGCTACTATGATTCATTAAAATACTAGAAATAGTATTTTTTTTATAAAAAATTAAAAGAGTCGTCTTTTAGACAAATTTTTTCTTTCTTTCTACGTATAGTAATAGTAATGGTGATTTTATGAAGAAGATATTGGTCATATTCTTATTTCCGTTATTTTTAATATTAATATCGTATGCGTTAGTTCATTCTTTTACACGTGAAGAATTAATTCGTTTTCAATATAATCAACACGATGAAAAAATTAAGGTATTTCGAGAAGAAACAGGAGAAACGGAAGAACTTTATTTTGAAGATTATATTGTTGGTGTACTAGCTGGAGAAATGCCTGCCAATTTTGAATTAGAGGCACTTAAAGCTCAAGCTGTTGCGGCTCGTAGTTATGCTTTAAAGAAAATGCTTAGTGAGAACCAAGCGGATTATGATGTGATTGATACGGTAGCGAATCAAGTGTATCAAGATGAAGAAGAGTTAAAAGAACGATGGGGAAATGATTATGTTTCTAATATGAATAAGATCAAAACGGCAGTATTAGAAACAAAAGGAGAATATATTGCTTATAATGGAGAAGTCATTGAAGCTTTCTTCTTTTCTACTAGTTCTGGAAAAACAGAAAATAGTGAGGAAGTTTTTACGAGTGCTAGACCATATTTAAAAAGTGTGGATTCGAGTTGGGATGCGAAAGTTTCTCCTGTTTTTCAAGTAGAAAATGATATGAGTCTACACGATTTCTATACAAAGTTAGGATTACCTTACCAAGATTCTCTTCAAATTGAAGTGGTTAAACAAACATCTACCGGGCGTATGAAACAAGTAAAAATCAATGGAACTGAGATGAATGCGAGTGATATACGTCAAAAATTAAATTTAAAATCTACGTATTTTACGATGGAACAAGTAGGAAATAATGTTCATATTCAAACAAAAGGTTATGGTCATGGTGTAGGTATGAGTCAATATGGTGCGGAAGGAATGGCGCGAGAAGGAAAAACTTATGAAGAAATTATTAAACATTATTACCAAGGTGTCGAAATAAAAAAACTTTAAAAAAGAAGTATAAAAAATTTCATTTTGTTCACACTTAAAATAGAGGTGAAGAAAATGAAACATAGAAGAATAAAACCAAAAATGCTTCCAGTAATTTATGGTCTTATTGCTTTAGTCGCTATTGGTGGTGCCTACTTAGTAGAAAATGCGTTAAAACAAGCAACTTTTAAAGATGAGGATCATTATGGATACGTGACAAAAACAATTGTAGAAGACGAAGTTCCAGTTGTTGAAGTAAAGCCAACCATTATTCGTCCTTATAATGATACTGAAATTAAAATTTTAAAGAGCTATTATGATTATAAGGCAGATGAAACGAGTCAACAAAATGCATTGATTTACCATGATAGTACTTATATGCAAAACAGTGGAGTTGCTTATGGAGGAAAAGATTCCTTTGATGTTGTTGCCATTTTAGATGGAGAAGTGACAGAGGTAAAAGAAGATAAATTATTAGGAAAAATTATTCAAATGAAGCATGATAAAGATATTATTAGTATTTATCAAAGCTTATCTGAAACCAGTATCAAAAAAGGTGATACGGTAAAACAAGGTCAAGTGATTGGAAAAAGTGGAACTTCTAATATTTCAACGGATTTAGGAAGTCATTTATTATTTGAACTTATTATTAATGGTTCAACCGTAAATCCTGAAGAGTACTATGATAAGTTAGTAAGTGAAATATAGGAGCGATTTAAATTTGCTCTTTTTTCTTCGAAAAATAATGTTCATGAAATTCTCTCAATATCTATATACTGAAGTATAGGGGTGTTGTTGTGAATAAAGAAATAGAATCAAGGATATTAAAAGAAGCGCATATGATGTTGGAAACCAAAAAGACGGTAAGAGAGTTATCTAATGTTTTTGGAGTATCAAAAAGTACCGTTCACAAAGACCTTAAATATCGATTGATTCGATTGGATCATGAGTTATATCAAAAGGTTGAAAAAATTTTAAAATTTCATAAAGAAGTACGTCATTTACGTGGTGGAGAATCCACGAAAAAAAAGTATTTAAATTTAGAAATTTAAGTAAAAAAATAGGTATGAATATGTTATAATATTAGATATGTAGAAATGAGAGTGATAAAGTGTTCGCAAAAGATATAGGAATCGATTTAGGAACCGCTAATGTACTAATTTATATTAAGGGTCAAGGAATTGTATTAAATGAACCATCGGTAGTAGCTATTGATGCAGAAACGAAAAAACCATTGGCTGTCGGTACAGAAGCTCGTGAAATGTTAGGAAGAACACCAGGGAGAGTTCATGCGATTCGTCCCATGAAAGATGGTGTGATTGCTGACTTTGAAATCACGGAGATTATGTTAAATCACTTCATTCGAAAAGTAAATGGAAAGAGTTTCTTTTCAAGACCAAGAATTTTAATTTGTTGTCCATCTAATATTACACAAGTGGAACAAAATGCAATTAAAGAAGCTGCGGAACGTACAGGAGCTAAAAAAGTATTCTTAGAAGAAGAACCAAAAGTAGCTGCAGTAGGAGCTGGTATGGATATTTCTAAACCAAGTGGAAATATGGTTATTGACGTAGGAGGAGGAACCACGGATATTGCAATTCTTTCTCTTGGGGGAATTGTTACAAGTTCTTCTATTAAGATTGCTGGAAATACCTTTGATGCAGACATTTTAAAATATATTAAAGATAAATATAAATTATTAATTGGTGATCGTACTGCCGAAGAAATTAAAATGACGATTGGTACTGTTTTTCCAGAAGGAAAAAATGAAAAGATGGAAGTACGTGGACGTGATTTAGTAACGGGACTTCCTCATACCATAACACTCTGTTCCGAAGAAGTGGAAGAAGCTCTTCGTGAAAGCGTTTATATGTTAGTACATGAGGCAAAAAGCGTATTAGAAAAAACTCCACCAGAATTATCTGCAGATATTATTGATAAAGGAGTTGTAGTAACGGGTGGAGGAGCCTTGATTGATGGTTTTGATCGTTTACTCGCTCATGAATTAAAAGTTCCTGTTTTCGTTGCTGAAAGTCCATTAACATGTGTCGCAGAAGGAACAGGAATCTTATTAGACAACATTCATTTATTAGAAAAATAAACTATTTTTGTACATTACAAGAATAGTTTTTTTGTTCGCAAATAGCAAGACAATGTAAATATTAAAAAGCAAGAAACAATTGATAAATAAAGGATTATTCCCGATTCTTACTTTTAAATGGAGAGGGTTAGTGCCATTGACAACCTGTTTTTTATTATATTATAATAAAATCGAAAGGTAGGAAAGTAGTTATGAAATGTTTAAAATGTGGGTATGAAAACCCAAATGATGTGCAGTATTGTTTACAATGTGGGAATCCATTAACTAGCCCAGCAGTAAATCCTTTAGGAAATAATGTATTGAGTCAGAGTGTTACAAATACTTCAGCACAAAATACGAATTCAGGTAATCCATCTCAAGCTTTCTAAAAAACAATGATTTTTCCAACTAATCCAACTCCAACGAATCCTGTAGTTTCTGAACCAAAAGTAGAAACACCTTCAACGAATAAGAATATTCCTGATATGATGAATGCATTTGAACCGATGAATGATTTTCCACAGGAAACACAAGTTAAAGTTGATCATTCACAGGTTAATGAACAAGTTACACAATCAACTATCCCTAATTCTGTGGAAAATATCTCTATCAATTCATCTAAACCTGTGGAAAATGTTGTTCCACCGGTAGTTTCTCCGACAAAACCTGTGGAAAACGCAATGGTTGTTCCTGAAAAACCAGCAGAACCAGTCTTTGGTGTGGAAAAGAATAAAGTACAGTCTACTGAACCAGTGACTTTAAATGATCATCAACTTCAACAATTAACACTTGATTTTGTTGGTAAGAATGGTGCAAAAGTATTAAGCAAAAATATTAATTGGTCGGCCTTCTTATTTGGACCATTATACTTCTTTTATCGTCGTATGATTCTTTTTGGAATTTTATTAATGATTATAGAAGGACTTGCCAATAGTTTCGCTTTAAAAATTTTAGGAAATTCATCATCTTTTTTCATTGCTATAGTTATCTATGTTTTAGTTGGACTCATTGTTGGTTCATTATTTAAAAATATTTATATGATACATACAAAGAAAAAGATTAATAAAGTATTAGCTTATAATCCAAATGAAAGCTTTGAAAATATACGTGTGCAAGTGGCTAGATTAGGGGGAACTAGTATTTCTAATGTTCTTTCTGTCTTTGGACTTGCGATGGCTTCTCTAGTGATTCTTTTGCCATTTGTTGCTGCCAAAGGAATTGTTGACTTTTTAAGTGAAAACGTTACCATTACAACAAATAATCAAAATCAAATATCAGAATATGATAACTTTTAAGATAGTCTATTACTAATGATGATATAACTAATTGTGATGGTACAGTTTACTATAGTTATCGAAATGGACAAACAACAGTAGAATGTCGTACAGAATAAGAATAACTCTGTTTACTCTTATTTTTAATATACAATGGTAACATAATCAAAAGATAATCGTTACTTTCTATCACCTGTAAAAAGATTGTCAAATGAAATAGAAAATTGTATATTAAAAACAGATGTGGTATACTACTAATGTAGTAGGTGAATGTTATGGATCCAAGAATATATATAAAAATCTTTTTCATGGTACTCATCACTTTTATTATTGGATGTAGTATCGTTCCGTTTATCCGCGGAGTTGCTAAACACGTAAATGCACTGGATATTCCGAATGAAAGAAAAGTTCATAAAAAACCCATGCCTCGTTTAGGGGGAGTGGCAATCTTTCTTGCTTTCTTATGTGGATACATGGTATTCGGAGAAGCATCTGCGACAATGAACTCTATTTTAATTAGTAGTTTTATTATTGTATTAACTGGAGTCGTGGATGATATTAAACCATTAAAAGCTTCTCATAAATTTTTAGGCCAACTATTCGCAGCTTGTGTTATTGTTTTTTATGGAAAGATTATCATGCAAGACTTATCTGCATTTGGCTTTTATGTTGATTTTGGAATTTTTGCTTATCCCATTACCTTATTCTTTATTTTAGGTTGTATCAACTGTATGAACCTGATTGATGGATTAGATGGCCTAGCCGCAGGTATTAGTGCGATTTATTTTGCAACCGTAGGTATTATTGCGACGATGCAAGGAAAATTTGGACTAGATTTTATTTTAACTTTTATAATGCTAGGATCAACTTTAGGATTCTTAGTTCATAACTTTAATCCAGCTAGTATTTTTATGGGTGATAGTGGATCCATGTTTTTAGGTCTGATTATTGCGGTGATTGCTTTATTAGGATTTAAAAATGTAACCATGACTTCTTTAATCATTCCATTATTAATTTTAGCTATTCCAATATTAGATACCATTTTTGCAATTTTACGTCGTTTACTAAAAGGAGAAAGTATATCGAAACCAGATAAGTTTCACATTCATCATCAATTGTTGAATCGTAATCTATCACAACGTGCGACCGTATTAATTATTTATTTCATTAATATCTTGTTTGCCGCATGCTCTATTATTTACGTCTTGAAAGATGCCGTTCTAGGTTATATTAGTTATGGTATTCTGTTAGCGATTGTTCTTGTCTTTGTATTTAAAACCAATGTTGTTTTTGATAAGAGCGTAAAAGAAAAAATATTAGAAAAATTAAAAAAATAGGTCATACTATTTTTTTATTTTGCCATACTAAGAGTGGGTGATTCTATGGAAATGAGTCTTAAAGCATTAGAAGTAATTCCTCGTAGTGTGTTATCGTTGATTATTTTATTTGTCGCAACCAAAATGATTGGAAAGAAACAAGTCTCGGAACTTAGCTTATTTGATTATGTCATTGGAATATCCATTGGAAACTTCGCCGCAGAAATGACAGTTAATACCGATGTTCCCTTTTTCTATGGTGTGATTGCGGTCTTTGTCTTTGGTTTTATTGCTTTATTTGTTTCTTGGATTACCATGAAAAATATTAAATTACGCCGTTTAATAATTGGAAAGCCCAATATTTTAGTTAAACGGGGAAAATTATTGGAAGAAAATTTCCGAAAGACGAAATATGATATTCATGATTTTTTAGAACAATGCCGAATTGGTGGTTATTTTGATGTTTCTCAAATTGAATATGCGATTGTAGAAGCCAATGGAAAACTGACTATTCTTCCTAAAGCAGAATATCAACCGGTTACTCCTAAAGACATGAACCTAAAAGTAGATCCAAGTCGCTTAGTAGCTAATATTATTGTAGATGGTCATATTATGGGAAATGCATTAAACGATATGCATAAAGATGAAGAATGGTTAAAAAAAGAATTGAAAATAAAAGGTTACACTTCATATGAACCTATTCTACTAGCCACATTAGATGCACAAGAAAAATTAGTGGTGTATGAAAAAAATCTTCAAGCCACAGATTTAGATATTTTAGAATAATTAATGTTCTTTTAAAAAAACTATTGTCTCACAAGCCATGGTTAGATATAATGATAATATGTGAGAAATGAGGTAAGGGTATGATTGAGCTTGAAAAATTTCAAGAATTAATAAAAAGTTATGGAGAAGATTATAATCAACGTTTTAATAAACACCTTCAAATGAACGAAGATTTTTTTGGTGACACGATTCGTATAATTGACTTTTTAAATCATTATTACCACGAACTTTTAAAAGAAAATAATGACGAACAATTAGCTTTACTTCAAAAGAACTTTTCCTTTTTGCGCCGTATTTTTACAGGAATTGATCAAGATCCAATTGAACTACAACACCTATCAATTTCACCCGATGAATTTCGTCAATCTAAAAAAGGTGTTTTAAAAGTACGTCGTATTATACCTACACCTTTAGAAAAAAAACAAATCTTTTCACAACTGTTATCTTTATATCGTGTGTTTAATGAACAATTTGATGATCAAGAATATTTAGTATATACGAATAATAGTATTCATACTTTTGAATTAAAGTCATCTTATTTTCCTCATGTCATAGGATTAAGTTTAGAAGACGCACCAAAAGATATGTATCATTATTCACAAAAAGAAAAAGAATATTATCAAAATTTACCTCGTATGTTAGAAAGAATGAATCAAAAAGAAGCTTTACAAAATTTAGATCAATATGAACATAAGAGAAATCATAGTTTATTTAATTATGCTTATTTAAAAGTAAAAAGTTCTAGTTTTTCAAGTATTAGTAAAAATGGAATGCCATTATTTGTATGTCATACTGATCATAAAGAAGGATCTAACATTAAAACAAATATTTTCTTTGCCAAACCAGTTCAATTAGAAGAACAACTGGTATATACATACCTAGGATTTCATGAGAATTCAAAATTCAATGAGGGATATGCAGAATCAGGTATGAATCTTTTAGAAAAGAAAAAAGTTCACGGAGAATGTGGCATAACAACAGCTTTTTTCCGTAAGAATAAAAGTAAATTTCCTAGAAATCTAAAATTAGTTAAATTATATACGATCAACGAACAAGTCCAATTTATTGAACTTTTACTTCCTTATTTAGAAAATGGTCATGTTAAGAAAGAACTATCTGACTATCAAAACCGTTTAAAACGAAGTTTATTTGATTATATGAATTTAGAATGTCAAATTAAAAGAAACTTATCAAAATAAAACTCTTTGGGTCTAGAGACTTAAAGAGTTTTTCTAATATTGTCGAAGTGATAGAAAAAGATTACAAAAAGAGTTATAGTAAAAAAGTAATACCTCCACTTCTAAAATGGATGAATTATACTAAACATAGTAAAATCAACAGAATATTGAACAACACTTGAATTTCACATTTGCATTTAGCGAGTTAATATACATGGGGGGAGGTATCTGATATTGATATTTTCCTTCTTTTTTATACAATAAAATAAGAATAGAAGGTGACATATGAGAACCAGAAAGAAACAACGTATTATTATTGGAATGCTGTGTTCTATTTTAGTTGGACTAGCCATAGGCTATGCGGTTCTAAGCCTACAATTAAATATTCAAGGAACCGGAAGTGTCATCTCTAACTTTCAAATCTTATTTACGAAAATAGAAGAAGGAACCATGAATGGAGCGAAAACCATTCAAAAAGAAATTGTCGGAGATACCACCGCTAACTTTATCATTGATCTCAAATCGCCTGGTTCAAATGGAGAATACGTCATTACGGTAGAAAACAGAGGTAATATTGATGCCTATGTAAAAGATATTAAAGGAGTCGTAGACTCTAATAAAAAAGAACCTAAAGATATCCAATTTAGTATCAATGGATTAAAAGTAAATGATAAACTAAAGGCAAGAGAAACAAAAACATTTAAAGTAAAAGTAAATTGGAATAGTAATTCAACAACTATACCAGAAACGAGTAAAGATTTAAGCTTAACCATTGATTTTGTACAAGATACAAATAATATTGAATCAGGAGGAAATATAACAGAATTAGTTCAAGATTTATTAAAAACAAGTCCCGATGGAACCTATGAATATATGGGAGGAACCTATTTAAAAGGAGTCCAAGATTCTAACTACATCTGGTTTGATGGATTCTTATGGCGAATCATGGGAATCAATGAAGATGGAAGTATCCGTATAATTACCGAAGAAAATGTGACAGCTATACCATGGGGAGCCGCCAATACAGTTCAAGATTATGACAATAGTTATGTGAATGATTGGTTAAACAATTATTTCTATCCCAATTTAAAAGATAAGTACTTACTTGTGAATCAAACATGGTGTAGTGAGACAACATATTCAAATTCAAGAAGAACTACATGTAAAAATAATTTATCGAAAGTACAAAAACCTGTTGGATTATTATCACTTGATGAGTTTGAGCTTTCGAGGGACTTTTCAAGTTATTTAGTAAATTCACAATTTTATTGGACATTAACACCAAGAAGTTCATCGATTGTATGGCGTGTGGAACATCAAGGAATTGCAGGCTCTAGTGGAATTTCCGGTGTGTCTAGCACCGGTGTTCGTCCTGTTATTAATATTCAATCCAATATTTCTGCTATATTTGGAACTGGTACTTTGCAAGATCCATTTGTTATTGAAGATCAAAATATGAGAGGTAATCTAAATGAATATAGTTTAATCGGAGAATATGTGACATATGCTGGAAGAAATTATCGAGTAGTAGAGACATCTGATCAAGGAACAAAATTAATATTAGATGGATATTACGATCAAAATAATGATGGAATAATAGAAGAGGTCGATAAAACAGCATACGGAGAAAATTGTACGTTATGTACAACTATAAATGAAGAATCGTTTATCAATTGGATTAGTAATAGTAATGAAATAGATAAAAATAAATTAGTCTCAACCACATGGTATCGAGGAGAATATTGGATAGGTGAAAATTATAAGAATAATTTAGAAAGCGCAAGTAATCCCTATGAAGGAAGAGTGGGGTTAATAAGAGTAGGAGAAATATTATCTGGTCAAAGTGAAACAATCCTATCTAAAAATCATACAACAAACAATAGTTATGGTAATGCTCAAAATTATTGGACATCTACATTATATAGTATAGGAAGTGTGTGGAATGTTAAGCTTAATGGTGTTGCCCAAAAAGATGGGAAATCGAATCCGTATTCTATCCGTCCAGTGATTATGATTTCTCCTGATGTTCAAATACTTAGTGGAAATGGGACCTTTAATAGTCCATATACAATTTAAGATACGAAAACGTATTTTTTTCTTTACACTATAAGGGCTTTGTGGTATAATTACTGAGGTTTTTTAAAGGAAGTGAATGTGCATGAAAAATATTAGAAATATTGCAATTATTGCCCATGTTGACCATGGAAAGACTACTCTTGTGGATAAGTTATTAAAAATGTCAGGAACTTTTCGTGAAAATGAACAAGTAGAAGAACGTGTGATGGATTCAAACGCGATTGAAAAAGAACGTGGAATTACGATTCTAGCTAAAACGACAGCTATTGATTATAAAGGTTGTCGTATTAATATCTTAGATACACCAGGACATGCGGACTTTGGTGGAGAAGTGGAACGTATTATGAATATGGTAGATGGTGTTTTACTAGTAGTAGATGCCTATGAAGGAACGATGCCTCAAACTCGTTTTGTATTGAAGAAAGCATTAGAGGCAGGAGTAACACCGATTGTTGTTGTGAATAAAATTGATAAGCCATCTGCTCGTCCAGAACATGTTGTGGATGAAGTGTTGGATTTATTTATTGAATTAGGTGCGGATGAAAGTCAATTGGAATTCCCAGTTGTTTATGCGTCAGCTTTGGCAGGTACTTCTAGTTTATCTCCAGATGTAAATACTCAAGAACCAACCATGGATCCTATTTTAGATATGATTGTGAATGATATACCAGCTCCTAAAGTAGAAGTTGATGGACCCTTCCAATTTCAACCAGCTCTTTTAGATTATAATGACTTTGTAGGTCGTATTGGAATTGGTGTAGTAAAACGTGGACATGTAAAAGTAAATGAAATGGTTTCTTGTGTACGTTTAGATGGTAGTATTAAACAATTTCGTATTCAAAAAATATTTGGTTATTACGGATTAAAACATTTAGAAGTTTCAGAAGCAAGTGCGGGAGACATTGTCGCTATTGCTGGATTACCAGATATTAGTGTAGGGGAAACCATTTGTACTGTGGGACAAGAAGAAGCGTTACCTCACTTACGTATTGATGAACCAACTCTACAAATGACTTTTGGTGTTAATACATCTCCATTTGTAGGAAGAGAAGGTAAAATTGTAACGGCAAGAAAGATTGAAGAACGTTTACGAAAAGAAACAGAACGTGATGTTTCTCTTAAAATCGCTCCAAACGATAGTGAATCTTTTATCGTATCAGGACGTGGGGAGTTACACCTTTCTATCTTAATTGAAAATATGCGTCGTGAAGGTTTTGAATTACAAGTATCTAAACCAGAAGTTATTATGAAAGAAATCGATGGTGTAAAATGTGAACCTTATGAAGATGTTCAAATTGATGTTCCTGAAGAATATGTAGGAAGTGTGATTGAAGCTTTAGGTCTTCGTGAAGGTCAAATGGAAAATATGATTCATGATGAAAATCAAGTTCGCTTATTATATACCGTTCCATCTCGTGGATTAATTGGGTTTATGACCGAATTTATGACGATGACAAAGGGATATGGTATGATGAGTCATACATTTAAAGAATATCGTAAAATGGCAAGTAATCGCATTGGAGAAAGAAAACTTGGTGTTTTAGTATCTATGGAAAATGGACAAGCGACCGCCTATGCGTTAGGACAATTAGAAGATCGTGGTGTCATGTTCATTGAGCCTGGAACCGAAGTTTATGAAGGTATGATTGTGGGAGAACATAGTCATGATAATGACTTAGCGGTTAATGTGGTAAAAGGTAAAAAACTAACGAATACTCGTGCGAGTGGAAGTGATCACACCGTAGTATTAAAAAGACCTCGTGCGTTAACATTAGAGTATTGTTTAGATTATATTAATTCGGATGAATTAGTTGAAGTTACACCAGAAAATTTCCGTATGCGTAAAAGAATATTAAATACGAATGAACGTAAAAAATATGATGCTAGAAAGAACTAATATTGGTTCTTTTTTGTTTTTGATAAATAGTCCAAGTATGGGACATTATGCCTCAACAATTGTATATAAAATAAGTAGTAGTTTTCTCTCTAAACGAGCAGGAATGGATGAACATTTTAGGAGTGAAAAGACTTTTTTTATAATCTTCGTGATTTCATTTGACAAAATTTCATACGCATGGTTTAATAATAATAGAGTATAATAAGGGTTTGGTGAAGTTATGAAAAAATTTTTGAAATGGGCATCTGTTTGTAATTTAATTGTTGGTGGTTTAATTTTACTGACTTGTCTTACAACATATTCCCCAATGATATTTGTTTTGGGAGTAGTTGAACTCGTTTTAGGTTTTTATTATGCCCAATGTGCCAATCAAGAAGTTTATACGTTATATCAAAATAGAGGAGTCTTATTATTAGTTGGAATTCTAAACTTTATTCCTAACTTTATTTCTTCTGTCTTTGTATTTACTGCGTATGATAAAATACGTATAGAGTATAAAAAAGGAAATTATAAGAAAAAAAGAATTTCTAAAAAACGTCAAGAACAAATTAAATTAAATCGTATTTTAAATGTTGGTGTGGGACTTGTTTTACTTGCTGGATATTTATTCTTAAATTCAACAATAACAGTAAAACAACCATGGTTTTTAGTACTTGTAATGTTATTATTCTCAGGAATCTTTTATGCATTATATTTATTTAATCATAAACATATTCAAAATCAGTATTCATTATGGGTTTATCACATTTTATCTATGTTTTTCTTACTTGTTGGATATTTTGGTATTGGAAAATATGGTTTGTTTGGTGAATGGTTTAGTTTTGCAGGGGAAGGAAAAGATATTGTTTTAATGTTATTCTTTTTACTTCTTTCCTTTCTATCTTGGTATTCTTATCAAGTATTTAAAAATAAAGCTTATTTATATGGTGTATATGCAGGATTCTTTCTTGCCCCAATCTATTACTTAGGATACACTAATGTAGATATGTATGTGATTGTTTTAGCTATGAGTTTAGTACTTACGATTGTAAGTATGTTAGAAATAAAAAATACGGATATTCAAAGTACTTTTCGTCAATTTTTAAAAGTTGCTAGTTATATATTAGTCTTTGCACTCATTATAGGTACGAGTGTACAAAATTCAGTGATTTATATTTTAGCAGTCATTTTAAGTTTGTGTAACCTTTATTATTTAAATGTATATCACGCGACAAAAACGTCTACGATTCTTACGACGGTATTCGCATTATGTTTATGTCCATCTATTATTTTCCATTTACATTTTGATGCGACTGTGAATATCTCTGTTTTACTTTTAAGTTATGCTTTATTATTTATTGCTTTATTGTTAAATAAAGAGACAAAAAGCGATAGTTTCTTTCATCGTACGAGTATGATTGGACTAAATTTTTATGCACTATTTATCTATATCTTTAGTTTTGCAGCTTCTTTCTTAGCTCCAGTCTTAGTGTCTCTTGTCGCATTGTTCTTCCATTTTGTTTATCTTTCTATTTACGATCATAAAATGTATGCGGAATATTACTTACAACCATTAAAACTTGGTTTATTACTATATGCATGTTTCTATTTCTTAAGAATTTTTGATGCTTCTATTATATTTACTGTTATTAGTATCGTATTCTTAGTGGCAGGATGCCTAACGGTCGAAAAGAAATTAAAATGGACTTATTTACTAACCTTATTTGCGACTTTAATGTTAGCTTTCATTATGACAGTTTATACAGGAAATAAAATTGGTGGATTTGTATTATTGGTAGTTACACTTGCGTATACCTATTATATTCGAAATAATAAAGATACTTACATCAAAAGTCTTTACCCAGCTGCGTATGTCATATTAATACTATTCTTCTATGAATTCCTTTCTATTGAAAATATCTTCCAATTCCAACCAATTTATAATCATATTCTTGTAATGTTAGCTTTAGTTAGTGGATTATTTATGAATACGAAGGATAAACAACTATTACAAGTAACATCTCTTGCCTTCTTATTCCCAATGATCAATATCTTATTGGATTTGAATAAATATTTCTTTATGCAAGATATATTTGTAAACCTATTATCTATAGTATTAGTATTATTATTGTGTGAAAAAGGAATTCGAAATGATCGTGATAAAAATATAGTTTCTACTTTATTTATTGCTTTATTATTAATTAATATTATATTTACCAATGTGCCATATGTATCTATATATGTCAGTATTGTAACCGTATTATTAATGTTCTTTAGTATTTATCGTCCTGCATACAACACGTTATTTGTGGTTTCTATAGGTGCGTTTATATTGAACATTATGCTTTATTTGGAAAACATTTTAGCGATTATTCCATTATGGATTTACTTATTAATAATGGGACTTCTCGTGATTGGTTTAGTTACTTATCAAGAAACACATAAAGGAAAAAAGAAAACAAGAAGAAAGAAAAGTAAAAAATAACCTAAGAGGAAAGATTTTTTAAGAAAAAGTTGTTCTTAGAATTATCTTCCTCTTTTTCTTCTCTTTACTTCTTAAAAGGTTTAAGATATAATAAATGTATAAGAATAGAGGAGGGAAAACATGAATTTGGATGGAAAAATTGCGGTCGTAACAGGTGGAGCCATGGGTAATGGTTTAGGAATTGTTCAAGTATTCTTAAAATTAGGTGCGACCGTAGTTATTTTAGATCGTGATGATAAGTTAGGGGAAACCTTACATCAATTACGTCAAACTTATTCAAATGTAATTGGATATAAAGTAGATATTACGGATCGTGATTTAGTTAATCGTTGTGTGAAAGCTATTATTGATAAATATGGTCGTATTGATATTTTAGTGAATAATGCGGGAGTTGCTAAATTGGTACGTTTTGAAGAAATGACACCAGAAGTTCGTGATTTCCATATTGATGTCAATATCAAAGGAACATGGAATGTAACGCAAGCCGTTTATCCTTATATGGTAAAACAAAAATACGGAAAGATTGTTAATTTATCAAGTGTAACGGGACCTAAAGTAGCGGACGCTGGAGAAGTTGCCTATGCGACCACGAAAGCAGCTTTAATTGGATTTACAAAAGGACTTGCGATGGAAGGTGTTGAACATGGTATTAATGTCAATGCCATATTGCCTGGGTATATTATGACCCCTATGGTAGAAGGGATTGCGAAAGATACTGATGCGAATAATCCAGATAGTGTAGTGAAAGGGATCGCAGACGGTATTCCAATGGGACGCTTAGGTACGATTGAAGAGCTTGGTAATTTAGCAGCTTTCTTAGCTAGTGATGCTTCTAGTTATATCACTGGTTCAGAATTTGTCATTGATGGAGCTTCGACTTTGCCTGAAACAAAGAGTGTTGGTGTATAAAGAGGGAGACCTCTTTTTTTCTATCGCTTTTTGTGATACAATGAAACAGCGAAATGAGGTGAGAACATGCGAGGAGAAAATCTTTGGTTATCGTTTGGAACGGAACAAATTTATGAAGGAGCAAATTTCCTGATTCATGATCGAGATAAAGTAGGAATTGTTGGTGTGAATGGAGCAGGAAAAACAACCCTATTTAAAGTAATATTAGGTATTCAAGAATTAGATCAAGGTCGCATTATCATACCTAATAAAAAAAGAATTGGTTATCTACCTCAGGAGATTATTCTAGAAGATAAAGATACCACCGTATTTGAATACTTGATGAGTGCTCGCCCGATCGAATCTTTAGAACAAAAACTAACGGACTTATATGAAAAAGTAGCTGTTGCTCCAGAAAAAGAACAAAAAAAGATTTTAAAAGCCATCGCAAACACCCAAGAAAAATTAGAATATTATGATTATTACCAAGCTGAAAATATTCTATTTGAACTATTGGAACATATGCAGATAGATGGAAACTTGTTAGATATGAAACTGATGGATTTAAGTGGAGGACAAAAATCAAAGATTGCCTTTGCTCACTTACTTTATTCAAAACCAGAAATTTTGTTATTAGATGAACCAACAAACCATTTAGACGTAAACACAAGAGAATTTATTACGAGTTATTTAAAGAATTATCAAGGAATGGTTTTAATTATTTCTCACGATGTTCCCTTCTTAGATCAAATTACAACCAAGACTTTACATTTAGATAAACTTACAAAACAAATGAAGTTATATGATGGAAATTATTCTACTTATTTAAAAAAAGCTAAAGCAGAAGCGGAAGCCAAAGAACGATTGATTCAAAAACAAGAACGAGAAGAACAAAAATTAAGAGACATTGTCTTGTTATATTCTAATTCAAGTGGCAAGAGAAAACGTATGGCTCAAAGCCGTGAAAAACAACTTAATAAAATGATGAAACAGCATATTGAACGAGATAAGGTATATAAAAGAGTTAAACTTCGTATTCAGCCTGAACGGGAAGGTTCTAAAATACCAGTTAAAGTCAATAATATTACATTTGCTTATCCAAATAGTAATACCCTTATTCATAATTTATCTTTTTTAGTCAATAATCGCGAACGTTTCTTAATTGTTGGAGAAAATGGAGTAGGGAAAAGTACGTTATTAAAATTATTAGTAGGTATTTTAAAACCATTAGAAGGTAACATTTGGTTTGGAAATAAAACAGACTTAGCTTATTATGCTCAAGAACAAGAGAACTTAGATCTACAAAAGACGGTTTTAGAGAATGTAGATCAAGCAGGGATGAGTGAGAAAGAATTGCGTACCATTTTAGGAAGTTTTCTTTTCCATGGTGATGATGTCTTTAAAAAAGTAGAGGTATTATCTCCTGGAGAAAAGGCTAGGATTTCTCTATGTAAAGTTATGTTAGAAAAAGCTAATTTATTATTATTAGACGAACCTACGAACCATTTAGATCCCGAAACACAAAGTATTATTGGCGATAATTTTAAAGATTATGAAGGAACTATTATTCTGGTTAGTCATAACGCATCTTTTGTTGAAAAGATTGGGATTGATCGTATGTTGATTCTGCCATCCGGTAAGATCACGAATTATAATGAAGATTTACTAAACTATTATTATCAATTAAATGAGAAAAAGAATCACTAAAAAACACTTTCGTTATAAAATGTAAAGTGTTTTTAATAACCTTGTTTTACCATCAATTCAAACTTGCCATTCTTTCTTTGATAGATTGCACCTATATTGTTTTCTTGATCTATTAGTTCTAATCGAAGAATTTCATCCATAGGCAAATCATCGGATAAATGATAAATTCCATCTGCACTTTGATAAGTATAACGAGAGCGTTCATGGGTTAAAAGATTAAAATTTATTAGTTGATTTTTATCTAAGTGATCAGAATAATCAGCATAATATTCTAATAAAAAACGATAATCATTTCCTGCAAGACTATATTCAATCTCTCCATTTTTGTTTATACTTATGAGCAAGAAATCAATATTCCCAGTTTTTGTATAGTCGTTTTCTATGTTTTTTACATATTGATTTATTTTATCTTCTATATTTAAATCATGTATTTTTTTGGAAAGCCTTTCTAAGAAAATACTTTGATTTTTTGTAATTTTTGATTTAGCTTCTTCTAATGAAAACCAATTTATTTGATCCATTTCAGGAAATGTTTCTATTTTACTAGAACGAGGAGGCCATTCCATCGTAAAGGTATTACTTGTGAATAACTCTATACTTGGATTTTGTTCTGTTGCCCATATATGAATGATTTTGTTAGAAGTTTTATGAGTATCTAAATCAATAAAAGATTTTGTAGAATCTATAGTAATACCTGTTTCTTCTTTCAACTCTCTTATTGCAGCTTCAAATTCTTTTTCCTCGTTTTCTACTTCCCCTTTAGGAATCGACCAAGCACCTTGATCTTTATGTTTCCATAGAGGTCCACCAAAATGGGTTAGTAAAACTTCCGTTTTATTATGATTCATACGATAAACTAAAATTCCAGTACTTTTCTTAACCATATTTTTACTCCTGTTCTCCTTTTAAATTTTGTTTCCAATATTTCTTTAACTTTAAATAGATTGGCTTTCTAAAAGAGATAGTCTTTTCAATGAGTTTATCCATGGTCATCCAAGTATAACTCCTAAATTCAGGTTCTTGTGTTTTGATATTAATATCTTGATCTTCCCCAATAAACTCAAATAGGAACCACTTTTGAACTTGTCCACGTCCGGTTCTTAATGATTGTTTATCATAATCAAGTTCATACGCTAGCCACTCAGGATAAGTATCAATCAGTTTAAGGTGTTGAGGAAGAATACTGGTTTCTTCTGTTAATTCTCGGTATATAGCATCCAGTGGCTTCTCATCAATTTCTAGTCCTCCTTGTGGAAACTGCCAAGCATTTTTGATGTGGATTCGCTCAAAAGCTAGTACTTCTCCTTTTTGATTGATGAGAACAGCTCCAACACCCGCTCTAAAAACATTATTATAAAGTGGATTCATATCTTCACATCCTCTCCTCTTTATTATAACGTAGATTGGTTCTATTGGGTTGTTTTTTCGGTTTTAAAAATCATTTTATTTTGATTTTCATCAATCATTGGAATAATCGAAAAGGCGGTGTGATACTGATTTTCAAATGAAATACGTATATTTTCATAGTTTAATCGTTTTTGAATATAGATCGTACTATTTTCTTTAAGATAACCGTTGTGATAAATCAAGCGTTGATCTTGGAACTTTTCTTTTTCCCAAGTCCCTGCATGGACACTAAAGTTGGTTACAAACTTGTGAAATGTTAATTTAATATACTTATCACTATCTTCTACTTTAATTAATTCAGTTTGATCATCTTGAGAAAAATCTGTTGTTAATTCAATCTTATAAAAAGAGTCATCTTCATATAAATGAGGTAACTGATCTAAATAATTTTGTAATTTTTGCACATATTTGTTAGAGGCATAGTAATATTGATCATTCGTTTTAATCTTCAGTTTCTTTTTATCTGTGGAAAACATTACATAATAGAGGTCCTTTTTAGTTGTAAGAGTTAAAGTGTGTTCATAATCACCTTTCATTTCTCTTTTGGTAAAGTTCATTTTATTTAGTAATTTCGCAATTTCAGAATAATTATGAGGACTAATATCTAAGGTATCATAATGAATATCTAAAATATATTCTTTTTTTAATTGAAACAATTTGGTTGAACAGCCTACACATAGCAAAATCAATAATAGAAGAATTGTCTTTTTCATAGTTCACCTCTATTTTTAATATTTATAAAAATGATTATTTTATGCATAAAAAAAGATATTATTCATATCTTTTCATGTCACCTGTTCCTATTTTCTTTTTTAAGTAATAATCACGTAATTCTTTAAAACGTTCATAGTGTACAATCTCTCTTTGACGTAAAAAGGAAAGTGGTCCTAAAACATCAGGATCATTGGTCATATCCATTAGGTGTTCATAAGTAGCTCGGGCTCGTTGTTCTGCGCCCATGTTACTTTCTAGATTGGCAATCGCATCTCCAGCTGTTTTAATATAAGTCATGGTAAAAGGAACGCCATTCGCATCACTTGGAAATAAATCAGTTCCAAATTGAGCATAATTTGCCCCTAATCCAGCTTCTTCTAGTTCTCTAATAGACGCTCCACGCATTAACTGATAAATCATCGAACAGATCATTTCAACATGGGCAAGTTCTTCTGTCCCAATATCCGTAAGCAAAGCTTTTCCACGATCATCTGGCATAGTATAACGTTGATTAAGATATTGGAAAGCGGCAGAAAGTTCTCCAGCAGGTCCACCATATTGAGTTAAAAGATATTTTGCCATACGTAAATCTTTATTTTTAATATTTACAGGATACTGTAATTTCTTTTGATAAATCCACATAATTATCCTCCTATTTATTTTCCCATGGCCATGGTGATTGATTCCATGCCCACATTTCTGTGTTATCAGACGCACTACTATTTACAAATAGCGGTCCATATTTCTTTTCATATTCTCCAGTTGCTTTGTTTGCTTGTTTGCGATATTCGTTAAACAAACGAATCATTTCTGAATCTCTTGGATGTACATCAAGATATAAGTTTAGATCATGAGCCGCAAACCCTAATGAGTCAATGTAAGTTAATAATTGAGCTTGATCATTCATAGGTTCTACTTGGTAAGGACGAGGTAATTTGTAACCTTGATAGAGTCCACGGAATAGATTACCACGAATAAAACCTTCATATGGTTTAAATAGATCATGATTTATTTTTTGTTCATCAATGACTGGATTAATATTGGTATTCATATTAAAATTCCAGTTTCGATCTTCCATTGCGTTATTATTTGGTATAGCTCGATAATAATTTTGAAAGTCGTTATAGTTATTCATATCAATTCCCCCTCACCATAAAATATGTAACTGAGACTTTTGTGTATGGGCATAAAACCTAAAGTGATATTTTTTTGTAACAAGTACTTGTCAATATCATCTTTTTTTGGTAAAATATTAAATGTCTTATGGCGAGATTGGTGAAGGGGTTAACACGGCGGATTGTGGTTCCGTTATGCAAGGGTTCGAATCCCTTATCTCGCCCCATTTAAGCTAATAATGCCCTTAGAACGCAAAATTAGGGTATTATTATAGATAACATTAAATATTTTTGTTCGGTATGTAGTAATCTTTGTAGTAATTTAAGGTATTTAATAATATTTAATGTTAAAATATTTGGAAGAGAGTTTTAATAACTCTTTTTTCATTTTTCTGATCACGATGTATATAAATATTTAAGGTTGTATTAATATTAGAATGACCTAGTCTATGTTGAATTGTTTTAATGTCTACATTATGATTATAAAGTAATGTAGCATGACTATGTCTTATTGCATGTATTCCAATACGTTTAACATGTGCTTGATCACAATATTTATTTTTATATCTATCAAGTGTAGTAGTTGCTATTGGTTTAATACCACCAAAAATAAAGTAGTCATTTTTAAAACTTCCATATTTTTTAATGTATATCTTTTTCAAATTCATAATTTGATGATATAATATAAAATCGATTTGTATATTTCTTTCTGAATTTTTTGTTTTAGGATTCATTATTAATCTTTTTCCATTGAAAAATTCTTTTGTTATTGTCTTATTAACGTTTATAGAATATTTATCAATATCATTAAATGTTAAAGCCAATAATTCACCTTTACGTAACCCAGTTTTAAATAATGTTATAAATAAAATTTTATACATATAGTTATCTATTACATTGATAAATTTTTTAAATTCTCTTATATTCCAAATCTCTTTTTCTTTTTTTACGATCTTATATGATTTTAGTACTTTTCTATTAATTATTATCTTATCTGTTTTATAATTTAAATGTAAATAATTTAATAGATCTTGTAAAATACAATATACATTATTATTAAAACTATTTGAGTACCCTAATTTTTTGATCATATTTTGCCATTGAATAATATCATGATTATTTATTTCATAGATATTTTTATTCAAATAAGGTAAAATATGTTTTTTAATGTTACGATCAATGTTAAGTCTTGTTGTAGGCTTAACATATAAACTAACATAATTAATGTAATTATTAATTACATCTTTAAGTATTACCTTTTCCATATAACCTCCCTTTCGGCTGTATTATATAGAAAAAATAGTATTTGTCAAATTAACCTCCTTTCAATAAAAATAATATATCACTATTTTATACAAAAAAAAAGATATATCTAAAAAAACATATCTTTAAGTTCTTGTTTCTCTTTCGGTGTAACCATAAATCCTTTTATTACCTCGTTCTTAGTCATTTTCAAAGAGTTATAGGTATGTGTTGGGTAAAGTGGTAAATCCTTATTTAAAATACCTAAATATTTTGTTATATATCCGTTATAAACCCTTTTATTAAAAAATCTTACTGTCTGGTATTTAGCTCTTATATCATCAACCACATTTTCATTATTTCTTCCACTTCTCATGTCTGTTGTTACTTTAAAGGTACAAATTGACAAAAATGGTAATAGTTTATATTGTTTTAGTTCAATCACGTTCCAAAATTCTTCCGAAATACACAACACACGTTTGATCACGCGTGATAAACTCTGTGAATTAGTATAAATCATATTATAATTTAGGTGTCTATGCACTTGAAAGAAGTTCGCTATACAGTCAGGGAAGTCAGAATATTCCATAGAGTCATATATATACTGAATTTCGTCAATAAAGAAATTTGCTCGTTTTAAAAACCGATATTTTAATCGCATATCTGTAAATCTTATGTAATTTGAAAAACAACCATAATATTCTCTTTCCTCTTCTTTACAAATTGTAAAGTAATCACATTCTAGATCATCATCATGTACTTTTTTAATCGGCACAGAATCACATATTTGATTATTACCATTGATATACTTGAATGGCTTTTTCTTATACCAAAGTAAGATCGGATAATTAGAATAGATATTATTATAATAAATATGATCTTTTTTTAGCCTTAGTAAAAAGGGATTTTCTTCTTTAAATAATTCAATAGCTATTCTAGTTAAATTAAGTGTCTTACCCATGCCAGGAGGGGCGGTTAATACTCTTACTGCCATTAATAAAGACCTCTTCTCTTACGACCTAAAGAAAATAACATAATAAATGGACTGAGTAACATACCAAAAAAACAAATACATTCGATTATATAGATAAATCCATATACCCATTCTAAATTCTTAGGTAAGTTTGGTAATAAAGTTTGTGCTAATTCTATCATATTTAATACCTCACTTTCTTAGCTTCTATTAACATCTTACAGACAATATATATGATTAAATTAAATATAAATAAACCTATTAATATTTGATAAAATTGTATATTCTTAGAATATAAATTTTGTACCATGCTATTCACAAATAAAGCCATTTCATTTACGATCATTTATTATCACTTCCTTTAATTTCGATTTTAGAAATATCGTTATTTTCTAAATCTAAAAAATTATCTAGTACATAATCTTCTATTTTATTCTTAAACCCTCTTAAACCAAATCGATAAATTAAAAATAAAATTATTGCAAATATAAAATTTAATGTAATAGAAATTCCTAATAAAAACCATATCATACTATCAATCCTTACTTATTTTTTTCACAACTAAAAATATAATTGAAAATATTGTCATAAATATTAAATAATTAAATATTGAAATTCCATAAAATTCAAAATTCATTATTTTAAGCATTATTCCAAGAAAAATATTAAATAAATTCATCGTACAAACCTATAGATCAAGAGTGCTACTAATATTATGATCGTAAAATTGAATAGAGCTAAAATCTCGGTAGGTAAAATTGAAAAATAACTTGTAATCCACTCAAATATATCATATATACTCTCAATTATCATTGTAATTGTATCTGTAATTGTCTTGATTAAATCCCAAACAAAATTGAGTACATTACCTAATACTTTAATAACATCTTCAAATCCTTTACCCAAATCATCAATAACATTCAATGTATACACTCTTGATCACTTCCTTTCTAAATTATCGTCTATTCATCGCTTTTATGATCATAACGATAAACGTACCAGTTACTAAAAGTAATATATAAATTATAATCGGACTACTCTTTAAACTATTCCAAGTATTGTTAAATAAAACTTGTGCCGATTTAATAAACGAATTAAATCCGTCAAAATAATTCAATATATTTTTAATTGAATTAACTTGACCTGTTCCTGTCGGATTCCCATTTGAATAAGAGTTATAAACTACGTAAATATAAGCAAATGCTACATCTTCATTATTACGTTTAATTTTTGCGTAAAAATCTGTGTTATTGTAAAAAATCAATGTCATACTAGTTTCATAAAATTGTATATATTCTTGATCATTGTAACTATAGAAGAATGTATCTGTACTGGTATCTACATAATTTAGTGTAACGTCTAGTTTTTGACTTGAATCTACTGAATCATAATACGAATTAAATTTAATTTGTGGCATATTTTCTAAGAAATTTAAATTAGTAGTTTTTTTATAAATTACTTCGTTATCTTTTTCAATTGATAAAATTAAATATGTATTATAATCTGCGTTTTTTAGTTTCCACATAGTTCCACCAGAACAATCTTCTTCTTGTTTTTCCTTACCACCCAACTGCCAAAAACATTTCATTTCTTTAGTTGTATTCATGTATTTATATTTAACCGAATTAGGTACATTATCTTTATTGTATCCTTGAATTAAAACGTATGGATCATTCTTTAAATCTAACTGTACGTTATTTAAGTCAATTACAATTGAATAGACTTGTTCATCTGTGTTTACATCGTAGATATAAACGGTAATTATTGTATCTAGATTTAATTTTTCAATCGTAAATTTATCCGATCCATTCAAGTTAATATCATAAAACGAGCCAAAAGTATGATTGTAATAATTTGTATAATAATTATCATTCATGTAATGATATGTTAATTCTACATTAGATCCATTACCGTCAGTTTCGATTATTTTATATGTGATATAAGGTTCGGGTTCGTGAAAGACAATTATATCTCCATTCATAATTTTTAAATTTCCATAATAGAAATATTTGTAATAATTCCAATTCCCGTCCGAATCGGCAGGTACATAATATCGATAATTTGTAAAATTAGAATATGTACCAGAGATTAGTAGATTATTTTTTAAGCCAATATCGTCATCTTGATCATTTTCTACTTCATCAATAGTTAAACTATTAATTCTATTAAATGTACTTGCTTCTTTGTGAGTTCTTATTCTTTCACTAATATTTTCACCAGAATAATAATAGAAGTAGGCATTTTCTAAATTTTCAATTGATGAATCAACTACATTGTAGATATTAATTATAAAATCTTCATGACCATTAGTTCCACCGTTATTGAAATGTTGACTTTTTAAAGTGAAATACTTATCGACATCACTTTCATTTTCAAAACAATTTAACCAAAATCCGTAATCATAACCGTATGCATAACTAGAACCATATGTAATAATATAATAATTGCATTTATTAATATTTTTTTGTTTTTCCAATGTGTAATTTAATAGATTTTCTGCTTGATCGATTGTCATATCATGACTTTCAAAGTAATTTTTTATTTCTTGATTGTTTTTTATATTTTTTGGATTATCAAAATAAATATTATCAGTTGTTCCGTCCCAATCTTTCGGCCAATCATATCCTAAATTCTGATCATAACTCGCCTCAACATTTTTTTTGAAAACAACTTCATTTGTATCTTTATTTCTGATATCGTGATTTGTAAAAAAATATTTTTTTTGTATATTTAAACCAATTATTAACTCATCATCATTATAAAATCTACAAAATTGTGATGAGTCAGTATTCTCGGTACAATCAGTTGTCATTATTTTATCATTACCAATGTAATAATTATCATAATTTGTTAAAACGAAAAAATAAGGTGTTCTCTCAGTATCAATATTGTAAGTCTTACCGTCAATTATGAATTCTTGGGCATTAGCTTTATCCATGAAAAGAAAGAAAATACTAACTAATATTAAAAAAATCCAATATTTTTTCAATCGAACCACCACCTAGCAAATAACCTACTGCAAAAAATAGAAAATAAAATGCGTAGTTTATAAAATAGTGTAATTTACGTTTAATTTTAAATATTTCATTCATTTTATTCTATCCTTTCTGTTTTAGTTTCTTTTGTCTTTTTTCTTCTAAAAACATCAAGTACGATATCATAAATTTTAAATAGTAAAGTTATCACGAAACTAATTAAAATAAAATATATTATTGTTTTAAAAAAATAATTATTAATTAGATAATTGTATACAATCTGTACTACATTTATTAGTTTATTTACAATATTTATAGTGGTATTAATAAATTGTTGATAAGTCATTAGTTTTTCATGTTAATAATTAAATAAATAATTGAAATAAATAAACTAATAATGATCATGAATAATATAATTTCACCTAGTATCGTTCCAATCATCCAATTAAACAATGACGTAATCATATTAAATATCGAATTAAAAAATATATTAAAATCTGATAGAAAACTAGTCATAAAATCACACCTTTATCTAAATTTTAAATCTAAGCATAAAAAAAAGTCAAATTTTTTGACTATTTTTTTATCTACCACGTTTTCTTAATTTACGAACCATTGTGAAAACTAAGCTCATTACGATACCAAGAACAACAACTCCAATTGTTAATTGGAATAATGAATTACTCATTAATTTAGTACCTACCGTAGTAAATAGGGTTAAAATATTGGTAATAACGGTGGTTACATTATCAAATAATGTACCAATTGCAGTTGTAGGTGTTTCAAGAACATTCAACATAATATAAATCCTCCTCTATTATCTACCACGTTTTCTTAATTTACGAACCATTGTGAAAACTAAGCTCATTACGATACCAAGAACAACAACTCCGACAGTCAATTGAAAAATCGGATTACTCATTAAAGTAGTTGATACAGTACCAAATAAGGTTAAAATTTCTGTAACAACTTCTGTAATAGCCGTAAAAAGTGCCGTCATAATATTCTCCTTTCTTCTTTCAAAAAACAAAATAAGAGAAAGGGGTTACGTAACCTTTCTCTTACAAAATTTAAAAATTTGATCATGTTTTTTTATTTTTTTAAGTATAAGTAGGTTAATTTAACAAACATCAAGGCAACAATATGAAATCAAATTTTTAAACTTAAAACCATTATAAGACTACTATTTTTAAATTGTCAAATTTTTTGACTATTTTTTTTAAAACTAGATATTCTCAACATAGATTGCGTCAACTTTAGTTTTACCAGTGATAATGTTATCGGTAGTAGTGTAATAAGTTCTTGTTAAATTTTTATTATCAATTGCATATTTTAATGATTCTTCTAATTGTTCATCATATTTAAGAAAAATAGCAGGTGCGATCATCATACCATAGTATTTTTCGTTTTCCGATTTAATTCCGATTAAAACACGTAACATCATCTCTCCCGTTTCTTTATCTGGATATTTACCGTAACCAAAAACTTTACATTCTTTTTTATTTTCCATTTTCTTTCCTCCTTTAAAAAAATTTTAAATCACTTGTATTGAAATTGTCAAATTTTTTTATTATTTTTTTTCTTTTTTTCTACTATATATAAAAAAAATATATTGAATAGTAGATATATTATATATATTTATATATAGGGTGGTAAAATTACCACCAAATTGGTACCCAAATTGCCACCACTTAAGGTGGTAAAATTGCCACCAAAAGGTGGTAAATCTGCCACCACCTAAAAGGTATAAAAAAAGACTCAGTTATGAATCTTTTTCAATTAATTGTTGTAATTCTTCTTTTATTTCTTCTAACATAATAATCATTCCTCCTTGTCCATAAAATCACTTAACCAGTCATATGAAAATACTTCTTGATATTCTTCTGACTGTTTTATTTTATCTACGTCTACGGTAGATTCTTTAGGTTCGCCTGTAAAGGTAAAGAACCTTTTTTTATTTTTGTAAAATACATGAATCATTTTATCTTCTTCTAGTTGATGTAATAGTTTAATTGTATTTTTTTTATGTAATTTTAAAATGTTCATGATTTTTTTGTTAGGTATGTAGTAATCTTCATAATAATTCAGTGAGTTAAGTAATAATAATAGTTTTGTATATTTATTAACTCTCTTATTTTGTAATAATATTTTGTATATATTATTATTTTTTTGTTTTTTCATGCTTTTTTAATTTACATCTAATTTGTGAGTTAATTACTACAATATTTTCTATAGATTTCAATATATCGTTCTTTGTATAGAGATCATCACGTATTACGTAATGTTCTATGTTTTTAATCTCTAATTTCTGTAAATTGAATAATCGATCTATTGATAGACCAATTAATTCTTCATATTTCATAATATCCTCCTAAACTTGTATAAACTTGTTCTAAGGACATTTTTACTCTTAAACGGTATAAAACCCTTATCTCGCCCCAGATGTGGGTATAAACAAACCACCTAGTAAATTGGTGGCACGTTTCATTATAGAAAAGCTTAGTAGACCTTGTGTTTACTAGGCTTTTTTGATTATATAAGGGAGCGTGATGATATGTTTATTACCAAGAAAACTTTTCCTAAAACACTACAAGACAAAATTCTTAGTGGTGTAAAGAAACGTCAACTAGATATACAGTTTTTAGACGGAGCTTTTATTGAGGCAGAAAATACTAATATTAGATTTATAGAGCCATATAAGGTAATATTTAAAAGTAAAAGTGATGGCCCTACCAAGTATTTAGTAGCTTTAATATTCGATAAAGAGTTAGGGAGTGATTTAACTATATTTGTTAATGAGATAGGAGTTATTAATAAGTGTAGTATTACAAGACTTTTACAATTAGTAAATGGGAATATATGTTAAATAATAATTAGCCTAGTAACATCATTTATGCACTTGAAAAGGAGCATAAAAATGAGTATTAGAGAAAAAGAACGTATAAAACAAGAAATAGTTAATAGTTATATAACTAATGAACGTGTAGGAATATATTGTAGAGTTAGTACGCAAGACCAAGTTAGAGAGGGCTTTAGTCTAAGCGAACAAGAAGAAAGACTAAGAAAACTATGTGATTATAAGGAATATGACATAATAGATGTTTATATTGATGAGGGAATTAGTGCTAAAGATACTAATAGACCACATTTTCAACGTATGTTAAATGACGTTAAGAATGGACGTATTAACAGAATTGTAGCATATAAACTTGATAGAGTTACTAGAAGTATTAAAGACCTAGAAGAGTTAGTACAGTTTTTAGAAACCTATAACTGTAGTTTAGAGTGTGCCGTAGAAGAAATTAATACAAGTAATGCTAATGGACGTTTCTTTGTAAGAATGTTGACAGTTTTAAGTCAGTTAGAAATAGAAAGATGTAGTGAAAGAACAATTGTAGGTATAGACGGAGCTTTAAAAGCAAAACATACCCCTATATGTCCTTATGGATTTAAAAAAGAGAATAAATGTTTAGTAATAGATGAGGTAACGGCACCTACTATTAGGCGTATATTTCAAGAATATTTAGAGGGAAAATCAGCTTGTAGAATAGCTAAAGACTTTACTCTTGAGAATGTTGATAATAGAAAATGGAATAGTACCTACATTGATAAAATATTAAGTAATAGAATTTATATAGGAGAATATGAGGCTAGAAAATACTCTAAAACACAAGAGCCTATATTAATTAAAGACTTTGCTCCTCCAATAATAGATAGAGATGTTTGGCTAGAAACAGAAAAGCAAAGAGAGAAAAATAGCCATAGTCATTATATAAAATATGACTATATATTTAGACAAAAATTAGTTTGCAAACATTGTGGTAGTATTTTAAATTGTCTAAGTGCTACTGGTAGAAATGGTAACATACAACTATACTATAAATGTAATAATTGTAAAAAGATAGCTAGTTTTAATGAGAAGAGAGTAGAGAAAGCTTTTTTAGAGAAGATAGATGATATATTTGATTTTTATAGTCTTTTAGATAATACATTTATTACCACTACAACCATTGATTATAAGCAAGAAATAGATAATATAAGGAAAGAATTGAACGATATAGAAAATAAGCAAGAAAAGGCTAAAAATGTGCTTTTAGAGGGGATTATAAGTAGTGAAGAATTAAGATATACTTTAGATAAACTTTCTTTTGATAAAAGGGAGCTAGAGACAAGATTAACAGATATAGAATATCAGTCTAGGAACTTATTAACTATTGATAATGCGTGTAATATCTTTCGTTATAATTCTAATTATTATTTAAAAGTATCTCATTTTGTAAGGCATAATCATTTATGGAAACAACTCACAAATAGTCAAAAACAAAAGATTGTAAGTAAGTATATTGATAACATAGTTATAAACTCTACAAATAAAAAAGAAATAAGTATTGATAAGATAAATATTAAGGAGAACAAGCTTGCTGATGTTAGTTATATGTTTAGATATGATATTTTTAATACTCTATACGATTTAGAGCAACAAAAAAGTATCATTGATAACTATGAGTATCAAGATACTATGTTAAAAGATTACTATAAAATAAATAATATTGTTCTTAGTGGCAAAATAATTAATACTTATGATACTTTAGAAGACGAGTTGATGTATGAGATGTCTACTAATAATATAAGTTATATTTAGCTCTCTTTAGTGTCAGATAATATTCTATAAATAAGGTTGCATATAGTTAGTCCAAAGTTTATACAGAAGTCTTTTTCTATGTCAGTAAAGGCTTCTCTTTCTTTGATACTTTGTTCATCAGCATGTCTAAAACATTGTGTTCTTTTTCTAAAGTTTTTTACTATTTCATCAGTAATATAGCCTAAAGAATATGAACTATAATCAAGTGTTATAAATTTGCCATTAACTTTAAGCATGTTTTCTATAGCATTACATATCGTTTGTAATTTTTCATCGCTTTCCATATTTTCAAAAGCTGCATTCCTTGGCGATATTGTTTTAAATATGTTTTCTAAATTTAGGCTAGCTTTAACTATACTACTATTTTCTTTTTTAAATTGAAGATTGTCTATTAAATTTCTTCTGCTCTCCCATGAAACATAGCCTAATTCATTAGTTCCATAAATTTGTTTAGCCTTAAGTCTAATATCATTATTTGAAAAGCTTTCTAAATCGGTAGGGCGAGCTAAAAAGTTAGGAAATTCAACAATAGTATAGCCACATGAATATAGATAATAACATATTAAAATAAACTCAATGTTTTCTTGTTTATAGTAATCATTTCTTGGTTGTAATAATGCTTTAAAACTTTGAATGGCGTCTTCATCATCATATATTTCAAACTTAGTTCCATTAAGTTTTACTCCTCCTGTGTTATTAACTATATCAAAGTATTTCTCATAAGCTCCAAGTTTCTTATTAAAAGCATTATTTATAAAGTAAGTCCATAAATCAATCATAATAATTCCTCCTAATGATGTCTAGCATATCATCACGCTCCCTTATATAATCAAAAAAGCCTAGTAAACACAAGGTCTACTAAGCTTTTCTATAATGAAACGTGCCACCAATTTACTAGGTGGTTTGTTTATACCCACATCTGGGGCATGTTACACACAAACTTTTAGCCACTACATATAAGAAAAGAGCCATAATAGACCTCTCATTTATACACGTCTATTATAGCACATCTCTAAGGACTTTATAAGTTCTTTTTAATTATTAATCTAGT